>CAUTPS010000001.1:0-120475 GCA_963540415.1 uncultured Prevotella sp.
CTTATTGCAACCAGTATCTTGCAGACTTCGGTGACTACAACGCAACGATGTCAGCCGAGGTTCGTTTCATCCGTGCTTTGAACTATTATTACCTCTTGGACGGATGGGGCAATGTTCCTTTCACAACAGCTATCTCATCTGATAAGCCTGCTCGTATTCAGCGTGCAGACCTTTATAAGTGGCTTATTGATGAGTTGAAGAATGAGGTTGAGCCTAATCTGAACGACGCAAATCCTAAGACTTCAGCCACTACTGGCTATGGTCGTGTCGACAAAGCTGCTGCTTGGATGCTCTTGGCTCGTCTTTATATGAATGCTGAGGTTTATACAGGTACTGCTGATTGGGCTAATGCTAAGTTATATGCAAAGAAGGTTATCGACTCTCCTTATAAGCTCTATACTACCAAGAAGGGACAGTGGAGTGCTTATCAGCAGCTCTTCATGGGCGATAATGGTGAGAATGGTGCTTCTGTTGAGGCTATCTTCCCAATCCTTCAGGATGGTTTGAAGACTACTTCATACGGAACAACACTCTACCTCATGGCTGGTTCTAACGATAACAGTGAGCATATCAAGAGTGCTACCGTTGCTGGTAACAACACAACTGGCGGTTGGGCTGGTAACCGTATGCGTACAGACCTCGTACAGAAGTTCTTCCCTAACAACGATGCTCCTAATGTTGCTGCATACGCTATGCCAGCAGCTGCTGATGACGATCGCGCTCTCTTTGATGGTGAAGGTCGTAATGTAAGCAATGGTGACGATGAGAAGGGCGTAAAGGTATTTACCAACGGATTCTCTGTTTGTAAGTTTAATAACTTTAAGACGGACGGCAGTGCAGGTCACAACTCGCTCTTCCCAGATGCCGACTTCTTCCTTATGCGTGCTGCTGAGGCTTACTTGATATATGCTGAGGCTGATGCACGTCAGAACAATGGAACGACAACTGCACAGGGTACAGCTTATATCAATGCGCTCCGCACGCGTGCTAATGCTACTACTCAGACTGCTTATTCACTTCGTCAGATATGCGACGAGTGGAGCCGTGAGTTCTACTTTGAGGGCTTGCGTCGTACAACACTTATCCGTTTCGGTTACTTCGGTGGTAATGTTAATTACAACTGGAGTTGGAAGGGTGGTGTGAAGAGTGGCCGTAACTTCGACTCTCACCTCAACCTCTTCCCAATTCCGACAAGTGACATGACTGCTAATAGCAACTTGATTCAGAATACTGGGTATTAATTAAGGTGTTGTCAATGGCTGAAAAGTCTGGTGAAAACCGTGATTGAATCTCTCGGAAATCATCATTGGCAAATTCTTTTCATGAAAATAAATATTTTTCTTCATGAAAATAAATATTTCCACTCGTGAAAATAATTATTTCTTTTCATGAAAAGAATTCGCCAACAAGACTTCAACATGACCTATTTCATGGTTAACAAAGACGTTCTTGGGACTTAAAAGGCATTGAAAAGACGTACTACTGAATAATAGAAAGTAAACGATTAAAGAATAATCAATATGAAATCAATAATTAAGTCATCGTTGCTGTTGTGTGCAGGTGTGGCATTGTTCTCAGCCTGCGACAAGGACTTGGATAATAATCCAGTTCTTCAGTCACCAAAGACATTCGTTCTGAACACACCAGCTTACGCTGCACAAACAATAGATTTAAAGGTTGCTGAGAGCCTGAAGTTCACATGGTCGCAGCCTGAATATGGTTTCCCTGTAGCTGCTGAATATGGTATGCAGTTCTCAACTACCAACACTTGGACAAAGTCTGTGGACGCTGTTGTTGATATGGATGCTGAACGTGGTAACTATGCTGCTGTTGGTTCACCAACAGGAACTGCTTCTACCTCTGTTCCTGCAGCCGACCTTGCAACGGCTATTCAGAAGATGGAACGCTATGAGGAGACTACTGTCCCTGCAACACAGGAACTCTACGCACGTGTTTACTCATTAGTAAATGGTGATACAATCTACTCTAACCCTGTCAAGATGAGTGTTGCTCCTTATTATGTTGAGCTTTCTGACGCTCCTGTTGAGACTTGGTATCTCGTCGGTGGTTCGTTCGGTGATGGCTCTTGGGGTAATAGTCAGGTGGTTCCATTGTTGCCAATGGAAGGTCAGGAGTATGACAAGAAGACTGGTAAGGGCGTAATTTCTTGGACTGGTTATCTGTCAACCGCAGGCTTCAAGCTGAAGAAGAACCCAGAGAATTGGGATGCTGGTCAGGTTGGTCAGGGCGCAAGCTATGGTGAGTTCCTTTATAATGATGGCGGTTCTTCTGATATCAAGGTTCCAACAGCTGGTTACTATACCATTACTTTTGATACTAAGAATGTGAAACTGACAATCGCAGAGTACACTGGTGCTACACCTACTGTTTACAATTCTATGGGTCTTCCTGGTAAGCATGACAGCTGGAATGCTGCTGGTACACCAATGACTGCACAGACAACTGTTGTTGAGAATCATGACTGGAAGACTACTGTAACCTTCGCTGAGAAGTCTACTGGTGCTGATGGTGAGGGCTGTAAGTTCGCTGCTAACGGTACTTGGGACGTAAACTGGGGTTCTGAGGCATTCCCATATGGTGTTGCAACGAAGGGCGGTAAGAATGTTCGCAATGGTAAGGGTACTTACACTGTTTACTTCAACGACATCACGGGTCAGTATTCTTTCGTAAAGCAGTAATTTATTAAAGATGATAATAGAGGGTGTGTCAGCAGGCACAATCAGTATGACACACCCTTATCACATAACAAGAAGAATCGAAATGAAGAAATTATTAATCATGGCAAGTGCCGCATTGCTCCTTGCTTCTTGCGGTAGCGATGAATATGAAGCATGGTCTGCTCCACAGAGTAACAGCGCAGAGACAGCGAGTACGGTTACGTTTACTGTAAGCCAAGCAGCTGCCATCGACTTCAATACAGAGACAGCAGATTCTGTTCAGCTGTTTGTTCCAAAGGTGGTATCAACAGATTCTGTCGTTTCTCAGACCTTGACGGCTGTACTTTCTTATAATAACAAGACCGCAACCCTCAACGCAAGTGAGAGCGGTAAGGTCAAGAGTACAGAACTGGTTTCTGCTGTAGAGAGCCTCTATGGTAAGAATGGCAACCTACATCAGGTGCCTATTACAGTGACAGATAAAGTAAAGTTGCTCCGTGGTGAGGGCTTTAGCCTTTCACAGAGTGTGACTGCAAACGTAACTTGTGTTGCACCAGCCTTCACTCAGTATCTTTATATGTCAGGCGATGCTAACGGCTGGTCATTCAGTAATCCGCTTTATAGCGCAGCTGCTGATGGTAAGTATACAGGCTTTATGTATCTTAATCAGAATGGCTTTAAGTTCGCAACGCAGCAGGATTGGAACGGTACTGACTATGGTACTGGTCTCGTAGAGAAGGGTAGTAATATCGTGATGACAGAGCCAGCAGGCTTCTATAAGGTGGATATTGACCTCACATCACAGACTCTTACCTACACAGCTATTAATAGCGTTGGTATTATTGGCTCTGCAACTCCAAATGGTTGGAACAGCGATCAGGCAATGACCTACAATGCTACTGAGAAGTGTTGGGAGATAAAGGGCATCACACTGACTGCAGGTGAGATGAAGTTCCGTGCTAACAATGATTGGGTATTAGATTGGGGTGGCTCATTGACTGATATTACTTTCAAGGGTGGTAACATCAATGTTGCAGCTGGTAAGTACAATATCAAGCTCTATCTCTTGTGTGATACGAAGTCGCACTGTACAATGGAACTTGTTCCTTAATGACTTGAATTTAGGTAAAACGATAAGAGTGTGTCGAAGGATTGTTCGACACACTCTTTCTTTTTTATGGCTTTTGAAGAGGAAACTATTGAGTACTTGGGGCTTAGTTTTCTGTTCATGAAAGTGCAAACGATTGCATTTTAAAATACTTAGATACACAGTTGTTTGCGGATATTGTGTTTGGTAAATGACTATCTTTGTAGACATAGACTATAAAAGACTAAAAAAGAAATCTATATGAAACGTAAACTTGCATTTTTATATGCCTTAGGAATCTCCCTTTGCACAATGGCACAAGGGTGGCCTGCTGGTTATGGTGGCGTAATGCTACAAGGTTTTTATTGGGATTCATTTGATGATTCGCAGTGGACAGTGCTGGAGAAGAAAGCTAATGACTTCTCTGGTTACTTCGATCTTGTATGGGTTCCACAGAGTGGTAAGGCTGCCGCAACGAAGTCAATGGGCTATGACCCACTCTATTACTTCAATCAGAACTCATCGTTCGGTACGGAGGCGGAGTTGAGGAGTATGATTACTACCTTTAAGAACAAGCAGATTGGTACGATTGCCGATGTGGTTATCAATCACCATGGAACGAATAATGGATGGTTTGGTTTCCCAGCAGAAACGTACAATGGAGTGACTTATCAAAACCTTTCTACGGATGTTTGTGCTGATGATGACGGTGGAGCAGCTGCCACAGAAGCAAGAAAAACAGGCACTCAGCTCAGTCAGAATAATGACGATGGAGAAGGTTGGGGCGGTATGCGCGACCTTGATCACAAGAGTGGTAACGTACAGAAGATTGTTAAGGCATACGAGAATTTCTTGCTAAACGACCTCGGATATGCTGGTTTCCGTTATGATATGGTGAAGGGATTTGCTGCTTCTCATGTTGGTAATTATAATACGTCGGCTAACGTTACTTACTCTGTTGGTGAGTTTTGGGACGGCAATGCGAATACTGTAAAGGGGTGGATTGATGCTACTGGTAAGAATAGTGCAGCCTTCGACTTTGCTTTCCGCTATGCTGTTCGTGATGCTATCAATCAGAATAATTGGAGTGTGCTTAACGAATCGAGAACAACTGGCATCAATGTTGATAATGGAGCTTATAAGCAGTATGCCGTTACCTTTGTTGAGAATCACGATGTTCAAGACAGAGGAACGACGAGCGGTTACACTCCAGACCCTATCCGAAAAGATACGCTTGCAGCCAATGCTTACTTGTTGGCAATGCCTGGAACACCTTGTGTTTTCTATACCCATTACCTCGCTTATCCAAAGGAAATAAAGGCAATGATTGATGCCCGTAAGTTGGCTGGTGTAACGAATACGAGCAGTTATCAGAACTACCGCTCTTCTACTGGCTATTATGCGAATGTTGTTACGGGTACAAACGGAAAACTTTTGGTCGTTGTGGGTAGCAATGCTAACCAACTGATAGTTCCTACTTCACGTTATACAAAGCTCTTGAGTGGTTATCACTACGCTTATTATTTGACTAATGATGCTGAGACTCCTTGGGTTGATAAGGCGAGTGGAGCGTATGAAGGCGAGAATTTAAAGGTAAGACTAACTGCCGTTTCTGCCAATGCGGGTGCAAAACTTGTTTATACAACGAATGGTACAACACCAACGGCAAGTAGCGCGCAGGTGGCTTCTGGAACGGAGATAACCCTTCCTGAGGGCGAAACAACCTTGAAGGTAGCCTTGTTGGCAGGTGGTGTTGTGGGTAAGGTTATTACTCGTAGCTATAAGGTTACGGCTCCTGTCCCCTTCACACCAGAGACGATTCGGGTCTATGTGAATACTGATCAGGTGGGTTGGAACTCATACGTGAACTATCATTCATGGGGTGGTACGCACACAGCAACGGCATGGCCAGGCGATAAGGTTACTTCAAAGACAACCCTGAATGGTAAGACTTGGTTCTATAAGGACTATACGCTCACAAAAGCTGATGACTATGTGAACTTTGTGTTTAGTATTGGTAGCGCAGCAAATGCCAGTGATAATCAAAGTTTAGACATCGAACGCGTGAAGAAAACGTCTTACTTTGAAGTTTCATCAACAAAGGAGAATGGTAAGTATGTTGTCAATAACGTGACGAATGACATTACTGGTATTGAGGGTGTTGAGATTGATGCTAAACAGAGTAAGGGCGATAAGTATTATTACACACTCTCTGGTCAGCGACTCACAGGTAAGCCTTCACAGCGTGGCGTTTATATCCATGCAGGCAAGAAGATAGTTGTAAAGTAAGTACAGCTATCAGATAAAAAGAAAAAAGCATACATTTTTCTATGTAATATCCTATATTTAGAGGTGTATAAACCTTGAGAAAGTAAGTCTTCTTATCACATTAAGTAGACTTACTTTTTGTTTTATATGCTTTTTCTAACGTCATATGGCACTTCTTTATATGATGAGTTCTTTGGTGTTTAGCCCTCCGCACATCGTGTGCTCATGGTTCGCACCATTGGTGTTAGGCATCTTTACGATGGTTAAAGATGGTGGAATAGGGTGGAGTTGATAAAGTTTTGATTGCTAATAAGGTAAGATATTCTGTAAATACAAGGCAATCATAGTAGTGAGCGAAGTCTTAAAGAATGTAAAACTTGTAATGTTTACAAGTGGAAAGTTTGTTTCTTTCGGAAAATAGATATATCTTTGCAGACATAAAACATTAAGAAATAATTTATTATGTCAAAGCGAAACGAATTATATAAGTGTTCAGAGAGTGGTCAGATCGTTGAAGTATTAGTAGGCGGTGAGTGTGGTGTTGCTGGTATGGAGCACGTAGTTGAGAATACTACTGATGCTGCTACCGAGAAGCACGTACCTGTTGTTGAGAAGATTGAAGGTGGTTACCGTGTAACTGTTGGTGAGGTTGAGCATCCAATGACAGAGGCTCACTCTATTCTTTGGATTGAGTTGGTAACTGACAACAACGAGGTTCTCCGTAAGTATCTCGAGCCAACAGACCGTCCAGTAGCTGAGTTTAAGACTGATGCAACTGAGGTTTACGCACGTGAGTACTGCAACCTCCATGGTCTTTGGCGCTCAAAGTAAGAGTAACTTTTCATACTTACATATAATAGTGGGTGTATGTGCCTCCTTAAAAAGGAGACCATACACCTTTTTCTTTTCCTTTTTCCTATTATTCTTTATCATGTTGGGCTTATTAACCTTATTAGCCTAATTAGGCTAATAAGAGCTAATTTAGAAATTCTTAATAATCTTCTCAAAAGCTCTTGAAAGTTATAAAACAAAAAAGGAATTACGAAAGTAATTCCTTTTGATGCGCTCCAGGATGGGCTTGAACCAACGACCCCCTGATTAACAGTCAGGTGCTCTAACCAACTGAGCTACTGAAGCAGTTTGTATTGCTTATTTCTTGTAAGCGGTTGCAAAGGTAGTATGTTTCTTTGAAACTGCCAAATGTTTTTGAAGAAAATTTCAATAAAATCGTAATTTTCTTTATTTTCGTTGTCATTAAGGCGTGTTTTCCATTATAATAATGTACTTTTGTCCCGTTATAAGAACATTAAACAACAAACAGATATAATATATAATGAGAAAATTGTTTTTGGCTTTCGGACTCTGGTTGCTAACTTTCAGTGGGTCTGTTATGGCACAAAGCACTGCAGAGAAGGAGCATAACTTCAATGTCGCAAAGAATCTTGAGACTTTTTCGGCTATTTACAAGTATCTTGACTTGATGTATGTTGATAGTCTTAATGCCGACGAAGTAATCGGAACGGGTATCAATTATATGCTCCGTTCGCTCGACCCTTACACGGTTTATTATCCTGAGGAGAAGGTGAAGGACCTCGACTTGATGATTTCGGGTAAGTATGCAGGTATCGGTGCATTGATTCGTTATAATTTCTTATTGAAGAATACGGTGATTGATGAGCCTTATGAGAATATGCCTGCTGCGGAAGTTGGTTTGAAGAAGGGTGATGTCATCCTTGCTATTGGCGATTCGTCAATGGTGGGGAAGGATGTTGCATACGTCAGCAATCATCTACGCGGCGATGCTGGTACAACCTTTATCCTGACTATTCAGCGACCATCAACGAATAAGAAGATGAAGTTTAAGATTACTCGTCGTGCTATTCAACTCCCTGCCGTACCTTATTATGGTGTGCAGGATGGTGGAGTGGGATATCTGAATCTTAACTCTTTCACTACGGGGTGTGCTAAGGACGTACGTCGTGCCTTCCTTGATATGAAGAAACAGGGTATGACCTCACTTGTCTTCGACCTCCGTAACAATGGTGGTGGTAGTTTACAAGAGGCGGTTAACATCGTAAATATGTTTGTACCGAAAGGGATTACACTGGTGAAGACGGTGGGTAAGATGGAGCGTGCAAACAAAGAGTATAAGACGACAGTTGAACCAATCGACACCGTTATGCCGATTGTTGTATTGGTGAATGATGAGACTGCGAGTGCCAGTGAGATTACCAGTGGTAGTCTGCAGGACCTTGATCGTGCGGTAGTTCTCGGTACACGTACCTATGGTAAGGGACTTGTACAGGTATCAATGGACCTTCCTTATAATGGAAATTTAAAACTCACGACAAGTAAGTATTATATCCCGAGCGGCCGTTGTATACAAGCTATTAACTATAAGCATGCAAATGGCGGATATACTGAGCATGTACCAGACTCGCTAACACATGTGTTCCACACGGCAAACGGACGTGAGGTGCGTGATGGTGGTGGTATCAAACCAGATGTTGAAGTGCGTCCAGACTCTCTACCAAACATTGCTTTCTACCTTGCTTCCTCTGGTCGCGATTCAACAGAGGTAATGTGGAATTGGGAGTTGCAGTATTTGAAGAAGCATCCTACTATTGGTCCTGCAAAGACATTTGTTATTTCAGATGCTGACTTTGAAGACTTCAAGCAAGCTGTATTGAAGAGTGGATTCAAGTATGACCGTGAGAGTAAGAAATACTTGGAGAATCTTGTGAAGTTGGCTAAGTTCGAAGGCTATTATGATGATGCGAAAGGTGAGTTTGATGCCTTAGAGAAGAAGTTGAATCATAATCTTGCTAAAGACCTTGATTATAACAAGCAAACCCTGAAGAAGGTGTTGACGAGCGACCTCGTTTCAGCTTATTATTACCAGAAAGGCTCCTTGGAGAATAGTCTGCAGTTTGATAAGCAGTGGAAAAAGGCTGTGGAAATCTTGAAGAATCCAGCAGAGTATAAGAAACTCTTGCAACCAGTTGTTGGTCAGCCTTCGGTTAAACTCGAACCAGCAAGCAATGTAGTTGTTGATAAAAAGCAGAAGTCAAAGGCGAAATAAAGGGAACTTTATAGAATGAATTAGGGCTTATAGGTTTGTTTGGAACCTATAAGCCCTAATTCATTAATATGGTTTCGGTTTTTTGTTAGTGCGGTCTTGTAAATATATCTCTGTTTTCTGTTGTTGTGTTGGTGTTTAGCACGTGTGGTGTTGTTGGTAAGCACCATTGGTGTTGAGGGTTAAATACGATGCTATATATAGTTGAATGGAGAGTAATTTGCTGTGAAAAAAGTGTTGTAAAACCAAAGGTAAATGGGATGTATTTTGCCGTTTGGATGTTTAAAGGGCATGATTGTCGAATTATTTTCATGAAAAAAAATATTTTTGTTCATGAAGAAAAATATTTCTCTTCGTGAAAATAAATATTTATGTTCTCGAAAGGATTTTGATTTTGGTAAGCTTCTTCGGGCTAATGAGAATGGTGTTTTCTTCTTATAACGCGAGAAAATAATTATGTGAAGGCTTGGACTTTCCGAATAGAATATGTAAATTTGTGGCGTGTTCATTTAAGAACATCATTGTTGATATGAAACTAATAAAGAAAAAAGAACAGAATAATGTTACCACATCGGTCTTGTTCTCAGAAAGACCAACGATGCGGTCTGGCTTATTGTCTGTGATAGGTATGGGTCCAAAGAAACGCTTTGGACGCTATCTGCAAGGAAATGATTTCGAAGATTTGCAGCGAGATGCAAGGCTTGTAGCAAATGACATGAATGCTGTTCTGAAACGGCTAAACTTTGGAAAGTAATAAGCAAAAAGAGACTAAACAAGACATATCTACGTTGCCTAATAAAGAAGAGTTATCAGAAGATATTACCGATATCAATAAAGTACTTGAAACCTTAGAACCTGAAAAACGCTCTAAAATAGTAAGTGCTTTTATGGCATTAGAAACGGAACACTCTTTTCGTGGTCCTTTGCCTGCTCCTGAAGATTTTAAAGCCTATGGGGAAGTTATTCCTGATGCGCCAGAACGTATCTTATGTTTGATGGAGCGGCAGGTGGAGCATCGCATAAGCACAGAAAGGAATATTGTTACAAGTGGATTGAAAGAAAGTAGGAGAGGACAATGGATGGGATATCCTATTGTTGTGATTCTTATTGGATTATCGACACTTTTAGCTTTTTATGGGCATGATGTAACAGCTGGAATTATGATAACGGCAGCTATAGGTTTAGCTGTGGTTTTTGTGCTAAAGCAAAACCCACATGCAAATGAACAGGATGAAGTGGAAAAGGAATGAGTTATTGGACTTGTCTTTTATTCCGTTTAAATCATTTGTAAACTGATAAAAAAGCCGTAAAACATTTGGAATGTGGCGAAAATATTTGTAACTTTGCAAACGTTCAGAGGAATGAGGGGCTTTTAATAGTCCCTCATTTTTCATATTAAAACACTTATGATAGATAAAAACGTTGTAAAAAGTCTCGTTGACGAGTGGCTGGAAGGTAAGGAATACTTCCTGGTTGACATTCAAATCAGTTCTGACGATAAGATTGTCGTTGAGATTGATCATGCCGATGGCGTGTGGATTGAAGATTGTGTAGAGTTGAGCAAGTATATCGAAGATCGTCTCTCACGTGATGAAGAGGATTACGAACTTGAGGTAGGTTCTGCAGGATTGGGTCAGCCTTTCAAAGTTCCTCAGCAGTATCAGAACTTCATTGGTAAGGAAGTTGAGGTGCTCGGTAAGGACGGAAAGAAAGTCAAAGGCGTATTAAAGAGCGTTGATGGTAACGACTTTGTTGTGGCTGTCAATGAGAAGGTACAAGTGGAAGGTAAGAAACGTCCAGTGAAGATGGACGTAGACCATGCGTACAAGATGGATGAAGTAAAATATACAAAATACATAATAAGTTTCAAGTAAAGCTATGGCAGCAAGAAAAATAGAAGAAGAACGTCCGAATATGATCGAGACCTTCAAGGAGTTTAAAGACACCAAGAGCATCGATCGTACTACATTGGTGAGCGTCTTGGAAGAGAGCTTCCGTAATGTTCTCGCTAAAATTTTCGGTAGTGACGAAAACTTCGACGTGATTGTAAACCCTGATAAGGGCGACTTCGAGATTCACCGTAACCGTGTGGTTGTGGCTGATGGTGAGGTTGAGGATGAGAATAAGGAAATAAGCCTTACAGATGCACGTAAGATAGAGGCAGACTATGAAGTAGGTGAGGATGTAAGTGAGGAGGTCGACTTCAATAAGTTCGGTCGCCGTGCTATCTTGAACCTTCGTCAGACATTGGCTTCTAAGATTCTTGAGCTGGAGCATGACTCTCTCTACAACAAGTATAAGGACCGTGTTGGTCAGATTATCTCTGGTGAGGTTTATCAGACTTGGAAGCGTGAGGTTCTGCTTGTTGACGAAGAGAATAATGAGTTGATTCTTCCTAAGGGTGAGCAGATTCCACGTGATCAGTATCGTAAGGGCGAGACTGTTCGTGCGGTGATTCATCGTGTTGACAATGAGAATAACAATCCAAAGATTATCCTCTCACGTACTGCGCCAGAGTTCCTTGAGCGTCTGTTGGAGGCTGAAGTACCTGAAATCAATGACGGTTTGATAGCTATTCGTAAGATTGCTCGTATGCCTGGTGAGCGTGCAAAGATTGCAGTTGAGAGCTTTGATGAGCGTATCGACCCTGTAGGCGCTTGTGTGGGTGTACGTGGTAGTCGTGTTCATGGTATCGTTCGTGAACTTTGCAACGAGAATCTCGACGTTATCAACTGGACTGCAAATACAAAACTCTTTATTCAGCGTGCGCTTGCTCCTGCAAAGGTGAGCAGCTTGACTGTTGATGAGGAGAATAAGAAGGCTGAGGTTTACTTACAGCCAGAGGAGGTAAGTCTTGCGATTGGGCGTGGCGGTATGAACATCAAGTTAGCAAGTATGCTGACAGGTTATACCATCGACGTATTCCGTGAACTTGACGAACAGAATGCAGAGGAGGATATTTACTTGGATGAGTTCTCTGATGAAATCGATCAGTGGGTTATCGATGCCATTAAGGGTATTGGACTTGACACAGCGCGCCAGGTACTTAACGCTCCACGTGAGATGCTGATTGAAAAGGCAGACTTGGAGGTAGAGACCGTTGATAGCGTGTTGAACGTATTGAAATCAGAGTTTGAACAGTAAAAGGTGATTGGTTGGTGGGTGATGGCTGTTGACTGAAAGCTAACGGGTGTGACTATTCAGCAACTCCATGTTCGGAACCCCTCTCTACCAAAAGGCATATCAACAACCAACACCCTACACCGAAAAATAAAGTTAATGAGCATCAGATTAAACAAAGCAATTCGTGAATTGAATATAGGACTCCAAACGGCAGTGGAGTTCTTAGAGAAGAAGCCAGAGTTAGGCGAGGTGAAGAACGAGCTTAACTTCAAGCTAAGCGAGGGTCAGTATAAAGCTCTCGTAGATGCCTTCAATAATGATAAGGAGGTAAAGAAGGACGCTGCTAAGCTTTTGCAGAAGAAGACTAAAGAAAAGAAAAGCGCTGCAGAACATAAAGGCGAAGCAGTCATGAAGGCTGAGCGTCAGCAGTATAAACCAGTCGGAAAGATAGACCTTGATCAGCTGAATAAGCCAGCTGCAAAGAAAGCTGCTGCTCCTGTTGAGAACAAACCTACCCCTGCTGCTGCCGTAGAACCTGCAGAGGAGAAGAAAAAGGTAGAGAAACATGATGCAAGCAAGAAGCCTGCTGTAAATAAAAAAGAGGCTAAACCTGTTGCTCCAAAGGTTGAGAAACCTGTTGAGGTGAAGGCTGAACCTAAAAAGAAAGAAACTCCTGTAGCTAAGGCTGAGGTAAAGGCTGAGCCTAAAGTGCAGGCTGATTCAGTAGCTACTAATACTTCAGCTGAACCTACAGCTGCAGAGGAGAAAAAAGATAATGGCTTGTTCCAGACCAAGAATGAGAAGAAAATCTTAAATACACCTAAGGTGAATGTCTTAGGTAAGATTGACCTCAGCACTTTGAACCAGAGTACCCGCCCTAAGAAGAAGAGTAAGGAGGAACGCCGTAAAGAGCGTGAGGAGAAAGCTGGTCAGGGTAATGGTCAGGGCAAGAAGAAACGTGTTCGTATTAACAAGGAACGTGTTGATATCAATGCAGCCGCTAATCAGCAGCAGAACCAGAATGGTAAGAAAGGTAATAACAACAATGGCGGTGGCAACAAGAATGCGGGTAAGAAGAACCGCAATCGTAATCAGAAGCCTTTAGAGGTTGATGATGAGGCAGTAGCACGCCAGGTAAAGGAGACACTTGCACGCTTGACAAGCAAGAGTCAGAATAAGAAGGGTGCTAAATACCGTAAAGAGAAGCGTGATGCTGTTCAAGAACGTCTGAATGCAGAGGCTAAGGCAGAGCGCAAGGAAAGTAAGATATTGAAGTTGACAGAGTTTGTTACTGTTTCAGAGTTGGCAACAATGATGAATGTTCCTGTAACAAATGTCATCTCAACCTTGATGTCTGTAGGTATCATGGTGTCTATCAATCAACGTTTGGATGCAGAGACTATCAACCTTGTTGCTGATGAGTTCGACTTCAAGACAGAGTATGTTAGTGCTGAAGTACAGGAAGCTGTTAGTGAAGAGGAGGATGATGAGAACGATCTCGTATCACGTGCTCCAATCGTGACTGTCATGGGTCATGTTGACCATGGTAAGACTTCTTTGCTCGACCATATCCGTAATACGAATGTAATTGCTGGTGAGGCAGGTGGAATTACCCAGCACATCGGTGCTTATGGTGTGACACTTGAGAATGGACGCAAGGTTACCTTCCTTGATACTCCAGGTCACGAAGCATTTACTGCTATGCGTGCTCGTGGTGCACAGGTTACTGATATTGTGATTATCATCATTGCTGCAGACGACTCAGTGATGCCTACTACCAAGGAGGCGATTGCTCATGCACAAGCAGCAGGTGTTCCTATGGTATTTGCAATCAATAAGATTGATAAGCCAGGAGCTAACCCTGATAAGATTCGTGAAGATTTGTCTCAAATGAATCTGCTCGTGGAAGAGTGGGGTGGTAAGTATCAGTGTCAGGAAATCAGTGCTAAGAAGGGAATCGGAGTGAACGAACTTCTTGATAAAGTTCTTCTTGAGGCTGATATGATGGATCTCAAAGCTAACCCTAACCGTAAGGCTACAGGTACTATCATAGAGTCTTCACTTGATAAGGGCCGTGGTTATGTAAGTACGGTTCTTGTATCTAATGGTACATTGAAGATTGGTGACAACGTTATCGCTGGTACTTCATGGGGTCGTATCAAGGCTATGTTTAATGAGCGTAACCAGCGTATTGAGAGTGCTGGACCAGCAGAGCCAGCAATCATCCTCGGTCTGAATGGTGCACCAACAGCTGGTGATACCTTCCATGTTATGGAGACAGAGCAGGAGGCACGTGAGATTGCAAACAAGCGTGAACAGTTGCAGCGTGAGCAAGGCTTGCGTACACAGACTCGTCTGACCCTGTCTGATATCTCTCATCGAATCGCTCGTGGTGAGTTCCATGAGATGAATATCATTGTGAAGGGTGATACTGATGGTTCTATTGAGGCATTGTCTGACTCATTCATCAAGCTGTCAACTGAGAAGGTTAATGTTAACGTTATCAGTAAGGCTGTAGGTCAGATTTCTGAGAACGATGTTATGTTGGCATCAGCTTCAGACGCTGTTATCGTCGGCTTCCAGGTTCGTCCTTCTGCTGATGCACGCCGTTTGGCTGACCGTGAGGGTGTAGAAATCAATACTTACTCTGTCATCTATGATGCTATCGACGATGTTAAGTCAACGATGGTGGGTATGCTTGACAAGGTGAAGAAGGAGATTGTCACTGGTCAGTTTGAGGTTAAACAGGTCTTCAAGATTTCCAAGGTTGGAACTGTTGCTGGTGGTATGGTTACTGAAGGTAAGGTTCACAGCAAGGATAAGGGTCGCGTAGTCCGTGACGGAATTGTTATCCATACAGCTCCTATTGATGCTTTGAAGCGTTATAAGGACGATGTGAAGGAGGTCGCTACAGGACTTGAATGTGGTATTTCACTTGTCAATTACAATGATTTACAGGTGGGTGACATCATCGAAACCTTCACGGAGATTGAGGTTGAACAGAAATTGTAATAATATAAAAAACCGTCTTTTCTCCATCAAAGGAGTAAAGGCGGTTTTTTCTTCATGGTAACAAATGTTGCTATTGGTCTTTGTGGCATACATATTGTATGTTCACAGAGTGTATGTATATAAGTATTGAGAATAGAGACGGTGGGAACTAAGAACTTATTGCTGGATGAATTGAAACGATAGGTTTAAATGAATTAAACAATAGGTATAGGAAAGATAGATAGTGTGTTTGGATGGGCTAAACGTTAGAGGTAAAGAAGCATACTGAAAAGGTAAGTATTCTCTTAAACCCTTCCAACTCCCTCTAACTCTTTTGACTCCTGAGTATTCTCCCTCTCTTTAATCACACAAACAAATGTCTGAGAACAAGAATAATGAATTTGTAAAGAAGGTCGCAGAGCAGAAGTATGAGTTCGGCTTTACGACTGATGTACATACGGAGGTCATTCCGAAGGGTCTGAACGAAGATGTCGTTCGACTTATTTCGCAGAAGAAAGGGGAACCAGAGTGGCTCCTCGATTTTCGTTTGAAGGCTTTCCGTTACTGGCAGACACTCCCTATTCCAAGTTGGGGACACTTGCATTTGCCTGAGTTGCATCTACAGGATATCTCCTATTATGCTGATCCGTTGGCAAAGAAGCCTAAGAATAAGGAGATTGATCCAGAGTTAGAGAAGACTTTCGATAAGTTAGGTATTCCTTTGGAGGAGCGTTTGGCATTGAGTGGTACGGCAGTTGATGCCATTATGGACTCCGTGTCGGTGAAGACAACCTTTAAGAAGCAGTTGGCTGAGAAAGGTATTATCTTCTGTTCTATCGGTGAGGCAGTCAAGGAGCACCCAGACTTGGTGCGTAAATACCTTGGAAGTGTTGTTCCATATCGTGACAACTATTCTGCAGCACTCAACTCTGCGGTCTTTAGTGATGGTTCCTTTGTATATATCCCTAAGGGCGTTCGTTGTCCAATGGAGCTTAGTTCGTATTTCCGTATCAATGCGGTTAATACAGGTCAGTTTGAACGTACATTAATTGTTGCTGATGATGATTCATACGTTAGTTATCTTGAGGGCTGTACTGCTCCTATGCGTGACGAGAATCAGTTGCATGCAGCAGTAGTTGAAATCGTTGTCTTGGACAATGCAGAAGTAAAATACTCTACTGTTCAGAACTGGTATCCAGGTGATGAAAACGGTAAGGGTGGTGTTTTGAACCTTGTTACAAAGCGTGGTGAACTTCGTGGAGTGAACTCAAAGCTGTCTTGGACACAGGTAGAGACAGGTTCGGCAATCACTTGGAAGTATCCTTCTTGTGTATTGAAAGGTGATAACTCACAGGCAGAATTTTATTCTGTTGCTGTGACAAACAACTACCAAGAGGCAGATACGGGTACGAAGATGATTCACATGGGTAAGAATACCAAGAGCACAATCATCTCTAAGGGTATCTCTGCTGGCCATAGTCAGAACTCTTATCGTGGCTTGGTTCGTGCAACAGCGAATGCTGAGAACGCTCGCAACTACTCAAGTTGCGACTCTCTTCTCTTAGGTTCAGACTGTGGTGCACATACATTCCCTTATATGGACATCCACAATGATACGGCTATTGTTGAGCATGAAGCTACTACTTCTAAGATCAGTGAAGACCAGCTTTTCTATTGTAATCAGCGTGGTATTCCTACTGAAGATGCTGTTGGTTTGATCGTCAATGGTTATGCTAAGGACGTACTCAATAAGCTTCCAATGGAGTTTGCTGTTGAGGCACAGAAACTACTCTCTGTAACACTTGAAGGAACAGTAGGATAATATAACTGAATATACAACATGCGAAAGGTCATTCTTATCACGTCTGGCTTACTGCTAACAACAATGCTTCATGCCCAGTCATGGCAACCAAAGCCGTGGCAGAAGTATTTGATTGATGAGCAAGTGAAGCAGGATACAGCGATTACATGCCAGTCTGTGATGGGGTTTCCATCGACACCCAAGCCCTTTGACACTCGTCTCTATCGTACGGTTACGGGCTCGGAGATGATAGGCAACTTACCACGTTACAAGAAGAAATCAAAGTCCTTCCTTGGTTATAATGACTCTGCTCCTTCGCTCTTTGAAGAACAGAGAGACCAAGAGAGAGTAGAAAAGATGGCCCGTGGTGAGTATCATACCTCTGATTTCGTATTCGATATGTTGTTAGATTTCGTTGATATATTTTTAGTGAAGAAAAAATAAAACAAAGATAATATGTTAGAAGTAAGAAACCTGCATGCAACCATCGCAGGTAAAGAAATATTAAGAGGCATCAACCTCACAATTAAAGATGGTGAGATTCATGCTATTATGGGTCCTAATGGCTCTGGTAAGTCAACACTGAGTGCAGTACTTACAGGTAATCCTCTCTATGAGGTAACTGATGGTATGGCATTGTTTAATGGCAAGAATCTCTTGGAGATGAAGCCTGAGGACCGTTCACATGAGGGACTCTTCTTGTCTTTCCAGTATCCGGTAGAGATACCTGGCGTAAGTATGACTAACTTCATGAAGGCTGCTATCAATGCAAAGCGTGCCTATGAAGGATTAGAACCAATGAAGGCTGCAGAGTTTATGGCACTCATGCGTGAGAAACGCCAGTTAGTTGGTATGGACTCAACACTCTCTCGCCGTAGTGTAAACGAGGGTTTCTCGGGTGGCGAGAAGAAGCGTAATGAGATTTTCCAAATGGCAATGTTGGAGCCAAAGCTTAGTATTCTTGATGAGACAGACTCTGGTCTTGATGTTGATGCTATGCGTATCGTGGCTGAGGGTGTAAACAAGATGCACAATGAAACGACTTCAGCTATTGTTATTACGCACTATGAGCGTCTGTTAGAGATGATTAAGCCAGATGTTATCCATGTGCTTTATAAGGGTCGTATCGTAAAGACTGCAGGTCCAGAACTTGCTAAGGAGATTGAGACACGCGGTTACGATTGGATTAAGGAAGAGGTTGACGCAGAGGATTAATGGTTGGCTTTAGAGTGTTTAGTTTTTATAGTTAACATAGTACTCATAGTTTACTTAGCTTTTCTATAATCTCTAATCCGCTATCTTTTAGATAAAACCTCCAAAAAGAAATTACAATGCAAAGCGAAAAACAATATATAGACCTCTATACAGAGGCGCAGCAACTCATCAAAGAGCATGCTGCACCTGTGCTCAATGAGGTACGCGATAAGGCTTTTGAAGACTTCCGTCGACAGGGCTTTCCTACCAAGAAGGTGGAACGCTATAAGTACACGGATATGCAGAAGCTCTTTGAACCTGATTATGGATTGAATCTCAACCGTCTTGAGATTCCTGTTAATCCTTATGATACCTTCAAGTGCGATGTTCCAAATCTCAGCACTTCTCTTTATTTCATAGTGAATGATCAGTTCTACAGTAAGTCACTTCCAAAGGCAAAGCTCAATGATGGTGTCATTGTTGACAGCTTGAATCATGTAGCAACTGAGCGTCCTGAGTTGGTTGCAAAGTATTATGGTCGTCTTGCCAATACTGAGGCTGATGCGATAACAGCTTTGAATACAATGCTTGCACAAGATGGTCTTTTTATCTATGTGCCTAAGAATGTACAACTTGAGCGTACCATACAAGTAATCAATATCCTTCGTTCAGATGTAGACTTGATGGTCAACCGTCGAGTACTCATTGTTCTTGAAGAAGGTGCTAAGGCGCAGTTCCTCTTCTGTGACCACGCTGCTGACGACCGTAACTTCCTTGCTACACAGGTAATCGAAGCCTACGTAGGTGCGAATGCCAATCTTGAGTTGAACTGTCTTGAGGAAACGCATGCAAAGAATGTACGCGTGTCGAATGTATATATCGAGCAGCAGCGTGATTCACGTGCAAGCCACAATGTCATTACATTGCATAACGGAGTTACTCGCAATATGCTCGACCTTGTTTTCAAGGGAGAGGGTAGCGAATGTTTCTGTAATGGTTGTGTGATAGCTGATAAGAGTCAGCATGTTGACAACAATACGCTTATCGACCATCAAGTACCTCATTGTACAAGTAACGAACTTTACAAGTACGTACTTGATGATAATGCAGTAGGTGCTTTCGCAGGTCGTGTGCTTGTTCGCAAGGGCGCGCAGAAGACGCTTTCACAAGAGAACAACCGTAACCTTTGTGCCAGCAAGACAGCTCGTATGTTCACCCAGCCAATGCTTGAGATTTATGCTGATGATGTTCAGTGTAATCATGGTTCAACGGTAGGACAGCTTAATGATGCTGCGCTCTTCTACATGCAGCAGCGTGGTATCGATAAGAAAGAAGCAAAGCTCCTCCTTGAGTTTGCCTTTATCAATGAGGTAATTGATAAGATGGAACTTGAACCATTGCGCGACCGTCTCCACCATTTGGTAGAGAAGCGTTTCCGTGGTGAGCTTGATAAGTGTGAAGGTTGCGATTTGTGTAAGTAATTTGGTATTAGGCTAATTGGGCTTATTAGCCTTATTAGCCCAATTAGCCCAATAAAAGATGTACGATATAACGAAAGTTCGGGAATCCTTCCCTATTCTCTCACGCACCATCTATGGTAAACCCCTGATTTATCTTGACAATGGTGCTACCACACAGAAACCGCTCTGTGTGTTGGATGCTATGCAGGAAGAATACCTCAATGTAAATGCCAATGTGCACCGTGGTGTACACTGGATGTCACAACAGGCTACCGACTTGCACGAGGCAGCACGTGAGACAGTGCGGAAGTTTATCAATGCTCGTTCAACAACTGAGATTGTCTTCACACGTGGTACGACAGAGAGTTTGAATCTCGTTGCTTCCAGTTTTGTAGAAGGTTGTATGAAGGAGGGTGATGAAGTGATAGTTTCTACCATGGAGCATCACTCAAACATTGTGCCTTGGCAGTTGCAGGAACAGCGCAAGGGAATTGTGCTAAAGGTTATTCCAATGACCGATGAGGGTGAACTTCTGCTTGAAGAATACGAGAAGCTCTTCACCGAACGTACAAAACTTGTTAGTGTAACGCAGGTAAGCAATGTTCTTGGCACCATCAATCCTGTAAAGGAGATGATTCGTATCGCCCATGAACACGGTGTTCCAGTAGTAGTGGATGGTGCGCAAAGCGTTCCTCACTTTGCCGTTGACGTGCAAGACTTAGATTGCGACTTCCTCGCCTTTAGTGGTCATAAGGTGTATGCTCCGACAGGTGTGGGCGTTCTTTATGGTAAAGAAGAGTGGCTCGACCGACTGCCTCCCTATCAAGGTGGTGGTGAGATGATAGAGCGTGTTAGCTTTGAGAAGACTACCTTTGAGCGTCCACCTTTGAAGTTTGAGGCTGGAACACCTGATTATATTGCAACGCATGGACTTGCAACCGCCCTCGATTATGTTACTTCTTTGGGTATGGATAATATCCTTGCTCACGAGCAAGATCTTACGCATTATGCGCTTCAGCAGCTTCGTGAGATAGAGGGTATGCACATCTATGGACATAACAATGACAGCGGTGATGCTGTTATCAGTTTCAATGTCGGTGATATTCACCACATGGACCTTGGTACATTGCTCGACCAGTTAGGTATTGCTGTCCGCACGGGTCATCATTGTGCACAACCTTTGATGGATCGCCTTGGTATCCTTGGTACTGTTCGTGCCTCCTTCGGATTATATAACACACGTGAGGAAGTAGATGCTTTGGTAGCAGGTATCAAGCGTATTGCAATGATGTTTTAAGGAAATAAGTAGATTCAAACAGGCGTTTATATGCGTTTTATTACGCTTATGAACGCCTGTTTTCTTGCAGATATACAAGGTATACATCGAGGTTCTTATCCCTTCTTGCACTTATAAAGGCTGAAGACAAACCAAATAAGGAAGACTCCTTGTAATAGTAATGATGAAACAATCGGGAAGATAGTCAGAATTAAAGCCAACTGAGCTTGCGTGATATAGGAAGCCTGCTTGCTACTCACTTCCCGTTCGAGGACAGAGCTGTAATAATTACGTAGCCACTCCACTGGAGTTTGTAACCATGCAGCTGCGTCTGTGAAGAAACGACTAAGCTCGTTGTACGATGCGTTACGCTCTGTGAGAATCAATTCTTTTTTCATATTCTTTTTTCTTTAATTGTTGCTATATATAATTGATGTGTAAAACATTCCTTGGTTTACGTTTGCAAAATTAGTTGTGCGTTGTGCAAGGAATGTTCACTTCGTAAAAAATATTTGTTATATAAGATTAAAACGAAAGGTTCTTTAACTTTTAAAACCTATTGCTCATGCTGAAAAGTCATTATTATGAAAGCTTAATAGAGGCTGGCTGCGACGAAGCAGGCAGAGGATGCCTTGCTGGAAGTGTCTATGCTGCAGCCGTTATCCTACCACCCGATTATCAGAATGAGTTGTTAAACGACTCAAAGAAGCTGACGGCTAAGAAACGTTATGCACTTCGTGAAGAAATTGAGCGAGATGCTATTGCATGGGCAGTGGGTATCGTTACGCCTGAAGAGATAGATAAGATAAATATTCTTAATGCCTCTTTCTTGGCAATGCATCGAGCGTTGGATCAGTTGAAGGTACGTCCAGAAGCGGTTATCGTTGATGGCAATCGCTTTAAACCTTATCATGACCTACCTTCAACAACCATTGTAAAAGGGGATGGGAAGTATCTTTCCATTGCTGCTGCTTCAATCCTTGCCAAGACTTATCGTGATGATTATATGCTTTCTTTGGCTGAGGAATACCCACAATATGACTGGCAGTCAAATATGGGTTATCCAACAAAGAAGCATCGTCATGCTATTCGCGAACATGGCATCACACCTTATCATCGCAAAAGTTATAATCTTTTGGGTGATGGGCAGCTCTCTTTTGACTTCTAAACCTAATTGAGTATATGATTCTAAACAGATTTTGTTGTATTGTCAAGCATCTTGTCTGTTATTGTAATGCTACCATTATGGACTAACATCAAGTTACAAAGACAGACAAGATACTAATAAGAGCCTAAATTCGGTTTAAGAATGATATCATATTAGGTATTGTTTAATGACCCAATCTGAGATTCATCTGTTTTAGACTTCATTCTCCTCAACGAATTGTGTTGCGACTTTTATTTACATCATTCTAATAGGATTACTTTACATTATTTGTGGTTCTATCAGCGTAAATGTAAGGTTAAGTTCTTATTATTTTATATATTGTTTATGTTGTCTTGTAAACAATTCCCTAATAATTTTATTCTTTATGCCTTATAATATACTATAAGGGTTCTTTCTTTCCGTTTTTTAGTTATGTGTTGTTATTTCGCACATGTGGTGCTAAGGCTCAGCACCAATAGTGTTAAGCCTTAGCACCAATGGTGCGGAGTACTAAACACTATGTAATATGTCATTTGTTTGCGTGTAACTTACTGTCAGAAAAGACTTATTTTATTGTTACTAAGCATGTTTGTCAAGTTATTTTCTTTTTCTAAAGATTGTGTGATATTGCTCGTTTAGATTAGTATTAATAATCACTATTACGATTTAATGCCAGATTTGGCTCTAAAGTTTCTTTATCTCTCTATACTATGTTGTAATTTAAGTTTTAATAAGGAGTGGAAGTGTAGGGCTTACAATATGGTGTTTTTGGTACTATTATAAATAATATTTAATCTATTTTCATGCAATAATCTGTTGTTTCGTAAAACTTAAATATTAATAAATGTGAAAATATTAATTAAAATTTCATTTTCACTTGGAACTTTAAAAGCGGTGTACTATCTTTGTAAAGTGTTAAAAAAGATACCTATCAGGATAGTACCATTTTGTAATACCTTACGTATTAATAGTTTGAGTCTGAAATAGTTTATTTATTATATTAATTAAAGAGAGAATTTATGGAAAAAAGACTAATGATGTTTTTAGTCGGCCTATTCCTAAGTTTAGGAACAGCGCTGGCGCAGACAGAGATTAGCGGAACTGTAGTTTCCTCAAGTGATGGGCAGCCTGTTGTGGGTGCATCTATCCTTGTGTCTGGAACTCAGAACGGTACTGTAACTGATATTGATGGTAAATTCCGTCTCTCAGCACCTGCAGGAGCTAAGTTGGTGGTGTCTTATGTTGGTATGGTATCAAAGACTGTTACAGCTTCAAACAACATGAAAGTTACCTTAAATCCTGATGACAAGAATCTTGATGAAGTCGTTGTTGTGGCATATGGTACAGCTAAACGTCAATCAATTACAGGTTCTGTAGCTGTTGTCGATTCTAAGAAAATCTCTGATCGTATTAGTACTACGGTAACGGGTGCACTGGAAGGTTCTGCTCCTGGTGTACAGGTAAATAACTCTTATGGCGAACCTGGTGCTACACCTAAGATTCATATTCGTGGTGTGGGTACATTGGTTAAGGATGCTGACCAGCCTCTTTATATCGTTGATGGTACTCCATTTGATGGTAATATTGCCGAGTTAAATCCTGGCGACATCGAGTCTATGTCTGTTTTGAAGGATGCTTCTTCTGCCGCTCTTTATGGTAATCGTGCGGCTAATGGTGTTGTCTTGATTACAACAAAGAAGGCTAAGTTCTCTTCTAAGCCAAATATCTCTTTGAAGATAGATCAAGGTTTCTACAGACGTGGTATCCCAGAGTATGACCGTTTAGGTCCAAACGAATGGATGGAAGCTTCTTGGGTAGCAATGAAGAATTATGCGCTCTCAGGTGGTATCGTTTCTACAGATGCTGCAGCTGGAACTTATGCAACCCAGCACTTGGTGCCTGATTTTGTGAAGCGTAATATCTATGATGCTGCTGATAATGCTCTCTTTGATTCAAATGGTAAGCTAATTGCTTCTGTTCGTCCCGGCTATGATGACCTTGATTGGCAGAAAGCGGTTGAGCGTACTGGTCATCGTCAAGAGTATAGCCTTTCTGCTGGTGTAGCAGGCGATAAGTACAATATCTACTCTTCTGCTGGTTATCTGAATGAGCAGGGTTACACTTTGAACTCAGGCTATGAGCGTTTTACTGGTCGTATTAATACACAATATACAGCCAACAAGTGGCTCGAATTAGGTTTAAACCTCTCTGGTACTTCTTCAGTAAGAAGCTATAATTCAAATGCCAATGGTAGTTACTATTCTAACCCATTCTATGTAACTCGTTACATGGCTCCTGTTTATCCTGTTTATTTGCATAATAGTGATGGCACATACGCTTTGGACGCAGATGGTAATAAGCAGTATGATACCACATCTGAGTATCTTGAAAATCGTAACCTCCCTTACGAGATGACGATGGATATGGACCGAGTACGTAGAAACGTATTGGATGGTTTGCTGTATACAAAGATTAGCTTACCATACGGTTTCTCTTTGACAGGAAAAGTAGACTTGAACCATGCGACAACAAACCGTCAGAAATATAATAACCCTGTTATTGGTGATGGTGCTTCTAACAATGGTCGTTTGTCAGAATATGCTTATCAGTATATCTCTTATACAGGACAGGAACTTCTGAACTGGGAACATAATTTTGATCTCCACCATGTTGACGTTCTCCTCGGACATGAGAACTATAGCTGGAACAAGAAATATGCACGTGTGATGAATACGAACGCAGCTATCGAAGGTTTGCGTGCCTTGAGTAACTTCGTCCTAAACTCTGATACAGAAGGTTATTTTGAGGATTATAGAACTGAATCTTATCTTGGTCGTCTGCGTTACAACTATGATGAGAAGTACTTCGTAGACTTCTCTCTCCGTCGCGATGGTTCTTCTAAGTTCCATAAAGATAAGCGTTGGGGTAACTTCTTCTCAGCTGGTGTAAACTGGAACATTAAGAAAGAAAACTTCATGAAGGATGTGAAGTGGGTTGATGCTTTGCGTGCTCGTGCATCATACGGTGAAGTTGGTAACGATGCTGCTGTTAAGTACTATGGTTATCAGGCATTGTATTACATCACAAAAAATGGTGGTAACCCTGCTTTGGTACGTCAGAAGTTGGCTGCTCTCGACTTGAAGTGGGAGACAACTCAGACACTTGATTTTGGCGTTGAGGGTACGCTCTTTGACCGTTTGAACTTTAGTTTGGGCTACTTCGATAAGCGTTCTAAGGACTTGCTTTTTGAGGTTCGCTTCCCATTGTCAGCTGGTTCTTTCTTCGATAATAGTACTATTGAGAACCTTACACAGTATCAGAATATCGGTACTATCTCTAACCGTGGTTTCGAGATTATGTTGAGTGGTGATGTTGTACGCTCTAAGGATTGGACATGGAACCTCTCATTCGATGCTACTACATTGAAGAATAAGGTGCTCAAGTTGCCTAATGGAAAAGATATCTTACATGGTCAGCAGAACTATTCAGAGGGACACTCTGCTTATGAGTGGTACACCTATCACTTTGTAGGTGTTGATCAGATGACGGGTAAGTCTCTCTATGACCTTGATCCAGAAAAGGAGGCGGCTGCTTCTGCAGCAGGTGACCTCGTCGAAATCAATGGAACAAAGTACACGACTTCTACATCTCAAGCAATCCGTAAGTGGGCGGGTACAGCTCTCCCTTCTGTCTATGGTTCATTTGGTTCTAACCTTCGTTGGAAGGATTTGAGCTTGTCTATGTTGATGACTTATAGCCTTGGTGGTAAGACAATGGACGGTTCTTACAGATCTTTGATGTCTACAGGTTCGGCTTCTTCAGCAGCTGCGCTTCATAAGGATGTTCTTAATTCTTGGAATGGTGTTCCTGATGGTATGACCGCAACCTCTGCTAATCGTATCGATCCTAATGGTACACCAATCCTTGACTTCAACGGAAGTGTTGATAACAATGCGGTTAGTGACCGTTGGTTGACAAGTTCTTCTTACTTCATAATGAAGAATATTATGCTCACTTATCGTTTGCCAAAGGCATTGGTAACAAAGTGGGGTCTTGGTGGCGTTTCTGTAAAGGCTGGTGTTGAGAACCTCTTCACACTCACAAGCCGTAAGGGTTTGAACCCACAGTATAGCTTTGCTGGAGGAAGTGATGATACTTATGTATCTGCACGTGTGTTCAACTTCGGTTTGACAGTGGATCTCTAATATTGTAGAATTTAAAAAAGGAATAATATGAAATATTCAATAAATAAATTCACCGCAGGAGCTTTAATTGCTGTAGCTGCAATGACAGCATCTTGTTCCAGTGATTATCTCAATGTGTCACCAGCAGAGTCGGCTGAGCCTTCTGCAGCATACGCTACAACAAGTAATGCACGTAATACCTTGAATGGTATCGCAAAGACGATGACTGTACAACAAGCTTACTATGGTCAAGGATTCGCAGGTGAAAATGCGATAATGCGTATCTATGAGAATCTTCCAAGTCAGAACTATAACTATAACAGTTATGCTTCTGGTTGGGCTCCTATCCATAACCAAGAGTATCACTATAGGTCTACATCGAAGTATGATTCTTATGCGTGGGCATATTATTATCAGATTATCAATAATGCAAATGCACTCCTTGCAAACATTGATAATGCTACGGGTAGTGAGGCTGATAGAAAGTTTATCAAGGCTTCTGCATTGACTTTCCGTGCATATGCTTATGAGAAGTTAGTACATTACTACTGCTATCGTTGGCAGGATAGTAACAATGGTACTTCTCAGGGATTACCATTGCGTCTGGATACTTCTACGGGTGATTTGAAGGCTTCTACGCTTGCTGAGACTTATGCTCAGATTTATAAGGACTGCCAGGATGCTATCACGCTCTTTACTGAAAGTGGTGTTACACGTTCAACTTCAGAGTGTTGGATTCCTGATATGAATACTGCGCACGCTGTTTATGCACGTGCTGCTTTGACTCGTCAGGACTATGCCACAGCTTTGGCACAGGCTAAATTAGCTGAGAATGGTCGTCCTTTGATGACAGGTGATACATACGCTGCTGGTTTCTATAAGCCAAATGATGAATGGATTCTTGGTAGTTATGGCGATGCAAGTGAGCAGAACTGGTATTGGGCTTATGGTGTACAGGGTGCTTGTAATGGTTACTATGCAAGTAGTCAGAGTACGGGTGCTGGTACTATCGGTCATGAGTTGATTACTCGTATTCCTAATAATGATGCTCGTAAGCAGCTCTTTATCACTGCTGATAAGTTCCGTAGTATTAATATTACTGACAATGCACAGGTAAACCAGACTTATGGTATCTTAGGTATGGGGAATGAGAGCGTTAAGGCACAGGCTGACTCTATTGTTAAGAAGCATCAGATATCTGGTCTCTCTGCTGCTTATGCATCAGGTTATATCTATTTGGATGGGCACATGAAGTTCTGGGTAACAGCACAACCGGGTGTTAGTTATCTTCCTTTCATCCGTTCAAGTGAGATGGTTCTCATCGAGGCTGAGGCTAATTACTTCTTGGGTAACACAGCTGATGCTCAGGCTGCATTGGTTAAGCTGAATGCTACAACTGGTCGTAACGCAAGCTATACATGTACGAAGACTGGTACTGACCTCTTTGATGAAATCAAGGATTATCGTGAGGTTGAGCTTTGGGGTGAGGGTTTTGCATGGAGTGATTACAAGCGTTGGAACATTCCTGTTGTTCGCCACTCATTTGCTCAAGGTGGTAATGCACACGTAGCTGTTGCAAAAACAATTGCTGTAGACTACGGAAATAAGTGGACTTGGGTAATTCCACAGAACGAGATTGATTATAATGATCTTGTAAGGAACGAATAGGTCTTATGTTATTATAAATGTAAAGGCAGGGAGAACAGGTTTCTTTCTGCCTTTCTTTATTTTTTAATCAAATCGTTTATTAGCGCCTAAACATATTTTGTTTTATTACCGAGAAGATTGTTTGTCTCTCTAAAACTAATTTTCCTGTCATTCCTGTCATCCAAAGTACTTGTCTAACTCGTTTGTTTACAATGGAGTTATGTGAAATGTTAAAAGTGACAGCAAATCAAAATAAAACTATTCTTGTACGTTGCATAAATATATCACTCTTGGTAGGGAATCATTATATCTTGCTATGAGAAGAGTCTTTTGTTATAGAGGATAGTGTCAGTGGTTAGATATGATTCGGCATAAAAAAGTGCTGTAGAGATTAATAAAAGTGTTGTTTCTGCGTTATATATCATATGTCTATTCATTGTAAGAATGAGATTCGATAAATTAAAGAAGCAGTTAGAACTCTTGATTCTATTGTCTGATGGACGCAATTATACGGTTGAAGAACTGTGTGAGCGGATGAATTTGTCGCGTAGAAATTTCTATTATCTACTTGACTTCATCAAGCATGCAGGTTTTATCGTATTTAAGAATCAGGGCTATTATCATATTGATCGTCGCTCTCCTTTCTTCACACAGCTGTTACAGACGATTCAGTTTACAGATAAGGATGTGAAGACAATACATAGTGTACTGACAATGGCTGGTAATGATAGTGAGATGGTGAACCAGCTAAGGCAGAAGTTAGAAAGTTCTTATAACTTCTCTGTGTCAGCTGAGTCTCCTATTCGTCGTCAAATGGATAGCAACTTAAAACTGTTACGCAAGGCTATGGCAGAGAAGAAAACGGTTCGGTTAATTGGTTATTCAAGTCCACATAGCCACTCTGTAAAAGACCGTCTTGTGGAGCCTTTCCTTTTATTGCATAATAATGAGGATGTACGCTGTCATGAATTGGTGTCAAAACAAAATAAGACATTTAAGATTTCTCGCATGACGAGTGTGGAGATATTAGATACACCTTGGCTACATGAAGACAAGCATAGGCAGGTGTTTACTGATATCTTTATGTTTAGTAATGAGGAACGATATCGTGTGAAGTTACGTTTAGGACAGTTATCCCACAACCTCTTTAAGGAAGAATACCCACAAGGGGCGCATTATATTACTCCGAATGCGGATGGCTCGTGGCTTTTAGATATAGAAGTATGCGATTATCGTGGTTTAGGTCGTTTCGTTCTCGGACTCTTTAAAGATATAGAAATTATTGAAGGCGATGGCTTTAAAGCATATATGAGAGCAGAAATAGAAAGTCTTATTGATTCGTCAAACCAACTATTGCAGAAGTAGGAAAATCATTCTTTATTTTATTATTCATAACAAAACATCATTATTTATCATCAACCTTTCATCAATAGAAATATGTTCTCTTTTAGTTAGAGATAGTGCGAGAGGCTTGGGAGGTTTAAAATTCAGGACAATGTTTACACGTAAGATTTTATTCGTTTTATTGTTTTTTATCACATTCAACGCTTATGCACAGCAAGAACGTTGGGTAGGTACGTGGGCTTGTGCGCCACAGACAGTTGATAAGGGTTTTATGCCTTATAATAACCAGATGACGAATCGCTCCGTACGACAGGTCGTGAAGGTGAGTATCGGTGGTCCTGTTGTTCGTTTGCAGTTGAGTAATGAGATGTCTTCTGAGCCTGTTGAGATTACCAGCGTTTATATTGCAAAGGCTGGAGAAGGGTCAGAGATACAGAAGAATTCAGCTAAGTATCTCCGTTTTAATAATAAACGTCGGGTAACGATACCTGCTGGTAAGGCTGCCTTTTCAGATGCGTTGAAATTCGATTTACAACCGTTGGAACGTTTGTCAATTACGATTAACTATCTTAAAGCACCAAAAGAACCTACTGTTCACATGGGGTCGCGTACTACATCTTATATATTACGTGGTGTGACAGATGCTAATACTGATTTCTCAACAGCTTTCAAAGAGGACCATTGGTTTAATATTTCTGCTATTGATGTTCTTGATGTCTCTGCTTCCAGTGTGGCTATCCTTGGTAATAGTATTACCGATGGAAAGGGTTGTGTGACAAATGCACAAGACCGTTGGCCTGATTTTATGTCTGCTGTACTGAATGGAGAAAATGATTCAAAGAGTCCGAAAACGGGTGTATTGAATCTTGGTATTGGGGATAATCGTATCCTCTCTGTGGGTTTAGGACAGCCAGGAAAGGAGCGTTTCGATCGTGATATCTTGGGACAAAGAGGACTTCGTGCAGTAATCATCTTCGAGGCTATTAATGATATCGGTACGTCAACCAATCCAGAAGAAACTGCTCGCCAGTTGATAGAAGCCTATCAAGTGATGATTAAGAAGGCTCGCCAACGTGGTTTGAAGGTCTATATGGGTACGATAACCCCTTTTAATGGTTGCAAAGGTTACTTTACAGAGGCACGTGATGCAGCGCGTAAGACTGTGAACGAATGGATAAGAACAAACCATGAAATCGATGGTTTCATCGACTTTGATGAACTCATGCGTGATCCGTCATCACCCGACCGTTTGCGTAAAGAATGGCAGATTGGTGACTGGTTGCATCCTAACCCTGCAGGTTATAAGGCGATGGGTGAGTATGCTGCAAAGAAGATGTAGGGGTATTTCCTACTCTTCTTAAAGAATGAGAGGCTCCTCCTTATTGATATGTGTTGGCGAACGCATCAGTTCAAGAAGTCTACTTGAGTGCTCATAGGTTGAGAGGACAATTAAACCTATCTTTTTCAAATGGTCTCCTATGTATCTGATTGTTATAACTTAATGACGAAGGTGTGTTAGGCATAAGGCTGATTTGTCCTCTGTTTCAAGTTCTATATCTGCTTCAGGAAGTTCTTCTTATGACTTTTCCATCTTCTTTTTCATTCTACTTTTAATCGATCTGATGGCTTGTGACGTACAACAGAAGGCATCGGCTTTCTGCTCGTCGCTCATCCCGTTGTGTTCCATTATATAGTAGAATGTCTCCTTAGGAGTGAACGCATAGCGGGGATTATTGAGGATATAGGCAAGGTCGTAATCGAAGTTAGGCATAATAACGTTGAGAGCCTGCTGTTCACGTTTACCCATCTGTGAGATATTTCCACCTTTTAGAATGGTATAGAGCGCATCTATTCCCAACTTAGTTTGTTCGATGGAATCGGAAGTTTTTGTGTCTCCATTATGTGTAGGAGTTTTCTGTTTCAACTGTTCTAACTGATTGATTTTACTGTCAACTTCAGCCTTCATCTCATCTATCGTTGCATCTTTTCGTCGGAGTAACTGCTGAATATTCTGCTCTGTCATCTCTTGTTGTCTGCGATAGGTATGTAGCTGTTGGCGCATACGACGGCGGAACCATACAACGATACCAGATGTAAGGAGTATCAAGATGATAACAAGATAAGCTATATAGAGTTGAAGTTGCAAGGCTTTACGTTGTGCGATAGCCACTTCATAACGGTCTTGTATCTGTATAATCTCAATATCTTTCTCCGGTGAAACCGATAAAATCTGATGTTTTTGAATGCGTGTTCGCAGTTGATTAATACTCTTCTCTTGGTCTTTACGAATACGAGGCTTGAAGGATTCAGCCTTCTTTACGTACAGCAGGGCAGAATCACGTTGTCCGATTTGGTTGAAAACAGAGGCTTTACCGAGGTAAATATCCGTCAGTCTGTGACTCTTCTTACTATCATTTGCATAGCGAGCAGTGTGGGTGAAGTAGTCAAGTGCCAATTTATAAGCACCATTTTGGGCATTCAATAGAGCTATACGATAGTATGTAGCAAACTTCAAAGAGTCTTCTGTTACGTTGAAAAGGTGCTTTTCTGCCGATTTTAGCTGATACATCGCATTCCTTGTGTCATGCTTAGCCATGAAGAAAGCAGCGCTATCGAGCCTCATCCGAGTGATTCCATCGTCTGTTGCAGGATAGTTAGGTAGTTTTCTTTGGCTGCATGAAAGCAAAGCCAAGATGCTAAGCAGTAGTAAAATCGGCTTTTTGTCCATATTTGCAAAGATACACATTCTACTGCGTATTGCCAAATTAGGGTGGGAGGAAAGGGAGTAAAAAGCTATCTTAAAGCTCCGTAAAGTGCGAAAACGAGGGAACATTTATAATCTTTATTGTGTCAAAGAAATGATGCTGTTGATTATAAGTAACTGATAATCAAGTGTTATGTAGTGGTGTGTGTGTCAACGCTAATGGAACTATTGCATTGTGTTATATTCTTCTTTACCTTTGCATCGACAATAAGTTCCAATATATGTCATCTGCAATTCATAAACCTGCGGCGACGTGATTGCGTTTAAGCGTTGGCGCAGGTTTTAATTAAAGAGTTATTCTAAGACTTCTCACCATGGGGAGTTTATTCATATTACTTTCTGGAATGGTAGTATAGAGCAGCTATGAAGGAGATTAAAACAACAGATTTATATGATGAAGCGATTTTTGTTAACAATGTCTATTAGTCTCTTTATGACAGGAGCTATTTATGGACAAGGGAGGATTTATTCGATGAAACCTGATAAAAATGAGGCTTTGAATAAAAATAACGATACAATAAAGGTAGAAAAAGAGTATGCTGAAACAGTCTGTTTCTCTCATTCGCTTCCTTCTTTCCCGGGTAACTTGTATCAGTTTTTTAGAGAAAAACTGTTGTGGCCAGGTGGTCGTGAGAACAAGAATATCGAAGGTCGTGTTGTTGTGAATTTCTGTATAGACAGAGATGGCACCTGTTCTCAGTTTAAGATTGTTCGTTCTTTGAATCCAGATTTTGATGTAGAAGTGATAAGGGTATTGTTGCAAATGCCAAAGTGGGTAGTACATCCTCTGACTCAAGGTGGTACTTGGTTTACTATGCCCATCACCTTTAAGAAGTAAAAACGAAAATATTAAAAGCATATTGTCATGATGAAGAATCTGTTATTTGTATTGTTAATAAGCTTGTTAGGTGTTGGTAGTATTAATGCACAGAAGCTGAAAAGAACGATGAAACCGAAGAAAAAGGGACAAACTGAGCAGCCTTATTGTGCGGAACCGCCTTATAATCCTTGTAATGACACATTGAATGTGGATACCTTAGGTGCAAAGATGTTTGAAACTACCGAGGGGCTGAAACCTTCGTTTCCTGGTGATCTCTTTGAATTCATCGCAGCACATCTTCAGTATCCGCCTGAATTGGCAGAAAACACTGTGTCGGGAAGGGTTATTATAAAGTTTTTTGTGACTCCCTCTGGTCATTGTTGTCTGTTTAGGGTTATGCGTTCTGTGGACCCATTTTTGGATAGAGAGGCACTTCGCGTACTAAAATTTATGCCTGCATGGAAGTGGGAAAGACGACCGAAACAGGGAGTTTGGCAACTTGTGCCTGTCACTTTCAGATTATTATAAGCCCAAATTGTTCATGTTGTCATCACCTTTTGTAAGCTGTTTTGTCGTTCTCAATATCGCTATTAACCCTTAACACATTTTGTGTTGACGCTTAGCACCACATGTGCGGAGCATCAATACATCGGTTAAGAACATGCAATGAGGTATGAAAGTTATTGTTATAGAAGATAGTAAAGGTGCTAATGAATCACTAAAATAGAGCGTATTCATCGGTGTTTATTTACTTATATAGAAGAAAATGAATCTTTAAACGTATATGATTAGGATGAAGAAGTTTCTGATTATATTCTTTTTAAACTTGATGACGATAGGTAGTATTCATGCTACGAATAGTAGCCAGTTGAAATTCCAACAGGAGAATAAGTCTAATATGAAGGCTATTAACTTACCAGAAAATTCTAAAAAGGCTCGGCATGACACCGTTTTTGTCCTAAAAGAATTCCCATTCTTTCCGGGAGATTTTAATGAGTTCATCTTTTCTAACTTCCATTATCCACCATCTTTAATGGAAAATTGTATACAGGGGAGGGTGGTAGTAAAGTTCTGTGTTAACCCCAAGGGAAAGTGTGATCACTTTTCTATTGTGCGTTCTGTCGACCCACTGATTGACAAGGAAGTTCTACGTGTTTTAAAGTTAATGCCAAAATGGAAATGGAGGGTTAGTCCGAAGAAATGTTTGTGGATGGTGAAGGCTGTAGAATTTCAGTTGAGATAAGAACTGATAATAGTTTTATTGGCAGTCTTGTTGTTTGATATAGATAAATTTGTTAGGAGATAAAGCCACCTTGCAGGAGATAATATCGATGGAATCGGCATAATTTATAGTCTGCTCTTTAAGCAAAACTATGTTTTTAAGTAATTCAATGTAGGTTTTGATAAAACAATACTTAAGAATCTATAAGTTTCTACCTTAAAATTCCAATGCCTTTTTGCACCCATCTTATTCTTTTATCGTACCTTTGCAGTAACAATGATAATAATAGGTAATAAACGAAGATAATAACAAAAAATAAAGGAATAATTATGGCAAAGAAAGCTTTATTGATGATTCTTGATGGATGGGGTAACGGTAAGCATGGTAAGGGTGATGTAATCTATAACACACCAACTCCATACTTAGATTATTTGAATGCAGTTAGTGCACACTCTGAGTTGCAGGCATCTGGTGAAGATGTAGGTCTGCCAGATGGTCAGATGGGTAACTCTGAGGTAGGTCACTTGAATATAGGTGCAGGTCGTATTGTTTATCAAGACCTCGTTAAGATTAACAAGGCTTGCCAAAGCGGTGATATCTTGAAGAACCAAGGTATTATTGATGCATATAGCTATGCACAGAAGAATGGTAAGAAACTTCACTTGATGGGTCTGACCTCTACGGGTGGTGTTCACTCTTCACTTGATCACCTCTTCAAGCTCATTGAGATTGGTAAGGAGTATAACCTCAAGGATGTTTACGTTCATTGCTTTATGGACGGACGTGATACAGACCCAAAGAGTGGTGCTGGTTTCGTTGCAGACATTCAGAAAGTATGCGATGCAAATGATGCACATATCGCTTCAGTGGTTGGTCGTTTCTACGCAATGGATCGTGACAAGCGTTGGAATCGTGTGAAAGAAGCATACGATTTGCTTGTTGAAGGCAAGGGTGTACAGGCTACTGACATGGTTAAGGCGATTGAAGATAGTTATGCAGAAGGCGTAACAGACGAGTTTATCAAGCCTATCACAAACTCTTCTGTGAATGGTAAGATTGAGGAGGGTGACGTAGTTATCTTCATTAACTTCCGTAACGACCGTGCTAAGGAGTTGACATCAGTGCTTACACAGCAGGACCTCCCAGAGGAAGGTATGCACACAATTAAGAATCTGCAGTTCTACTGTATGACTCCATACGATGCAAACTTCAAGAACGTGAATATTCTCTTCCCTAAGGAGAACGTAATGGATACATTAGGCGAATACCTCAGCAAGCTTGGCAAGAAGCAGCTTCATACAGCTGAGACAGAGAAGTATGCACACGTAACCTTCTTCTTCAATGGTGGTCGTGAGCAGCCTTACGAGGGTGAAGATCGTATCTTGGTTCCTTCTCCAAAGGTGGCAACTTACGACTTGCAGCCAGAGATGAGTGCCTTTGAGGTGAAGGATAAGCTTGTAGGTGCTATCAATACACAGGAGTATGACTTCATCGTTGTGAACTTTGCGAACGGTGATATGGTCGGTCATACAGGTGTTTATAATGCCATTGCAAAGGCAGTATGGGCAGTTGATCAGTGTGTTAAGGAGGTTGTTGAGGCTGCGAAGGCTAACGATTATGAGACAATCATCATCGCTGACCACGGTAATGCAGACAACGCAATCAATGAGGATGGCAGTCCAAACACTGCTCACTCACTCAACCCAGTACCATTCATCTATGTTACTGACAATAACTCAGCAACAGTGAAGAATGGTCGTTTGGCGGACGTTGCTCCTTCAATCCTTCATATTATGGGCTTAGAACAGCCAGCAGATATGACAGGTGAAAATCTTATTACAGATTAATCAAAGTTTAATTATATAAAATTAGGCGAATCCCAAAGGTCTTTTATGGCTTTTGGGATTTGTTTTTATTACCTTTGCTGCCGTGAGTCGTATTTCGACTCTAATATTATATAGGTATTAGTATTTATTTTTAAGATTAAAGACAATGAAGAATCGTAAGTTAGTATTATCATTAGTAGCCCTTGCAGGACTCTCTTCTCTTAGCGCACAAGCACAGACCAACAATACAGAAAAGCCTCATGAGACTATCATACAGCGTGTTGACACGTTGGCAAAGAAGGTAGGTTCTGATGTTAAACATGCAGAGGGTGTGGAGAAAGCTAAGTTAAACGCTGAGGCACATAAGGTAGGTGCTGCTGTTAAGAAGGCTGAAACTACTGAGAAAGCAAAACTCAACGCAGACAAGCAGAGAGTTAAGGCAGACCTTGCCAACGACAAGGAGAAGGTAAATAAGGTTTATCAGGATGATAAGGCAAAGTTCAATGCTGATGTAAAGAAGGTTGAGAACGGTCTTGCTAAAGATGAGCAGAAAGTAAAGAATACTTATCGTAAGGATGAGGCAAAGGTAAAGCAGGTTGTTGCTAAGGATAAGCAGAAAGTAAGAAACGCGTATCGTAAGGACAAGGCAAAGGTTAAGCAAGGTCTTGCTAAGGACGGACAGAAAATCAAGAACACTTATAACAAGGACAAGGCGAAGGTTAAAGCGTTCTTTAAGAAGGAGAAATAATTTGCTTAAATAGAAACAATTATTTAATTGTAGATAAAAGAGTCGTGTTCATTCACGGCTCTTTTTGTGTTCTTCCGTTAAAAGCGTAGATCGTTAATTGAATGAGATTAATCTACATACACGGTATGATTTCCTCCAATAATATAGTTTTATAAAGGCTCAATACCCAACAACCATCACCCAACACCAGTATACTTACCCCCTATTGGATGGTTTAAGAACGGAGGATAAACTACATGATAAATATAATTAGGTGTGATGTCTATCTGCTTTCTACAAACGACTTACTCCCGCATTAGTTGAGTTTTGTAATTTATTTTCATGCTGTTCAAAACCAATACATGCTCTTTTAGCTTCTAAAAGACGCCCAATTGACTTGCAAAAGATGCCCTTTAAGCCTCTTACTAACGCCCTTTTGAAGTCTAATTAAGCACCTTTTACTTTACTACTTTATAACTAATTGATATCCTGTTAATTATAAACCAGCTTTTTGTATGTGATTTTGCCGTTATTTATTGATGTCTTATTCAAAATTATGTAATGATTTTTCAAATGCTTGTCTGCAGTTTTTCGAAGTCTTAAATGAAATGGTTTTCAATGTTAGAGGATGATAATAGGATAGATACTTGACCGTCTTAGCTATGTTTTTGTTTAATGAGTAACTTCAGTTTTTCCTTTAAAGCAATACAAAAAGCGTCTACGCATTTAACGTAAGAACCTCTTTTTGTATTGGTGGTAAGGAAAAAGAACGATTAAGATTGTGGTTTACATAAATTCACTAAATAAATAAGCAGGTTTTAATAAATCTAAAATTTATAAACAGAATGAATCTTTTTTGCAGTTGAAACTTTTTTTTTCATTACCTTTGCCCCCATAAGGAATTATATCCTTTTTGAGTTTTAAAGATATTAATGTGTAATTTTTAAACAGTAAAAGATTATGGATTTTAAGAAAATAGCATTATCGTTTGTAGTAGCATTTAGTGTATGTTCACTCAGCGCACAGGCACAGAGCCAAAGCTCAAAGAAGTGTGACAAGGCTTCAAATGAGCAGGTAGAGAAGCAGGGCAAGCAGTGCGATAAGGCAGGTAAGTCTTGCGATAAGCAGGGTAAGTCTTGCGATAAGACTAAGAAGAACTGCAAGAAGGCAAAGGCTGGTAGCTGCTGCAAGAAGCAGGCTCAGTCAAAGAAGAAGTAATAGTTTAGCTTTAAAAATAAGAAAGTCGTGTCGAAAGGCACGACTTTTTTGTTGTTATCAGAACTTTATCGTACTTTTGTAGTAACAAAACTGCATGTAGTAAGATGTGATAAGTTATATCTTTGTTTTAATCTTATTACATTTGCAGATAACAATCATAGCTATGGGTGTAAAGATAGAGCCATCGTGGGCGCAGCAACTGAGTGGAGAGTTTGAGAAACCTTACTTTCAGCAGTTGGTTGAACAGGTGAAACAAGAGTATGCACAGTTTCCTTGTTATCCTCCAGGAAACTTGATATTCAATGCCTTTAATCTTTGTCCTTTTGACAAGGTGAGGGTTGTGATTATTGGGCAAGACCCTTATCATGAGCCTGGACAGGCGATGGGATTAAGCTTCTCCGTGCCTGATGGAGTACAGCTTCCACCTTCATTGCAGAATATCTATAAGGAGATTGCAGCTGACTTGGGTACAGTGATTCATCAGTCTGGCGACTTAACACGTTGGGCAGAGCAGGGAGTTCTCTTGCTGAATGCTACACTTACCGTTCGTGCACATGTTGCCAATAGTCATCAACGGTTAGGGTGGGGAACCTTTACCGATGCAGCTATCAAGGCACTTAGTGATGGTCGAGAGAACTTAGTCTTTATGCTTTGGGGCGGTTTTGCGCGTAGTAAGAAGGCACTGATTGACCAGCAGCGACACTGTGTTATAGAGAGTGTACACCCTTCGCCACTCTCTGCTAACCGTGGAGGCTGGTTTGGGCAGCATCAGTTCTCACGTTGTAACGCCTACTTGACCGCTTGCGGCGTACAGTCTATTGAATGGTAAGTAGGCAAGTTGACGAGTTTAGGGGTTGACAAGTTGTTTCTAATTAGGCTTATAAGGCCCATTAGGCTCATTAGCCTAATAAGAATAACATACTCTGCTAAGCTTTTCGGAACTTTAAAATCATGTTAGGAGGAAATTATTTACGTGAAGAAAAATATTTCTTTTCATGAGAAAAAATATTTCTTTTCATGGTAATAAATATTTTTCTTCATGAAAATAAATTGGAAAGGAGTCTCTTTTTAGTGAGAAGATGCTGTTGAGCGAACAGCAAGACATAGTTAGAAATGAAATAATTTAGCGTTAAGAAAGATGGGTAATACGTATGATCATATTTTTATGGTGGGTGATGTGCTTGTTTCACCAGATATAATCAATGTGAAGTTTTGCTGTGACCTCGATAAGTGTCATGGTCAGTGCTGCATTGAGGGAGATGCTGGCGCACCAGTGACCTTGGACGAGACAATGGAGATAGAGAACGTCCTTGATACTGTTTGGGGTGATTTGTCAGCCTCTGGGCAGGCGGTCATAGATAAACAGGGTGTTGCTTACACCGATGAAGAAGGCGATTTGGTAACGAGTATCGTTGGTGGTAAGGACTGTGTCTTCACTTGTTATGAGAATGGATGTTGTCTTTGTGCCTTGGAGCGTTCCTACCGTAATGGCAAGACAGGCTTCGTAAAACCTATTTCTTGTTCGTTGTATCCCGTTAGAGTGAAAGACTTTGGGAATGGTACTTGTGGTATTAATTACCATCACTGGCGCATCTGTGCTGATGCAAGGAAAAAAGGAGAAGAACTGAATCTTCCCCTTTATAAGTTTTTGAAGGAACCCCTTACGCGTAGATTTGGTAAGGAGTGGTATGATGAATTGTGCGAAGTAGCTATTCAGTTAATAAGTGAACAAGTTGACGAGTAGACAAGTTGACGAGTTACTACCGATATAAAGCAAAGAGAATTATTCTTTGAACAAGCAACTGGTTAACTCGTCAACTTGTCTACTTGTCAACTCGTCTACTTGTCAACTTTTCCTAAACTGCGAAGGACTCATACCCACATGTTCCTTGAAGTATTTACCCATAAAGCTCTGATTGGCGAAGTTTAGTTCATCAGCAATCTGCTTAATACTCATCGTACTGTTTCTAAGCATCACGCGTAACTCACGTGTAACGTAGGAGTCAATCCAATCACTTGGTGTACGTCTGCTGACAGTACGCACGGTTTCAGAGAGATATTTAGATGTGATACACAGTTGTTGTGCGTACCAACTGACACGCCTTTCCGTACGATAGTTCTTTTCCACAGTCTGAATGAAGTCGCGGAAGATAGCTTCAGCACGAGTCTGTCCTGCTTCTCCTACTTGTTGGAAGCGATAGATGATATCACTCATATCGATGATAAGTGCCTTTAGCATTGTCATAACTAACTCACGACGGAAGCGATGACCGGTATCAATAATCTTCTCTTTGATATGTTGAATGTCGTTTTCTAATGCCTTTGCCTGATTGTTATCAAGGTGGAAAACAGGATGGGTACGGGCAAAGAGGAAGAGAGCAGAAAGTTCGTGAACTCCGCTTACGATGTTCTGAAAGAAGTCATAAGACATGATGATGGCAATTCCCTTGCAATCACGTGAAAGCATATAGTCGGCAACTACCTGTTCTTCGCTGATGATAATGACGTCCCCAGCACCCACCTCGTGCATCTTTGTATCAACAGTATATTGTGCATGACCGCTGGTACAGAGGGCAAGAAAGAGAGACTTCATACGAGAAGGATTGGTAGGAAGTGGTACTTGCGTAATATCCTCAAAGAGAATAAGGTCGTTGTCTATGTATTTTCCTTCAGGATAGACAGCTTTTGCTTGTGCTACATTAACTTCGAGAAGCCTTATCTTTTTGTTCATTTTCCTATTGTTTTGAATTTGCAAATATACTCATTTATTTCTTCTTTCGAAAAGTTTATGTGGGAAAAAGAACAATATTCATAGTAATAAAAGCGATAATAAGCGATTATAGGTGATAATTAGGAGAAAATAAAAACTCCCTTTCTCGTTTTGTGAGAAAGGGAGTCTCTTTATGTTTTCAGCTTTAGAAGCTGTGTAAAATTTATTTAGAGAAGCTTATGCGTCAATGTTAGCATAGGTTGCATTCTTCTCGATGAACTCACGACGAGGCTCAACATCGTCGCCCATCAGCATTGAGAATATCTCGTCTGCATCAGCAGCATTCTCGATAGTCACCTGCTTCAAGAGTCGTGTCTTAGGATCCATAGTTGTCTCCCAAAGCTGCTCCGGGTTCATCTCACCAAGACCTTTGTATCGCTGTGTGTGGATAGCTTTATCTTCTTCATCACCATTCGCATATTTATCAATGAAAGCTTGACGCTGTTGCTCGGTGTAGCAGTACTCGCTTACTTTCTTATAAGTACACTTGTAGAGTGGTGGCGTAGCGATATATAGGTGTCCATTCTCAATTACCTTAGGCATATATCGATAGAAGAGTGTCATAATCAGTGTGTCGATGTGAGAACCATCGACATCGGCATCGGTCATGATGATAATCTTGTCATAACGAAGTTTATCAGTATTTGCCTCAAAGTCGCCTTCTCCTTCAACACCGAAACGTACGCCAATAGACTGAATAATATTCATGACAGACTCAGCCTCGAATACACGATGACGCTGAACCTTCTCTACATTCAGAATCTTACCACGGAGAGGGAGGATAGCCTGTGTATAACGGTCACGTCCCTGCTTAGCTGAACCACCCGCAGAATCACCCTCGACAAGGAAGATTTCGCAGTCTTTTGGGTCCTTGTTAGAGCAGTCAGCCAACTTACCAGGCAAACCACCACCGCTCATCACGTTCTTACGCTGTACGCTTTCGCGTGCCTTACGGGCTGCAACACGAGCAGTAGCAGCAAGGATAACCTTGTTACAGATCATCTTTGCCTCGTTAGGATGCTCCTCTAAATAATTGGTCAATGCCTCGCCAACAGCCTGCTGTACGGCACCTGAAACCTCACTATTACCTAATTTGGTCTTTGTCTGGCCCTCAAACTGTGGCTCTGCAACCTTGATAGAGATAACAGCTGTCAAGCCTTCGCGGAAGTCTTCACCAGCAATCTCAATCTTAGCTTTCTCCAACTGCTTAGAAATCTGTGGATCATTGTCAGCGTATGTCTTCAATGTACGAGTCAATGCAGCACGGAATCCTTGCAAGTGAGTACCACCCTCGATAGTGTTGATATTGTTAACGTATGAATGGATGTTCTCTGTATAATCAGTGTTGTACATCACAGCCACCTCGATAGGGATGTTTTGCTTCTCGGTCTTGAGATAGATAACATCATCGAAGAGGTGCTGACGATGGCGGTCAACGTAACGAACGAACTCCTTCAAGCCGTCCTTAGCATGGAAGACCTCTGTGCGTGTCTTGCCCGTTTCGGGGTCTGGACGAAGGTCAGAAAGCGTAATCTTAATACCAGCATTCAGATAAGCCAACTCGCGCATACGACGTGCTACGATTGCCCATTGGTAAACTGTAGTAGTGAAAATCTCTGGGTCTGGCCAGAACTGTTGACGTGTACCAGTCTTATCAGTCTCACCAACAACCTTTACAGGGTAGAGAGGCTTACCCTTCTCATACTCCTGCTGGTAGATTTTACCATTACGGAACACCTGTGACTTCATGTGTGTAGAGAGTGCATTTACACAACTAACACCTACACCATGCAAACCACCGCTGACTTTATACGAACCCTTGTCGAACTTACCACCTGCGTGGAGAACAGTCATAACAACCTCAAGGGCACTCTTGTGAAGCTTCTCGTGCATGTCAACAGGGATACCACGACCATCATCCTCAACGGTAATGGAGTTGTCCTCGTTGATTGTAACTTCAATGTTCTGACAGTAGCCAGCCATTGCTTCGTCGATAGAGTTATCGACGGTCTCGTTAATCAAGTGGTGGAGTCCCTTCTCACTGATGTCACCAATGTACATAGCAGGACGCTTGCGTACTGCTTCCAATCCTTCTAAGACTTGGATGTTACTGGCGGAGTAATTATTCTCGTTTTCTGGATTTTCTGCCATTTTCTTTCGATTGTTCTTATAGTATGCAAAGATACACTTTTTCCTTTATATTTGGAAATAAAAACCTGCAAAAAACACAAAAGAAAACATATTAATTTATCGTTTTGTGCTGATAATTAGCCTTTATTCTTCTTAGTGGTAATACTTAATTTCCTTATAAATGAGGATTGTTCGGAAAAGTCATTATCTGTACCTTTGCAACACAAAAACATTAACAAAAAGCCTTCTTGTATGTTAAATACCTTATTATTAGCATCCCTTACAATCAGTGGAGTAGCTGGAGTGACTCCAGACTCCGTAGTAAACAAAGATGTATCACTTAACGAAGTAGTCGTAACTGACTTCAAACAGAACAAAAGAAATCTTACCTCTGTTGCGGTCTCAACTATTAACCATCAGCAATTATTGAACCAGCAAATTGTGAGTTTGAAAGAGTTGACGGCTGTTATGCCTAACTTTTATATGCCCGACTATGGTTCATATGCTAACACACCTATCTTTATTCGTGGTATCGGAGCAAAGATGAAGGGTTCTGCAGTGGGTTTCTACGTAGATGGTGTACCTCACTTTGAGTCGTCAGCATTTAATATTGACCTCAGTGATATTGCTGCTGTAGATGTGTTCCGAGGCCCACAAGGAACCTTATATGGCCGTAATACGATAGCAGGTGTTATCAATGTCTACACACATAACCCTCTTGAGTATCAGAAGACACGTATAAAAGTTGGCTATGGAAAGTATAATGACTTTGTAGCACAGGCTTCTAACTATTCTAAACTGAGTGATAAATTTGGTCTGTCAAGTGCTATTTCTTATCATCATAACGATGGTATGTTCATTAATCAGTTCTTGAATAATAAGGCTGATAAGATGAATGAGATTGAAGGACGCTTAGGACTTTATTGGCGACCAACAACAAATTGGCTTGTCCATTTCAACAGTACCCTTACTCATAGTAATCAGAATGGTTATCCATATGCACCTTATGACCTTGTCAAAGATGCACTATCACCTATTAGTTATAACCGTAATAGCACTTACAAGCGTCTGATTTCAACAACGGGTCTTAATGCTCGATATGAGAATAGTCGTATTAGTTTCAATAGTCAGACATCTTATCAATTTATCAAATCAAACCAAGGATTAGACCAAGACTTCACCCCTAAGGACGTATTCTTTACTGATAATAGCTATCATCAGAATATGTTATCTCAGGACATAACCTTGAAGTCAAATGACAAGGGACATTGTCAATGGATTATTGGTGTGTTTGGTATGATACTCCATTCTAATCCATTTATTGAAACAAGCTATTATACAAAGGATTTCTCGACTCCAACTTCTTATAAGAACCCTACAGCAGGCTATGCGATCTATCATCAGAGCTCTTATAATATATGGAGGGGTTTGTCGACAACAGTTGGTTTACGCTTCGATTATGAGCATGCTAAAATAAGCTATAATCAAGATAAGGTAACATTAACAACAGGTGCTACTACACATGTAAAGGACTTTATTAGTAGTGCAAACTTCCGTCAGTTCACTCCTAAGTTTACGCTTCAATATCTTACAAATAGGGATAATCTCTACTATGCGAGTGTCACTCGTGGTTATAAGCCAGGCGGATTTAACACTATCTTTAAGACTGACACAGAGCGTTCATACGAACCAGAATACAGCTGGAATTACGAGGTAGGGGCTCGATTAAAGTTCTTGAATGGACGACTGACAGCTGAAGCGGACCTTTTCTACATTGATTGGCGACATATGCAGACTACCTATACTATTCCTGCAGTGGGTAACTTAATTGCTAATGCAGGGCACACGAATAGTAAAGGATTCGAACTTTCATTTGCTTATCATCCAATTAAGAGCTTACTGTTGAGTATGAACTATGGTTACACGCACGCTCGTTACTTGGAATATAAGAAGAGTGCTACTGAGGATTTCTCGGGTAATAGACTTCCTATGGTGCCTAATCATACGCTCTCAATAAATGGAAATTACACTGTTCTACAGGCGGGTTGGTTTGATAAGATTGTTGTTAATGCCGGCTTAACAGGTCTCGGTCGTATCTATTGGGCTGATGACAATATCGTTCGTCAGAACTTCTATGCGACGCTTAATGCAAAGGTTAGTCTTACAAAAGGTATATTCACATGGGGGGTATGGGGTAAGAATTTGACAGGAACTGACTATATAGCGTACAGTTTCAAGATGTCAACTGGTAACTATGCACAGAAGGGTAAGCCTCTCACCTTTGGTACTTCCCTCAGCGTGACATTCTAACGAGAGCATAGAAGTAAGGATAAAGAGGATGAGACAGCTATTTCTGTTTACTCCTTCTGAAGTCCTTTCCCATGGTACATAATACGCTGCTCTACTTTATATAATTCATTACATGTTCAACAGCATTTCATCAAAGAAATTAAGTTTTGGTACGTTCTTCTGTCTATATATCGCACAGATGGTACCGTCATCTTTTCTTATGACAGCCTTACAAGTTATCATGAGGGAAGGACAATATAGTCTTGCAACCATTGGATTGCTAAACCTTGTACGAGTTCCATGGACGATAAAGTTTCTATGGTCGCCTTTTGTTGACCGGCACTGCGTAACAGTGCGTGACTACAAACGTACGATTATCACTACAGAGTTGATATATGCCGTTGCGCTCTTAGCCACAGGGCTTATTAATGTACGTTCAGAAATCATGCTTGTGGTCATCCTTGCGTTTATCTCTATGCTTGCTTCGGCTACACAAGACATTGCTACAGATGCGCTTGCCATCCTTTCTTTTAAGAAGCACGACCATAGTATGCTTAATAGTATGCAGTCTATGGGAGCTTTCGGAGGTGCTGTTATTGGTGGAGGAGTCTTGCTTATCTTACTGAAAAGCTATGGCTGGAATGTTGTAGTACCCTGCTTAGCCTTGTTTGTTTGTATGATGATTATTCCTTTAATGTTTAATCCTCATATCAAGATAGAGAATGAGAAACCGAGAGAACGTGCCAAGTGGACTGACATCTTTAGTTTCTTTGGACGTAAGGAGATATGGCCACAGATAGGTTTCTTGCTGCTGTATTATATGGGAATCATCGGTATTCTTTCCATGTTGCGTCCTTACCTCGTTGATAAGGGATACGATATGAAGGAGATAGGATTCCTTACTGGTATCGTTGGAACTGCTGCTTCCTTCGTTATGGCGTGGTTTTCTGGAGTGCTTATACGCCGAATCGGAATTTATAAGGCTCGTATTATCATTGCAGGACTTATTATTCTGGCACCTATCTACTTCCTTGCAATGACTTTTGCCGACTTTAACAAGACAGCATTTGTCATTGGAATGATTTATATCCAAGCTTGTTACGGATTGGCTACTGTGGTTCTTTACACTACAGCCATGCGATGCGTACGTCCTGGTAGAGAAGGGACTGACTTCACCATACAAATTGTTATTAGTCATGTAAGCGGTCTGCTCGTTGCTGTATTAGCGGGAACGGTGGCGCATATCTTCGACTATCGTGGTCTTTATATAGCTGAAACAGTGGTGGCTATCATCAGCCTTATTTATGTTCTCTCAGCCTTTAAAAAGGAACAATAAACCATGTGTTCCTTTACAGGAGAACGTGGCTTTGCCCCAAACCGATCACGTATTATGGTCTAATGATATATTCAGATTATATCATAGTAAAGTTAGGCTTGTAAGCCTATTGTGCTTTCCTTATAAATGAGGATTGCTTATGTTAGGAGGTATTCGTACCTTTGTCATATAATTTATTTCGACGAATGAAGCAAGAACTGATTGATAAATACAATGTATCTGTACCTCGTTATACGAGTTATCCACCAGCTAACTTCTTCCGACTTTTTACTGGGGAAGAGTTTCTGATGGAGGTTGATTATAGCAATGAGGTGCGTGAGAAGAATCTTTCCTTTTATTTTCATATGCCTTTTTGTCGGCGTCTGTGTCATTATTGTGGCTGCAACTCTTACCCTATGGCAAAGGAAGAGCATGTCGAAGCCTATGTACAAGCATTGCATAAGGAGATAGATCTTGTAGCAAAGCATCTGGATAATAGTAGACGTATATCGCAGATTCATTATGGCGGTGGTAGTCCAACGGCTATGCCTGTAAGCGTTCTTAAAGAACTGAATGAGCATCTGCTGTCACTTTTTTCTACGATAGAACAGCCTGAAATAGCCATAGAATGTCATCCTGGTTATCTAACAGCTGAGGACTGGCAAGGACTGTTGGATGCACGATTTAATCGTTTTAGTTTAGGTGTACAGGACTTCAATGAAGAGGTGTTGAGGCTTGTTAATCGTACGCCTTCTGAATTGCCAACAGAGGAAATAGTGGCAATTCTCCGTAAAGCGGGTGTTAATATTAATATGGATTTCCTCTTTGGCTTACCACTTCAGACGTCGGATAGCTTTAAGAAGACGATAGAGCGTGCTGTAGCAATGCGCCCCGACCGTGTTACAACATTCAGTTATGGACACTGCCCATGGATATTTAAACGGCAGATGATACTTGAAAAGGCTGGTCTTCCTGATACGGAGGAGAAGGCTTTGATGTTCCAAAAGGCTAAAGATGTGTTGCATGAGGCGGGTTATCTTAGTGTTGGTTTGGACCATTTTGTACTTCCTAATGATGAACTATCTGAGGCTTTGCAATCTCATCGACTACATCGAAACTTCCAAGGTTATTGCACTCGTCGCACAACAGGACAGGTGTATGCTTTCGGTGTGACGGGTATCAGCCAATTAGAGACTGCTTATGCACAGAATACAAAGTCGATAGACGAATATATAGCTGAAGTCTCTGCGGGTACGTTGCCTACCCGAAAAGGCTACCAATTAACGCCTAAAGAACGTATAGTACGTGAGGTAATTGAACGTTTGATGTGTAACTATCATCTTGATTGGACGCATCTCGCGGAGGATCTTGCAGTTTCAGTAGCTGACGTGAAAGGGGCTATCAACTATGATGTTGAACGCCTGCAAGAGATGGAAAGAGATGGTATTCTTTGTTTGACAGAGAATACCTTGGAGATGACAGGGGAGGGGAATCCCTTTGTTCGTACTGTGGCTGCTGTGCTTGATCCGATGATGGTGGCTACGGATAAGAAGTTTTCAAAGCCAATATAAAAGTTTTACGCTCCCTTTTCGTAGGGTAGAGAAACTGGGGAGAGGAATCTATATAGCATTAATATTATGGAAGAAAGAAAGATAGTTGTCGTTGGCGCAGGTCTTACTGGTCTTACTTGTGCTGCTTATCTACGTCGTAAAGGTCAAGATGTAGTGGTCTTGGAGGCTGCCGATCGTATCGGTGGACTTATGCAGACGGAAGAGGTAGACGGTTTTGTGATGGAACAAGGACCGAGTACGGGTACTATTAAATACCCTGAAGTGGCTGAACTCTTCGATATGTTAGGCGATGATTGTACGGTGGAAGTAGCACAGAGTTCTGCTAAATGCCGTTTGATATGGAAGGATGGACGCTTTCATGCCCTACCTTCTGGACTTTGGTCTGCTATCACCACTCCTCTCTTCACGCTGAAAGATAAGTTCCGCATCCTTGGTGAGCCATGGCGTAAGAAGGGGATAGACCCTAACGAGAGTGTGGGTAGCCTTGCTGAACGACGGTTGGGGCGGTCTTTTGTTGATTATGCAGTCGATCCTTTCCTCTCTGGTGTGTATGCTGGTGATCCTTATCAACTACCAACTCGCCTTGCTTTGCCTAAACTCTACGACTTAGAACAGCGTTATGGAAGCTTCATTAAAGGGTCTATAGCACTTGCAAAACAACCAAAGACGGACAGGGAAAAGCGTGCAACGAAGGCAGTCTTCTCTACTCGTGGAGGTTTCCGTAGCCTTGTTTCTGCATTGGGGAGAGTGATAGGTGATGAGAGAATCCTAACGAATTGTAAAGAACTAAGTATAGAACCGTTAGGAGATAAGTGGAAACTATCTTGGGGTGAGAATACTATAATAGCTGAACAGGTTGTTACAACTTGTCCTGCCTATGCCTTACCTAAGTTGTTGGGCTTCTTACCTAAGGCTCAACTTGACGACTTAAGCAATCTTTATTATGCTCCAGTGATTGAGATTGGAGTGGGAATGAAGAATATGGGGGATGTACATTGGAATGCTTTTGGCGGATTAGTACCGTCTAAAGAAAAACAGAATGTGTTGGGAATTCTTATGCCTTCCGCTTGTTTTCAGGGGCGTTCGCCTAAGGAAGGAGCTAATTATGCGTTCTTCATTGGTGGTGCTTGTCATCCTGAATATATCAATAAGACGGATGAAGAACTGACAGAATTGGTTAATACGTCCCTTCATACGATGTTGGGTTATCCTAAAGGCACGTGTGCCGACGTCATTCGTATTTACAGACACAGCCATGCTATTCCACAATATATGCCCGAAACGGATGCTCGCCTTCGTACTATTGATGCCGTAGAACTTGCTCATCCCGGTTTACATATCATTGGTAATTTGAAAGATGGTATCGGTATGGGCGATAGAATCAAGCAAGCTGTGGATATGGCAGAGAAGATTAGTTTGTCTGTATCGTAAATACAAGCTGTCTTATACGAATATATCTTGTTTCAATTTGCTGTCACTTTTAACACTTCAATTACTCCTCTGTAAACCAATAAGTTAAGTGCTTACAATGGATGACAGGAGTGACAGCAAATTGAATTTATCCCAATTGTCTAAGCAAAAGCACAAAGTCACACAAGTATATAACATGCAAAAAGCCATAATCCCAATAGGATTACGGCTTTTATTGTTCTTTTCAGCTATGACTGAAAGTATTTTTTATCCCAATGCAGCTACGTGCTTGCAGAGAGCAGACTTCAAATTAGCTGCCTTGTTCTGGTGGATAACGTTAGTCTTTGCCAACTTGTCCAACATCTTCTGTACAACAGGATAGAGCTTAACAGCCTCTTCCTTATCCGTCATGCTACGCAACTTGCGTACAGCGTTACGCATAGTCTTTGCATAATATCTGTTGTGCAAGGTTCTAACCTTGTCCTGACGGATTCTCTTCAATGATGATTTGTGATTTGCCATCTTTGTTTTCTTCTTTTATTTTACTTGTAGTCCCTAGCAGAGTCGAACTGCTCTTTAGAGAATGAAAATCTCTCGTCCTAACCGATAGACGAAGGGACCATAGCTGATTTTGCGGGTGCAAAGGTAGCCCATTTATTTCAATCAACCAAACTTTTTGCTAATAAATTTTCGTAAGAGGCTGTATTTTTGTATTTTTGCATTGTTTTTTGTATGATTTTGAAGTCAAAGGCAATTGTTTTACGTTCTCTGAAGTTCGGTGATTCATCGCTAATAATTGATATGTTTACCGAGTTAGAGGGGCGTATTTCTTTTATAACGCGCATTCCTAAGACGGCGAAAGGGAAGATTAAGAAGCAGTATTTTCAACCACTGACTTTACTCGACCTTGAATTTGATTATCGTCCGCGAACCTCTTTGCAGCGTATAAAGGAAGTGCGTATCCTTCGCCCTTACGGCTCTATCCCCTTTGATCCTGTGAAGTCGGCTATCCTTCTTTTCCTTTCTGAATTCCTTTATTATGTCACGCGTGGTGAGCAACAGAATGCCCACCTATACAATTATGTATGCGCGAGTATGGAATGGTTGGATGAGGCTGAGCGTGATTATGCCAATTTCCACCTTGTCTTTATGATGCGCTTGAGTCGTTTCATCGGTTTCTTCCCTAATCTTGATGCCTATCAAGAGGGTTCTTGCTTTGACCTTCGCAATGCAACCTTTACAGCAAGTGCACCTCTTCATTCTGATTATCTACTCCCTGCAGATGCAGCAGGGATTAATCAGTTGATTCGTATGGATTATGAGAATATGCACCTTTTCCGTCTATCTCGTCACGATCGCAATCGTATTTCTGATATCGTATTACATTACTATCGAATTCATGTGCCTGATATGCCTGAACTAAAGAGTTTTCAGGTAATGCGCGAGCTGTTTAGTTAATGCGCTTTATGATGATTGTTAGGCGTTAATACTGCTTTTAAAGTAATCGCATATTATACTTATAGATAGTCTTTATCGAATTATTTTCATGAAAAAAAATATTTTTCTTCATGAAAAGAAATATTTATCTTCATGAAAATAATTTCTTTCTTTCATGATAATAATTCACGATTGGTATTTTCTTGCTTGTTTTTTTTATTACTTTTGTGGTCTTGAAGCATGAAAATTCAAACTTAACCTATTATATAATATAAGTCTATGAAGTTAACAGAACAACGCAGTAGTATGCTTCATGGTGTACTGCTGATTACTTTGTTTGCCTGTGCAGCGTTCTATATCGGTGATATGGGATGGGTGAAAGCACTTTCGTTGAGTCCGATGGTCGTTGGTATTATTTTGGGTATGCTTTATGCCAACAGTCTGCGCAATAATCTTCCTGATACTTGGGTGCCTGGTATTGCCTTCTGTGGAAAACGTGTTTTGCGCTTTGGTATTATCCTTTATGGTTTTCGTCTGACCTTTCAAGACGTGGTGGCAGTGGGCTTTTCTGCTATCATTGTGGATGCAATTATCGTATGTGGAACGATTCTCTTAGGTGTTTTGGTAGGTAGACTCTTGAAGATGGACCGAAGCATTGCCCTTTTGGCAGCTTGTGGAAGTGGTATCTGTGGAGCCGCAGCGGTGTTAGGTGTCGACGGAGCTATTCGTCCGAAGCCTTATAAGACAGCTGTGGCAGTAGCGACAGTGGTTATCTTCGGAACACTATCTATGTTCCTTTATCCTATTCTTTATCGTGCAGGTGTCTTTGATTTATCACCTGATGCAATGGGAATCTTTGCAGGTTCTACGATTCATGAGGTGGCTCACGTCGTCGGTGCTGGTAATGCGATGGGTGCTGCTGTGAGCAATTCAGCGATTATCGTTAAGATGATTCGTGTAATGATGTTGGTACCTGTATTGTTAGTTATAGCCTTTTTTGTGGCAAAGAATGTTGCAGAGCGAGACGACGATACTGGGGGTAGTAGTAAGATAAACATCCCTTGGTTTGCTATCCTCTTCCTTGTGGTCATCGGTTTCAACTCATTGAACTTACTTCCAAAAGAACTTGTCGACTTTATCAATACCTTCGACACCTTCCTTCTCACCATGGCTATGTCTGCACTTGGTACTGAAACAAGTATTGATAAGTTTAAGAAAGCAGGTTTTAAACCTTTCCTATTGGCTGCAATCCTATGGTGCTGGTTGATTGGTGGAGGTTATTGCTTGGCAAAGTATTTGGTGCCTATGTTAGGTGTTGGGTGTTAAATTTTGGGTGTTAAATTTTGGGTGTTGATGATTAGTGGGTGTTGGGTGTTGAATTTTGGGTGTTGATGATTTGAGAGTGTTGAGTGATTATGAACTAAAAAAAACTCCGTTATATTTTTCGCTACTGATGTAGTAAAAAATATAACGGAGTTTTTATTTATCTTATTATCAGTTAAACCTAAATCAGTTATTAGAAACTTAAATCAGTTGTGGTCTAAGGGGGTGATTTGGGTTTAGGCCATCACAGTTTCTCTGCGAGCTTCTGTTTTAATTCTTTTTTCTCGGAAGAAGATACTATCGTAGGCAGAGGGGAGGCTTCGTAAGCGGGGTGAGGTTATTATTTAATGACCAGCTTTTTGCCATTAACAATATAAACACCCTTAGGCAAGGTATTCATCTCTTCCTTGCTTACTTTGCTTAGTCGTTTTGTTCCATCTATGGTATAGACATCTACAAGTTCTGTCTTATTATAAACATTGTTTGTAATGCCAGTTGCAGCCTCTATGTATGAGAAATCTTTCCATTCATTCGCTATTTTATAAGCATCAACGCTGGCTTGGGGTACAAATAGTTTACAATTACTCTTATCAACGCTTTTAAAAGTATCTGTGCCACAAGTAGGTGGTGTGGTTGCTTCACACGAAATATTTGTAAGTTTAGTACATCCGTCGAAGACACTTTCTTCAATTTCCACTACGTCTTTATGGATTCTTATGCTTTCCAAAGAGCTACAACTTTTCAATAGGCCTTCACAAAGTGTAGTTACTGAATTTGGGATATCAACTTGTTTTAGTTTATAACAATAAGAAAAAGCAAAATCATCAATAGTTGTAACACTATTTGGAATGTTTATAGACTTTAGTCTGATGCAAGAACTGAAAGCGGAATATCCAATAGTTGTAACACTATTTGGGATGTTTATAGATGTTAGTGCTTCGCAATATTTGAAAGTTTCATTTCCAATAGTTGTAACACTATTTGGAATGTTTATAGATGTTAGTGCTGTGCAAGAACTGAAAGTTGAATTTCCAATATTTGTAACACTATTTGGAATGTTTATAGATGTTAGTGCTGCGCAATCGCTGAAAGCCTCATTTCCAATAGTTGTAACACTATTTGGAATGTTTATAGACGTTAGTGTTGTGCAAGAACTGAAAGCGGAATTTCCAATAGTTGTAACACTATTTGGGATGTTTATTGATGTTAATGCTTCGCAATATTTGAAAGTTTCATTTCCAATAGTTGTAACACTATTTGGAATATTTATAGACTTTAGTGCTTTGCAATAGCTGAAAGTTTCATTTCCAATAATTGTAACACTATTTGGAATGTTTATAGACTTTAGTGCTTTGCAATAGCTGAAAGCGGAATTTCCAATAGTTGTAACACTATTTGGAATGTTTATAGACTTTAGTCTGGTGCAAGAACTAAAAGCGGCATGTCCAATAGTTGTAACTCTATTTGGGATGTTTATAGACTTTAGTGTTGTGCAAGAACTGAAAGCGGAACTTCCAATAGTTGTAACACTATTTGGAATGTTTATAGACGTAAGTGCTTCGCACCCTTGGAAAACTCTTTCGCTAATAGTTGTAATACTATTTGGAATGTTTATAGACGTTAGTGCTTCGCAATTTTTGAAAGCCTCATCTCCAATAGTTGTAACACTATTTGGAATGTTTATAGACGTTAGTGCTTCGCAATTTTTGAAAGCCTCATCTCCAATAGTTGTAACACTATTTGGAATATTTATAGACTTTAGTGCTTTACACCCTTGGAAAGCCAGATATCCAATAGTTGTAACACTGTTTGGAATGTTTATAGACGTTAGCCTGTTGCAGTTATAGAAAGTTTGATATCCAATAATTGTGACGCCATTTGGAATATTTATAGACTTTAGTGCTTCGCACCTATAGAAAGCCATATATCCAATAGCTGTAACACTATTTGGGATGTTTATAGACGTTAGTTTGGTGCACTCTTTGAAAGCGTCTTTGCCAATAGTTGTAACACCATCAGCTATTATAACTTGTTTGACATTTTTATCGTACCATGGATTCTCTTTATAAGTATCATTATAATCTTCCATTTGTCCTGTTCCAGTAATGGTCAATACGCCATCATCGGTGAGTTTCCATTTTAGATTAGGTCCACATGTGCCAGTTTCTTCTGCATTAGCTGATAAGCCCATGAGTAGGGTTATCATTAAAATATAAAATTGTTTCATATTAGTACTTTTATAAAAATAATATTTCATTTCAAGAGTGTCTATACAACAAGGCTTAACAGAGGGATGTTTTACATTTTATATATTTCTTACCTTCTGTGGTAGCGTATGTTTCTATCAATAGCTTTTCTAAAATTTGAATTCTCAATAATGCACGACAATATACAGATGTGTCGTGGATATTTGAATGCAAAGATAAATAAAAACTATTATAAAATGTTTATTTTCTTTGAAAAATAGGTGTATAAGTCATCTTGCAAGCTATTTTGATGTTATTTTGTCTCTATAAGTGCTGGGTGTTAAGTGTTGAATTTTGGGTGCTGATGATGTGAAAATGTTGGCTTGGTTGTTGGGTGTTGAATGTTAGGTGTTGATAAAGTGCGCATCTGAGGGAACATGTTTTGGTTAGATGTTGAATGATATATAGGAGAAGACTTACGATCTCCTACAAATGTGCGAAGGCTTAGCACGTTATGTGCGGACGCCTAACACATGTGGTGCGGAGGCTTAATAAGAACGCATATAAGGGTAAAGTGACTTATAGAAGGGTGCCTTTTCCCCAAAGGGAAGAGGTTATTCTTCTTATAATGAAGAAGGTTGATGAATCAAAAAGGCTGAACATCTTTCGGAGTCCAGCCTTTTCTTATTTTTGATATAACTATTATACGAAGCTAATAACGCCTTCAACAGCGCCTTCGTTGCTTTCGTTTTCTTCATTATCTTGCTCAGGATTACTGATGCGCTTAATGTCCTTAATCATCTGTTTAGTACGCTTATAGGTTGGTGTGTTCTCTACAGCAAGGATAACATCCTCGTTGTCGAGTTCATCCGCAGTAAAGCGATAGATGTGTGGACGATGCTTGTATTGTGAGCTGTTGTTGTCCTTATAGAAGCGATCACGACGGTCACGACGCTCTGCAGCCTTCTCCTCTTCCTCTGCCTGACGTGCTGCATCCTCTTGTGTCTGCTTCTTGATATGGCTACCCATACCGTCAACATCCTCAATACCGAAGCCCGTTGCAAGGATAGTAACCTTAACCTTCTTGTCGAGTTCAGGGTCAATAGCAAGTCCCCATTTCAACTCGAAGTCTGCACTGAAGTGGTTCATGAACTCTGTCACATCGCCCATTTCCTCCATTGTCAGACCCGGGTTGTCCTTGTCGTCAGTGTTGAAGTTGATAGAGAGCAGAATCTTCTTTGACTTATAGACATCGTTATCGTTGAGCAATGGTGAGTTGAGTGCATCCTCAATTGCCTGCTTCACACGACCTTCACCCTCACCGTAACCGGTAGACATGATAGCTACACCGCCATCTTTGAGGACTGTCTTAACATCGTTGAAGTCGAGGTTCATAATACCATGAACGGTGATAATCTCTGCAATACTCTTAGCAGCAACGCTCAGGGTGTCGTCAGCCTTACGGAAACCATTGAGCAAACTCAACTCTGGGTAAATCTCGCGGAGACGTTCGTTGTTGATGACGAGCAGCGCATCGACGTGCTTTGCCATCTCTTCAACGCCATCCAACGCCTGATCTATCTTCTTAGCACCCTCGAAACGGAATGGAATGGTAACGATACCCACGGTGAGAATACCCAATTCCTTGCTGACACGTGCGATGACAGGTGCTGCACCAGTACCCGTACCACCACCCATACCAGCGGTGATAAATGCCATCTTCGTACCATCGTTGAGCATGTGCTTGATATCCTCTATAGTCTCTTCAGCAGCTTGACGTGCACGCTCAGGGCGGTTACCAGCACCTAATCCTTCTTTACCCAATTGCAGATGAACAGGAACAGGAGAGTCGTTGAGTGCTTGTGCATCAGTGTTGCAGAGTACGAAGGTTACGTCGTGGATACCTTCTTTGTACATGTGGTTTACGGCGTTACCACCACCACCACCGACACCAATGACCTTGATGATGCTATCAGCTACATCGCCGTCACCGAAGTCTAATATATCCATTTTATTATTGTTGTCTGCCATAACAGTATGTTGTCTATGTTTATTTCCTATGTTCTTTTTATGTGTGAGCTGTTAGATTATTCTTCATCCTCAGTCAGCATGGTTTTTCCGAACTCTTTCACCTTACGTGAGAATTTATTCCAGAAGCTATTGCGACGCTTCTCTTCTTCGAGTTCGCGCTCTCTTGCTTCCTCTTCCTCACGCAGCTTGCGCTCTTCCTCTTCACGCTTACGACGTTCAGCTTCAGCTTTCTTCTTCTCTTCAGGTGTTGGAACAATACCTTGTCCTTGTCTTGTTGTAGACGATGGGGTGTAAGGCTGTTCGATAGGTGTTGCTACTGCGACATCATCGTTGTTGAAGAGGTTGTTTTGTGCAGGATTATATTCAGCACCAGCACAGTTCATATCGCCTTTGGCAAGCAGTCCAAGAATTGTGTTCATGTCACCATTCTTAGCTGTGATATCAGCATTGCTTGATGAAATGGTGTGTGTTACGAAGTTTGCTTTACGAATCTTGTCGATATGTGTGGTATTACGAATACAGCGTTCAATGTTCTTTAAGTTCATACCACCACCAGTGAGAATGATACCGCCAAGAAGTTTGTCGGCATAGTCAGATGGTACCTGACACCATACATTCTCAACGATTTCACCAATACGTGCCTCAACGATTTCAATGAACTTACGGCTCTCTACCGAACGCTCTGGGTCGATAGAGTATTTCAATGTATTATCGATGTCGTTATTCTCAGTGAAAGCAGAACCATACTTAAGCTTCATCGCCTCAGCATCCTTTTCTTCCATTTGTAGGCTGGCAATGTCCTTTGTAATATTGTTACCACCCAATGGAATGACTGCCAAGTGACGGAGAATGTTCTTGTAGTATACAGAGACTGTTGTTGTGTCAGCACCGAAGTCAACCAATACACAACCACCACGCTTTTCAGCTTCGCTCAATACAGCGTCAGCCAAAGCCAAAGGTGCAAGATACATCTCGGCAATAGAGATACCAGACTTTTCAAAGCAGTTGTTGAGGTTCTCGTAGAAAGCCTTACGCCATAGGATGTTGAGGAAGTTACCCTCAAGACGAGTAGCCTTGATTCCTACTGGGTCAAGAGAGAATTGGTTGTCAACCTTATACTCCTGTGTGGCAGCATCGAGAATCTCCTGGTCAGGATAAGTCATATTGCGGTTGGCATCCATTAACTCATTAATCATATCTGAGGTAATGATGGTATCAGTAGGCAGATCCTTTACGATAACGTTGCGAACGCTTCGTATAGACTGTCCTCCCACGCCTACATAGACCTGAGAAATCTCATACTTCAGTTGTTTTCTTAGTTTGTTGATGATGCCTGTGAGGCACTGTCCGGTCTTGTCGATGTTGTAAACGACACCCTTGCGAATACACTGTGTAGCGTCTTCCTTTACAACAGCAAGCACGGAGATACTGCCGTCAAGATTCTTTTTGCCAGCGATTCCCGTAATCTTTGATGAGCCTAATTCAATGGCTACTATGAACTCTGCCATATTCGTTAAGTATTATGTTCCTTATTTTATATTCTCTAAATTGATAGCTTTTTTTATTCCGTAAGTCCTGCTGAGGCATCTTCTTGCCGTTTCACTTCCTTACGGGCTTTATCTCTTTCCTCCTCTTCTGTACGTTGTACGCCTTCTACTTGTTCAGACTGAGCCTTCTTAAGCAATGCGTCCTCTTCTTCTTTCTCAGCTTTCTCATCACGTTTCTTACAGATGATTTGGTTGTCGAATTCTATGTCGATGTAAGAGTATTTGTTCCAACCAGCCTGTGAAAGACCATATCGATAGAACTTCTCTAAGCGTGACAACTTCTTTTTAACGAAGATATTTATATCGTGCTTACGCTTCCATGGACCATTGTTTTTAGGCAAGTAACCCATGAAGATGATATGATTACCGACACGTGGTACTAACTCGATGCCTCTGTCTGGTAAGACATTAATCTGCTCTATTTGGTTCAGCCATAGTGGTTCAGCACTGATAGCCTTGGCAAGAGGAGCAATATAAAGGCGTGCAAAGTTATTATCTATATTGCCAGTTGCAATGATCAAGTCGCTGGTGTACTTAGAGTTCGGGAGAATTCCTCCGTTATCATCAAGATAGTAATCAGCTCCATTGCTACTCTTGATGCGGATAATCGGCATACGTTGAGTAATATAGATGTTTACGTGTCCATCTTTTGTTTTGTAACACTGGGCTGTATTGATGAAAGGTCCCACTTTCAATGCTTCCTCAATCTTGCGTGGATTGATGTCAGTTATCTTCTTATTGAGGGGATAGAGGTGGGCTTTCTCTAATATTTGTTTGATTTCTGTAGCGGTAAGAAAGCCAGCATTATTAGAGTCAGATATGTTGATATTCACTTTGGTGCATAGCTGTTTGCTCTCATCAGGCTTGTTCCATGAGGTAACTGCCATGATGAGATAAATAGCCAATACAATGTCCAGCGCAGTGATAATTATCTTTTTCCACTTAATGTGCATATCTTCTCTCTTTTGTTTTAAGAGTTTTTGCTTTCTTTCTTCTTATTTCTCGTTGAGTATCTTTGCAATCTCTGGGACATAATTGTCAAGATTACCTGCACCCAAAACAACCAAAACGTCAAAGTCTCTTGACTTTACAAAGTCGAGAACATCGTCCTTTTTTATCATCTGTTTCTTAACTTTAGGACTAAGGTTGTCATAGATGAGCTCGCTTGTTACACCTGGGATAGGCTCTTCTCGAGCTGGATAAATCTCTGTTAATACCACTTCATCGAAATGACTAAGTGCCTCTGCAAACTCCTTATAGAAGTCACGTGTTCGTGTGTAGAGGTGTGGCTGGAAGATTGCAGTAACCTTCTTGTCAGCATAGAGTTCCTTAAGACTCTTTGCACTCTGCAGAATCTCCTTTGGATGATGCGCATAGTCAGAGAGGAAGACATGGCGGTTATCCTTTATCTTGAAGTCGAAACGGCGATCAACACCACCATACGTCTTCATTCCATTGCGCAATTCTTCTGCCGTACAACCATTGAGTTGGGCCATAGCCATTGCAGAGATACCGTTCTCAATGTTGATAGGTATTGGTTGTCCAAGCTCCACATCCTTAATGTTTTCGATAGGAGAAATGAAGTCGAAAGTGATAGTTCCGTTTTCAATTCGGATATTCTCAGCGTGGAAGTCGCCTTCATCACGGCTGTATTCATAGATTCTAACACCTTCTTGTACGTTTGGTTTCATCTCTAATCCTCTGTGGATAATGAGTGCACCGCCCTTTTGGATGAGTTCTGTATAGTGACGGAAACTCTCAAGGTAAGCCTCTTTTGTACCGTAAATGTCCAAGTGGTCAGGGTCTGTAGAGGTGATGACACTCATCCAAGGGCGCAACCAATGGAAAGAACGGTCGAATTCGTCTGCCTCAATCACAACAAAGTCGCTGTGGTCAGAGAGGATATAATTAGTGCCATAGTTCTTGGAAATGCCGCCAAGGAAGGCATTACAGTCCAGATGGCTTTGGTGCATAAGGTGTGCACACATACTGGAAGTCGTTGTTTTTCCATGTGTTCCAGCAAAGCAAAGACCCTTATGTGTTCGGGTGAGTGTGCCGAGAACCTGTGCACGTTTCTGAATCTCAAAGCCATTCTCACGGAAGTAAACCAGTTCAGCATGCTTAGAAGGGATGGCAGGTGTGTAGATTACCAACGTTGATGCTGGTTCTTTGCACGCTGCAGGGATGAGTTGAACATTCTCCTCATAGTGAATGTCCATTCCTTCTTTCTCCAAGGTGTGGGTAAGTTCAGATGGGGTTTTATCGTAACCTGCTACTTTCAATCCTTTATGAAGGAAATAACGAGCAATAGCACTCATGCCGATGCCACCTGCACCTACGAAGTAAACTGATTTAATATCTTTGAGTTCCATGTGTTATATATTCTTTTTCTTTCTTTTGTTTGGGGATAGGACAACGTTCTACAATAGTTTCTTTAAACCCTATCTATTGGAAGATAGCTTTATCCCTTAATGAGTTTGATAACCTCGTCAGCAATAATCTCTGCGGAGTTCTTCAGCCCCATCTTCTTAACATTCTCGCTAAGACTTGCCAACTTCTCATCATTCGTGATGGTATCGAGTGCAAGTTTTATTAAAGTGTCAGGTGCATCAACGTCCCTTACGCAGAGTGCAGCATCTTTATTGACCAATGCCATCGCATTCTTTGTCTGATGGTCTTCTGCCACGTTTGGACTTGGTACCAAGATAACTGGCTTTCCGATAAGCTGGAATTCACTGATAGAACTTGCACCAGCACGACTGATAACAAGGTCAGCAGCCTTATATGCAGCACCCATATCACTGACAAAGTCCATTATCTTTAGGTTAGGAAGTTCTTTACCCTTCATCGAATCCAATATCTGTTGATGATAGAACTTACCCGTTTGCCATATGAATTGAACGTCTGACTGCTTGATGATATCAAGGTGTTCTATGACTGAGCGATTGATGGTTCTTGCTCCAAGGCTACCACCAACGAGGAGGATTGTCTTCTTGTTCGGGGCAAGACCGAAACTCTCACGTGACTCTTCAACAGAGAGTGGGGTAGAGAGGACGTTCTGTCGAACAGGGTTACCCGTCATGATAATCTTATCAGCAGGGAAGAAACGGTCCATACCTTCGTAAGCAACGCAAATCTTCTTTACACGCTTAGACAATAGTTTGTTGGTCACACCAGCATAAGAGTTCTGCTCTTGGATAAGACATGGGATACCCATCTTTGCACACTCATAGAGCGTTGCACCACTGGCATAACCACCAACACCCACAGCAACCTGTGGTTTGAAGTCTTTTATTATCTGGCGAGCCATACGAAGACTCTTCCAAAGTTTGCAAAGAACTTCAAAGTTCTTTAGTTTATTAGCACGGTCGAAACCTTTGATAGGTAGGCCTTTTATCTCATAACCAGCAGCAGGAACACGTTGCATCTCCATACGTCCATCAGCACCCACAAAGAGAATCTTCGCCTCTGGGTGTTTTGCCTTGATGGCATTAGCAATTGATACAGCAGGGAATATATGTCCTCCCGTGCCGCCACCGCTGATGATAATTCTTAATTCTTTGTCCATTTGCATCTTCTTTATAACCTACAAAGGTAATCATTTTTTTTATCTTCTTTCAACTTTCACATTCTTTTTAGTCTTCTCTACAGATTAGACTATTGCATGTGAAACTTTCTCCGAAGGTTTCTTTTCTTCTTTCTTTTTCTTTGCCGAGCGGCTTACACTGAGTATTACGCCTATGTAGACGCAATTAATGATAGTTGAAGTACCACCCTTACTGATAAGAGGAAGTGGCTGTCCTGTTACTGGAGCTAATCCTACAGCTACTAACATATTGAATAACGCCTGTGTAACCAAGAGGAAAGCGATACCCATAGCGAGAAAGGCTGGGAAAGAGTTTTCGCATCTATTGGCTATAATACCCGTTCTGAAGAGAAGGATAATGTAAAGGAATGCTACGAAGATAGCTCCACCGATACCCATCTCCTCAATGATAATGGCATAGATAAAGTCGGAGAAGGCTTGCGAAAGAAAGTCTCTTTCATTAGAGTTTCCTGGTCCTTTACCAACGACATCTGATGAAGCGATGGCTATGTTAGCATGTGCCACCTGCGCATCTTTATCTAAGTCGTAATCTTTTGGTGCAACATATTCGTTACTAAAGAATTTCTTGACACGTGCCTTCCATGTGTCAGCGCGGTGGAGAATTTTACCAATGAATCCAGGTGATTCCTCTTGCTGTGCAGCTACCGTCTGTTCTGTAAGGTTTTGTTTGGCAGATAATTCGTCCTCAGCTTTCTTGTCATCACCCACAAGCATCACCATAGATAGGACGAAAACTCCAAGTAAGACGATGAAACCGATCAAACGACCTAACTGATTGAAAGGAACTCTTCCCACAAACATCATCAATATTACGGTCAAACCAATGAGCATAGCTGTGGAAAGATTCTCACCAAGAATCAGGAGAATAATACCACCAGATAGCCACATGATATATTTAAAGGCTTTTCGATCTGCTCCATGTTCGGTTTGCATTGCACTAAGTATCTGTGCAATGGCTAATACCAATGCACCCTTGCCTAATTCGGAAGGTTGGAATTGTATACCTGCAAAACTAATCCATCGGCTTGCTCCATTCGTACTTTGTCCTGCTACGAGCACCCATATAAGCATTAGTATGGACATGCCCAGTACAATCGGTGTGATAAGTTTGAAGTAACGACATTTAATATTTAATACAACCACCATCAAAGCAATGCCAACAAAAAGGATGCTGCAATGGTAGATGATAGGGCTCCAGTAGTTACCTCCTGTGTACGACAGTGAGCTTGAGGCTGAATATACCTCAATGATACTGATGATACATAGGAAGAAGAAGACCATCCAAATAACCTTGTCTCCTTTGAATATGTTACTGAGAGATTTATTCTTCATTGTTTTCTTTTTACTTATTGGCCTTATTGGCCTTATTTGCCCAATTGGGCTAATAAGCCTAATTGGACTAATGGGTCCAATATCCTTTTCCTATAAAGCCTTTACATAGCTCTTGAACTGCTCGCCACGGTCTTCCATATTCTTAAAAAGATCGAAGCTTGCACAGCATGGGCTTAGGAGAACTGTGTCACCCGGCTTTGCTAACTCTGCACAAGCTGCAACACAATCCTTCATGGAATGGGTGTCGCGGATAGGAAGACCGAGGTCGTCGAAGTTGTCATGTAACTTCTTGTTGTCAGCGCCAAGGTATACAATGCCAGCACACTTCTGCTTAACTAAGTCCTTAATACAGTTATAGTCATTTCCCTTATCCTTGCCACCAATAATCAAGATTGTTGGTGTGCGCATACTTTCGAGTGCATACCAACAAGCATCAACATTGGTAGCCTTAGAGTCGTTGATGTATTGTACGCCAGCAACCTTACATACCTTTTCCAATCTATGTTCAACACCAGGGAAGTCGCTGAGGCTCTTGCGGATGTTTTCTTTCTTAATACCGCTGATGTCTGAGGCAATACCTGCTGCCAAAGAGTTGTAGATGTTGTGACGTCCAGTAAGCGAAAGGTCTTCCTGTTCCATGTTGAATGGCTCAGGCTGCTCAATCGTATACTGTCCTTCTTCAATGTAACCGATACTGCCCTTCTCCTTTAATTCAGAGAATGGATAGCATACGGCATGTACATCAAACTTCTCGAGTTCCTTCTTGATGACAGGGTCATCGTTCCAGTAAATGAAGCTATCCTCCTTGGTTTGATTCTGAATGATACGCATCTTAGCGTCTGCGTAGTTCTCAAACTTGTAGTCATAGCGGTCCAAGTGGTCAGGGGTGATATTGAGAAGGATGGCAATATTGGCACGGAAGTCATACATGTTGTCCAACTGGAAGCTGCTCAACTCGATGATATAATACTCATGTGGGTCTTCTGCTACTTGCAGTGCAAGACTGTTACCAATGTTACCAGCCAAACCAGCGTCGTAACCAGCATCTTTGAAGATATGATAGATGAGGCTCGTTGTTGTGGTCTTTCCATTACTTCCAGTAATACATATCATCTTAGAGTTGGTGTATCGACCAGCAAATTCTATTTCACTAATGATATGTGTACCCTGTGCGATAAGTTTCTGAACAATAGGAGCTTCTTTAGGAATACCAGGACTCTTGATGATTTCATCAGCATTGAGAATCTTCTCTTCTGTGTGTTGTCCCTCTTCCCATTCTATACCACGGTCATCAAGCATCTTCTTATACTTGTCCTTAATGGCTGACATGTCAGAAACAAAGACATCGAAGCCTTCTTTCTTTGCCAATACGGCTGCGCCGGCACCACTTTCTCCGGCACCAAGTATTACTATTCTTTTCATATATCTTTCCTTTCCTTACTCTTGCTTATGTAATGTTTTTGTTTGCTGACTGCTTACTTCTCTTCGAGTAAACGATTACTCGCCTCTTGGGTAGTGGTCAGCTGTGTGGTGTTTTGCATGAACACCAATTGTGCGAACGCCCCGCACATATCGTGCTAACGCCTCGCACGCCTCGTGCTTATCTTATCTTCAGTGTGATGATAGTCATTGCAGCGAGGATGATAGTCACGATGATGAAGCGTAGTGTAATCTTGCTCTCATGCACTGCACTATGTGGTTTCTTCAAGAGATACTTACACTCTGGATCGAGTTGGCTATCTTGTGTACGGAAGTTGTCATGTATTGGTGTGCGCTTAAAGATACGCTGTTTAACACCTTTACGCTTTCCTAACTTGTAGTACCAAACCTGTACGATAACACTTAAGCTCTCAACAAAGAATACGCCACAGAGAATAGGGAGCATCAACTCCTTGTGAATGATGATTGCACCTACTGCTATGATACCTCCGATGGTAAGACTTCCCGTGTCACCCATGAACACTTGTGCAGGATAAGCATTGTACCAAAGGAAGCCTATCAATGCCCCAATGAATGCCATGAAGAACACAACTAACTCTTCCGAGCCTGGTATATACATGATGTTTAGATAGGCTGCGTATTGTATATGACTACTTACGTAGGCTAATATACCCAATACGACACCTATGATGGCGGAGTTGCCAGCACACATGCCGTCCATTCCGTCATTAAGATTCGCACCATTAGATACAGCCGTGACAACGAAGATGGTCATAAGGACAAACAGAATCCAGCCACCAGCAGTCTTGTACTTACCTAAGAAACCTACAATTTCTGAATAATCAAGATTATGTGATTTTACAAATGGTATGGTTGTCTTCAGTGTCTTTTCGGCTTTTGTCTCATGTTTGATGACGATTTCCTTGCCATTTTGATTTGCAACCTCAAGGTTCATGTTTGCTTTAACGTCAGGAGATGCCCAAAGTGTTAAGCCAACGATAAGTCCAATGGTTACTTGTCCGATAATCTTATATTTACCCTTCAGTCCTTCCTTGTCGTGCTTGAATATCTTAATGAAGTCATCCATACCGCCGAGGAAACCCAACCAAAGGGTAGTGACAATCATCAGGAGCAGATAGATATTACGTAATCTACCTAACAAGACGACAGGAATCAAGAGTGCAACGATGATGATAATACCACCCATTGATGGTACACCAATCTTTTTGACACCAAATGGGTCAATCTGTGCATCTCGTTGTACCTCTGTAATCTGCTTCTTCTTGAGGTATTTAATGAAGCGTTCTCCGAACCATGCAGAGATAATCAGTGCTAATATCATTGCCAAGATAGAACGGAAACTGATGTAGCCCCAAAGGTGAGAACCACTGATACCGAACTGGTCAAGCCAACGGAAGATATAGTATAACATTTTATTTCTCTTTTATGTTGTTCTTACGATAGACGATAGGGTGTCTATTTTAGAATTACTTAATACCGAAGATTTCACGGATAACCTCGTGGTCATCGAAATGATGCTTCACACCATTTATCTCTTGGTAGTTCTCATGTCCCTTACCTGCAACAAGAATAACGTCACCTTTCTGTGCCATCATGGCTGCAGTGCGAATTGCTTCCTTACGATCAGTAATCGTGAGAACCTTCTTGCGCTGTGTAGTGTCAAGTCCTGCAAGCATGTCATCGATAATAGCCTGTGGCTCTTCGTCGCGTGGATTGTCACTTGTAAGGATGACAGTGTCACTTTGTTTAACAGCCTCTTGAGCCATTAATGGACGCTTTCCCTTGTCACGATGTCCACCTGCACCGCAGACAGTAATGACATGTCCGCCCTTACCATCAAGTACATCGTGGATAGCAGAGAGGACATTCTCCAGTGCGTCTGGTGTATGTGCATAGTCAACAACAGCTGTGTAGCCTTCTGGTGATTGGATAGGCTCTAATCGTCCGTTAACACTCTTGAGTGTGCTCATAGCTATTAGGACATCCTCTGGCTTCTTGCCTAACATGATGGCAGCACCATATACAGCAAGCAGATTGCTCACATTGAACTTACCAATGAACTGTACGCCAACCTCTTTGCCGTCAACTTCAAGGTACATACCTTCAAAGTGGCATTCAAGAATCTTTGCACGGAAGTCTGCCATTCGTTTGATAGAATAGGTCTTGACGGTTGCCTTTGTGTTCTGAACCATAATCATTCCGTTCTTGTCATCGGCATTGGTGATGGCAAAAGCGGTCTTAGGCAATCCGTCGAAGAACATCTTCTTCGCATTGCGATAGTTTTCGAAAGTCTTATGGTAGTCGAGGTGGTCACGTGTAAGGTTAGTAAAGATGCCTCCTACAAACTCTAAACCACCTATACGATGCTGATGGATAGCATGGCTGGAACACTCCATGAAGGCATATTCGCAGCCTGCCTCAACCATCTTCGCAAGTAGACAGTTAAGTTCTATTGGGTCTGGAGTAGTGTGACTTGCAGGAACTTCCTCATCATTAATATAGTTACATACGGTAGAGAGTAAGCCTACCTTATGTCCGAACTCACGGAACATTCTATATAATAAGGTTGCAATGGTGGTCTTACCATTCGTTCCTGTTACACCAACCAACTTTAGTTTGCGTGATGGTTCTCCATAGAACATTGTGGCAACCTTGCCTGCTTCTTCCTCAGTTGATGCTACTTGAACGTATGTTACCTTTTCATTCAGTTCCTCAGGCATATCTTCAAGTAGGACTGCTACGGCTCCTAACTCAATAGCTTTGCTAATGAATTTATGTCCGTCTACCTGTGTTCCTTTCATTGCGATGAACAAATGGCCGTTCTCTATCTTACGACTATCAATGTTCACTCCCTTAATCTCAACGTCAATATTGCCTTGGCTGGCAATAACCTTAACGTTTTTGAGTAATTCGCTTAACTTCATATCTTTCTTCTTTTCTTATTCTTTATGATTGTAATCGAAGTGTTCTACCTTTGTGAAGTGAATGTTTATCCCATTCTTAATTCACATTTCATGCCCTTCTTAACCTTTTCGCCTGGTGCAACGCTTTGTTTAATAACACGACCTCTACCAGTAAGTATTACTTTAATACCATGTTTCTCCATCAAGTAAACAGCGTCACGAGCACCCATGCCATGGACGTCAGGGACTATGTTGGCTTTAGGTGTTTGCTCCTTTTGGAAGGTCAATGACTTTCCTTTTATGGTAGTTGTTCCCCATATAGGATTACCGAATGGGTAAGCACCGTTCCAACCATTCGTTATTTGGAAGCCGAGAGAATTCAACACATAGTCTGTCGCAAGTAGGTTACCTGTCTTTGCTGTAGGGATTGTTACAGATGAAGCATCGTGTGCATCAGTAACATTCAGCTTCAGACTTTGTGCCATAATGCCTTCTGCTATGTGGTGGAATACAACTCCACTCATGCCACCTCCGGATGCTGGAAGGCCTGTCTTCTGTATGCAGACAATACAACTGTAACGTGGTTTGTCGGCAGGGAAGAAGCCTGCAAAGCTGAGGAGATAGTTTGTTCCACCAGTCTTATAGCCCAAGGCTCCCTTTGACATCTGGGCAGTACCAGTCTTACCTGCAACGAGGAATTTGTCAGAGCCAGCTTTCTTACCCAAGCCTTCAGAAACAACTTCCGTCAGAATGCGTGTAATATTCTTGATGGTACTTTCCTTTGCAATACGCTCTTTTAATACCTTTGGCGGATTGTTATAGATGACTTCGCCATTTTTTACAATCTGTTTTACAAATCGTGGCTGCATTAGCTTACCACCATTGGCAATCGCATTGTAGAAGGCAAGAGTCGATATTGGTGGTATCTGTGTCTCGTAACCAATACTCATCCATGGCAAAGCAGTGGCACTCCAGTTGTCATACTGACCACGACTGTTCTTATGTGGCATGCGGATTCGTGCTGGTGAATAGCCTACAATAGGGACATGGAAATCGGTTGCAAGACCTAAGTCGTAGATACCTTGAACGAATTTCTCTGGGTTCTTGTGGTAGTGCATGTCAATGATACGACTGACACCGATGTTTGAACTGTATTTCAAAGTCCATGGCAGCGTCAGCGTTCCATATCCTCCACGTGTCCAGTTGTGGTCCTTCATGTCTCGTCCGTACATGTTCCATACACCTGGTCCAGTCTGAACGGTGTACATAGTATCAACGAGTCCATCATCAAGGATGGTCATAATAGAGGCTGTCTTAAAGACAGAACCGGGCTCAAGCAAGTCACTTACGGCATGATTTTTAACCTCTCTATATTCGCCATCACTACATTTATCTAAGTTGACAATAGCCTTCACGTCACCAGTTGCGACTTCCATCACAATAGCAACACCTACGTTACCATTTACGTTAGGGTCTTTCAGCTCGTCTAATAAGGCACGCTCTGCTAAGTCTTGCATGCTGACGTCAATGGTAGTTATGATGTCAGCACCATCAATAGGTGGTGTATCTGTGATATCAAGGAACTTGTTACGAACCTTACGACGGTGGATAATACCATTTGTACCACGCAGAATAGAGTCGTATGAAAGCTCTAATCCACAGCGTGCAGTATCCTTTGCGCCGAACATATCACCTATCGTACGTTGAGCAAGTGAGCCAAACGGGCGACGACGTGCGTTAAACTCATCCCAGTGGAATCCACTCTTATATTTAGAAAGGTGGAAAATAGGGAGGCTCTGTATCTCTTTAAATGTATTATAGTCTATGCGCTCGTTCCATATCGCCCAATGCTTACTCTCCTTGTGGTAGCCTTCCATGAGGTACTTCTTGAAGTAGGCTGCTGATTTCTCAGGGAAGATGTTATTCAATCCCTTGCTGATATAGTTGATACTATCGATGAACGCTGTGTCGTTTCCTGCTGCTTTGAGTGCGTTGAAGTCCATGTAAACCTTAAATTCAGGTAATGAACTTGCCATAAGTTGCCCATTACAGCTTAGGATGTTACCTCTGGTAGGCTTTACAGTGACGCTGTCTTTCTTTTGAGAAGCAGCAACTTCCAGCCAGTAGGTTCTACCTGCAGTCATGGTGTAGATAGTCTTACCAATAACAGCTACAGCTACAAGCGACATGATGATCGCTATAACGCTGTAGCGAGGCATTACTTTGCTATTATCAAACTTACTCATATCCTATTTCTCGGGTACATCTATAATATAAGGTGGACGGTCAGACATTTTCAGTACACTGTCCTTTCTTGTTTTCAATATCTCAAGTATATGGCTCTCACGTGTCTTCTCTGTGAGTTGACTACTACTTGAAAGCGCACGATACTTAGCGTCCTCTAACTCTTTTTGCAACTTATCAATCTCAATGAGGTACTTCTGTACACTGTATCGATTTGATATGTAAACGATAGTGAAAATCACAGCGGTGATAATCAACCAGATGTTATTACGTAGGAGTCGTGTAGAGAGGATGTCACCTCCAAGAATCTTTCTTAGTGTGAAGTTTGATGATTGTGGTTGCTCATCTTCGCGTGCTTGCTCCTCAATGGCGGCTTTAATCTTTTCTACTTCGACCTCTTCTTCTATTCTTTTTTCTTCCTCCTCCGTTAGTGGTGTTGCTACTTCGTTATTCGCAGTAGCTTCTTGTTGATCTTCTGTAGTCTCTGCCTTAACGAGTGGCTCTGTGACGTTTATGCTCTCTTCAGTGAAAGCAGTCTGATCTTCTGTGAGAGGATGCTCCGTCAGCGTTGGATTCTTCTTGTCGTTCTCGTCATTCATTTGCTTTCTTTTCTGCTATTCTTAGTTTTGCACTTCGGCTTCGTGGGTTGCGTTCTTGTTCGTCGTTACTTGCAGTGATAACTTTGTTATTGACTAATCGGAATGGCGTTTCTATTCGTCCGAAGAAGTCTTGTTTCACTTTACCCTCTATATTTCCTGACTTCATAATGTTCTTTACCATTCTATCCTCTAAGGAGTGGTAGGTAATAACTGATAGTCTACCGCCAGGGCGAAGCAGTTCGGTTGCTGCCATAAGCATTTCCTTCAAGGCATCCATCTCGTGGTTTACTTCGATGCGTAGGGCTTGAAACATTTTTGCCATGTCTTTCTTTTCGCGTGCCCGCTGAAAGAAAGGTTCGATGGTTGTCAGTAAGTCGTTCGTTGTTTTATATGTTTTCTGTCCTCTTGCCTTAACAATGGCTGAGGCGATGCGGCGCGACTGCTTCAGTTCTCCGTAGAGGTAGAGTATGTCTGCCAATCGTTCTTCATCGTAGTCGTTGAGAATATCGGCAGCTGTTATTCCTGCTCGTTTGTTCATTCTCATGTCAAGTGGAGCTTCGAAGCGGAAAGAGAACCCACGTGTCTCATCATCAAAGTGATGGCTGCTAACACCAAGGTCGGCAAGTAGTCCGTCTATGTATTCTACGCCATAATACCGCATCCAGTTCTTCAGGTATCTGAAGTTGGAGCGAACAAAGGTGAAGCGGTCTACTTGTTCCTCGCTTAAGCCCATGTTGTCAATATTCTGCTCGGCATCAGCATCTTGGTCGAAGCTGTAAAGATGACTGCCCTCTGCTAAGCGAGAAAGAATCTCTTGGCTATGACCTCCACCTCCGAAAGTTACATCCACGTAGACTCCGTTGGCATGTAGGTTCAATCCTTCAATGCTTTCGTTGAGGAGTACTGGGATATGATAACATTCTGCAGTCTTAATCATGCTGTTGATTCTTTTGTGGTTGACTAATCGTTGTCTTGTGAAGGAGTATCAAGCGAGATGGCTCCTTCCATGCCCATGGTTTCTTCCATGGCCTTGCTGAATTCTTCAGCCGACATGAATGGCTCGTTGTTTTCATCGTTCGCCCAGATTTCAATGCAGTCGTCCATTCCTGTAAATCTAATCTGCTGGTCGATATTCGCCATTTTCAGATATCGTTTTGGGATGAGGAAACGGCCGTTTCCGTCCAATGTAATCATCTCAACATCTGTGACATACTGGCGATAAATCATCTGGTCGCGACGGCTCCAGCGACTCAAACGCTTGCGGAGTGCGTCCATTCGTTCGTTCCATACAGACTCGGGGTAGAGAACTAAGCATGGCTCGAAGATATCTTTGCGCAATACCAGCGATTCTTCGCCCGATGCGTTGAGCACCTTGCGGAAGACTGCAGGCAGGAAAGCTCTTCCTTTTGCGTCTGTTTTTGCTTCGATATTGCCTAAGAATCTCATGTTTATTTTTTATAAAGCTGTATTTGGCTTCAAAGTTACACATTTTTCCCCACATATCCCCACTATGCTCCACAATATTTTGTTAACGACCTCTATTTTTAGAATATTAACACTTTGACCAACGTTTCTGTCCTCTTGTCAATTGCGCTTCGTGGTGTACTTGATTTTTGCTGTGTGTTAAGCGTGTTGAGTGAGTTGTGTGGTGTTTTGAAATATATTTACAATAATGAGGGCTTAAAATGCTAATTTAGGTCTAAAAAGTACTATTTTGGATGCCTTTGTAAGTATCAGAGAATCAAAGGGTTGTAAAAGTGGTTTTCAAAAGGTGCTTAATCGGACTTCAAAAGGGCGTTAGTTAGGGTTTTAAAGGGCACCTTTTGCAAGCTAAAAGAGCCTTAATTGAACCGCTATTAAGCCTTAATTGAAACTGATGTTGTGAAATATTTTTACAAAAGATGACTTTTAGTGCGAGTTTTATAGTCCTTTTTTTGCTTTTATTTCCTTCTTTTTGAGTTGCCTTTCTTTCAGTCTTCTTGGCGTATCAAAGTTGGTTTCAGGACTCATTATGTGAAGTGGAGGATACTAAAAATAGTGGGGTAAAATGGAGCCTTGTGTTTTAAATGAGAGTAATCAACGCTGTTGTTGACATGATTTTTTTCTGTTTAAACATATATTTTTTGCAAAAAACGCAAGCTATTCCAAATGGTTTCGTTATTTTTGCATCTTGTTAGGAGAGAATTGAGTACATGGGTACAGAAATAGAGAAGACGATAGACATAGACAAGATTCTAAGAGATAAGATGGGGGCGAAGGCTAAATTCGTTCCTTCTTTTGCTGTCAATTGGCTAAAAAGAATCCTTCATGAAGATGAGGTTAATCAGTTTCTATGGGATAGTCGTGGTTTGTCAGGGACAGAATGGCTCACGGAGTGTGTTCGATATCTTGACATGACGCTGCAAATCGAAGGTTTAGAGAATCTTCCAGATAAGGATGATGGTAAGCTTTATACCTTTGTGTCAAATCATCCCCTTGGTGGGCAGGATGGTGTAGCATTGGGATCGATTATCGGTAAGCACTATGATGGCAGATTTCGCTATTTGGTTAATGACTTATTACTCAATCTTCCAGGCTTAAAACCAGTAAGTATTGGTATCAATAAAACTGGAAAACAGAGTCGTGATTTCCCTCGCATGGTTGAGGCTGGATTCAAAAGTGACAACCATATCTTGATGTTCCCTGCCGGACTGAATAGTCGTAAGATTAATGGGAAGATTCATGACTTAGAGTGGAAGAAGACATTTATCACCAAGAGTGTGGAGTATCAGCGTGATGTAGTTCCAATCTTCTTTGGTGGACGTAATTCTGATCGATTCTATCGTATTGCACATTTCAGTGATAAATACGTTAAGAAGGTGAACATAGCGATGCTATTCCTTGTCGATGAGATGTACAGAAATGTGGGTAAAACGTTTCGTGTTGTAATAGGGAAGCCAATCCCTTGGCAGACGTTTGATAAGAGTCGCACATCGATGGAATGGGCGAAATATGTTGAAGACATGGTTTATGAGCTCTAAAATTTAGCCTTATTAGATGATAGAATAAAGGGTCTAACCAAACGATTAGATTTAGAGAAAGAAAAAGATAGATAGAATATATGGAAGAAGAAATCATCCAACCCATTAGCAAGGAGCTACTCAAGAGCGAGTTGACTCCTGAACGGATGCTTCGTTCGACGAACAAAAGTCACAATGAAATTTATGTTGTGACGGCTAAGACTGCGCCAAACGTGATGAAGGAGATTGGACGTCTGCGCGAAATAGCTTTTCGTTCGGCTGGGGGTGGTACGGGCAAATCGATGGATGTCGATGAGTTCGACACGATGGAGAATTGTTGTAGACAGTTGATTGTTTGGAACCCTGAAGCGGAAGAGATTATCGGTGGATATCGTTATATCTTTGGTAGCGAGTGGGAAATAGAAAAAAACGGACAGCCAAAGGTCGCAACAAGTCATATGTTCCATTTCTCTGATAAGTTCATGAAGGAGTATGCTCCTTATACAGTTGAGCTTGGACGTTCTTTTGTTTCATTGGATTACCAGAACGTTCGTAAGAATTCTAAGAGCATCTTTGCGTTAGATAACCTTTGGGATGGACTTGGAGCGTTGACGGTGTTGTACCCTGAATGTAAGTATTTCTTCGGAAAGATGACCATGTATCCTTCTTATATCCGTCGTGGTAGGGATATGATTCTTTACTTTTTGAAGAAGTATTTTGATGATAAAGAAGACCTTATTATACCGATTAAACCGTTGAAAATTGACACTCCAACCACTGAGTTGGATGCTCTTTTCCAAGGAAATGGTTTTAAGGAGGACTATAGAATATTAAATAGAGAGATACGTGAGTTGGGATATAACATCCCTCCTTTAGTGAATGCTTATATGAATCTTTCTCCAACGATGAAACTCTTCGGTACAGCTATCAACTATGGCTTTGGCGATGTAGAGGAAACTGGTATCCTTATAGCGGTTGATGAGATCTTCGAAGAGAAGCGTGTTCGTCATATTGAGAGCTTTGTAGATGAGCATCCAGAGGCACTGAAGTTTACAAGTGGTGCTAATAATGTTATCTATAAGGAGAAAGAACAGCAGTAATACGTTTCTTAGAAAGATAGAAGAAAGGCAGGTAATCCTTTGATGTTTGGATTACCTGCCTTTCTTTTGGTACTTTCTTTGCCCCTTACAGTGTTAAGTAAAGATACGAAGAAAGTGTTAATTGTCGATGAAATCGCAATCTTTTATCTGATAAAGAGTAGTTCGCGATACTTAGGAAGTGTCCAAAGCTCATCGCTGACCACTAACTCTAATTTATCAATCTGATATCGGATGGCTTCCATCTTTGGTGCGATAGTATCATGATAAGCGATTGCTTTTTCGCGTTGACTTTCTATTTTGTTGGCTTGTTTACGTGCATTGACAAGTTCTTCAACACCCATCTCGATGATATTAGTGCGTTCAGCAATCTCACGTATAATCTTTATGTTACGCTCACTGAGCTGTTTTCCCTCTACATCTCCGAAGATATTGACCATATTCTGCACATTCTTCGCTAACTGGCTTTGGTAATGTGTTGCCACAGGGATGATATGGTTCATCGCCAAATCGCCCATTACACGTGCTTCGATTTGTATCTTCTTGGTGTATGTCTCCCATTTTACCTCGTTACGTGCCTCCAACTCATTACGCTTCATCACGTTCATCGACTCGAACATCTTGATAGAATCTTCGTCAAGGTAGCGGTCGAAGCACTTAGGACAACTTGATTCGCAATCGAGTCCACGCTTCTTGGCTTCTTCCTTCCAGCTATCAGAATATCCGTTTCCATCGAAGTGAATAGGCTTACAGGTCTTGATATCTTCACGAATGATATCGATGATTGCCGATGTTAGGTCTTCACCTTTTTCAACCAAGGAGTCAACGCGCTCACTGAAACGTTCTAAAGCTTCGGCTACAGCAGTGTTCAGTACAATCATTGCAGATGCACAGTTAGCCTCAGAACCTACTGCACGGAACTCAAAGCGGTTACCTGTAAAGGCAAAAGGAGATGTGCGGTTACGGTCGGTGTTATCGATAAGCAACTCTGGAATCTCTGGAATGTCCATCTGTAAACCAGTCTTTCCAGTAAGGCTAAAGATGTTTTCCTTGTCAGCCTTTTCTATATGCTCAAGGAGATCACTAATCTGTTTTCCGAGGAAAGAGGAGATAATAGCAGGTGGTGCTTCGTTAGCTCCAAGACGATGATCGTTGGTTGCACTCATTACTGATGCTTTCAGAAGACCATTGTGCTTATAGACAGCCATCAAGGTTTCTACGATGAAGACTACAAAACGAAGGTTATCGTTAAGTGTCTTACCTGCTGCATGGAGGAGAATACCAGTGTCAGTGTTTAGGCTCCAGTTGTTATGCTTACCAGAACCATTGACTCCATCGAAAGGCTTCTCATGTAGAAGAACACGAAAACTATGCTTGTGTGCAACCTTCTTCATGAGTGACATCAATAGCATGTTATGGTCTACTGCAAGGTTACATTCCTCAAAGATAGGAGCCAACTCAAACTGACCAGGGGCAACCTCATTGTGACGTGTCTTGCAAGGAATACCCAATTCGAGCGCTTGTATCTCAAGATCCTTCATGAAAGCTTGTACACGCTCAGGGATGGTACCGAAGTAATGGTCGTCCATTTGCTGGTTCTTTGCAGAGTCATGTCCCATTAGTGTACGACCTGTAAGCATAAGGTCAGGGCGGGCAAAGTATAAGTCTTCATCTACAAGGAAGTATTCTTGTTCCCATCCAAGGTTAGTGTGAACCTGCTTTACGTCTTGATAAAAGTATTGGCAAACCTTAGTTGCTGCAACATTAACAGCATGGAGTGATTTTAATAATGGTGCTTTGTAATCGAGTGATTCTCCAGTATAAGATATAAATATTGTAGGAATACAAAGTGTGTCTTCGATGATGAATACAGGACTGGTTGGGTCCCAGGCTGAATAGCCACGTGCTTCAAAGGTATTGCGGATTCCTCCATTAGGGAAAGAACTTGCGTCAGGTTCCTGTTGAACGAGTAGTTTTCCAGAGAATTCTTCAATCATTCCTCCTTTGCCATCATGCTCGACAAAGGCATCGTGTTTCTCTGCTGTACCTTCTGTTAGCGGTTGGAACCAGTGGGTGTAGTGAGTTGCTCCATGTTCCTCTGCCCATTTCTTCATGCCTTGCGCTACTGCGTCAGCGATGGAGCGGTCTAATCGTGAACCATTGTCAATGACGTCTATCAGCTTTTGGTACACATCAACAGGGAGATACTTGTACATTCTTGCACGATTAAAGACGTACTTACCGTAGAACTGTTCTGGACGTTCTGTAGGTGTCTTGACTTCTAAGGGGCGTTTTTTGAATGCTTCTTCAACAGCTCCAAATCTTAAATTTGCCATATCTTTTGTCTTATAATGAAAGTTCTATCTGCAAAATTAGTTATTTTCAGATTATCTGGCAAAGTATTTAAGGATATTATTCTCTATTATTACAGCCTAATAATTTTTAATCAAAATTGTACTTTAAAGCTGATAGTTATGCTCTTTTCATTCCTATTGTCTTTGATAAAGGATGCCTCTTAATCCAATAATGCCATTTTGTTTTGGGCTATACAACTCTTTGTTAACAACAAATGCCTTTCATCTTAGTTGTATATTATAAGGTGTTTAACCCTCCGCACGAATAGTGTTAGTGCTTCGCACGGTTGGTGCTCATGCTCCGCACGGTTGGTGTTTACCAAGAACGCGACATGGGACAATCTATAATACAAGGAATAAAGGTGGTAGAGGAAAACTGTATTTGCCTCATTGTGAATTATAAGGTAGGCTGCTAAAGAATTGTTTATGCGTGAAGTTCATATGAAACCACGCGATTTGTCGGCTCAAACTATAGAAAAGAAAAAAGTGTATATCTGCTCACGCAGACATACACTCAGCCACTTAACTAAATAACTCAAAAAATTATTTGACTCAAAAAATCATTAGGCAATCTTCTCACGAGGACCATCCTAATTAGTTTAATTTGACTATTAACTTACTAATAACTATTTAAACGTAATTTGATTGCTACTCAAGAAATATCTTTAATTGACATACAAAGATAGTTATTTTGTGGGAAAAAAGATGTCTGTGCAAATAAATTATATTTGTTATAAGACTTATTTTTTATTATAACTACCTTTTATACCCTTTTTAAATGTTATTTTTCGCCCATTTCATCGATTAAACTTCATCTTCAAGCGATTCTGTGTTTTGAGGCCTTTTTGCGTCGCTAAGCCTCTTCCTATAAATGGTTGGAGCTACTCCGAACCTCTTTTTGAAGGCTTTACTCATAGCCGCAAGGTCGCTATAACCACATTCGTATGCTATTTCTGAGATGTTTTTGTCATCGTTTTTGAGCAATTCACGGCAATGAATCATACGACATTCGCTTTGCCAAGATAGGAATGTCTTACCCGCAAACTCATAGATATAGTAGGAGAGGGCTACGGTCTGTATTCCTATAGACTCTGCCGTCTTCTCCATTGTAAGCTCTGTATCAGCCAAAGGGAATGGGTCTTGCTGAAGCCACTTGTCTATTTTCTCTTTAATAGAGTTACCTTTGTTATAGTTGTTTGACTCCAAAATCATAATGTGTTTATGTAGATTCACGTAGAAACGTGTGATTGCAATGACAGTAAATATGATACAAATCTTTAATAAGGCATGGTAAGTTGTAGACGGAACAAGCTGTCCTATCGTTATCATTATAAGGAGTATTCCCGTCCCTAAATAGAGCTTGTTGCGTCGTGCCACACCTCTAAGATCTCCGTTTTCATCGATAATTTGATGCTTATATTTAATCTGTTGTGTTACAATCTCTATAATCATCAATAGCTTGCAGAAGAGGATACCAGCCGAAAAGATAATACGCATGAATGCTTGTATAGGCATCGTTTGCTGGAGATCAGCCTGTAGTTGACTGTAATTCTGGTAATGATGAATGTCTCCGTTCGCTGCATATATCATCTGTGGGACAAGTAGTGATAGCGGTAAGAGGTTATAGAATAACAGAGCATACGTGTTCTTGTAAATCTTTCCATTGCTGAATGTCGTGCATGTGATAAGGAAAGACTCCCAGAGAAGGTATAATGATAATATCGACGGAACGCATAAAATCTCCGTTTCTTCGTTTATACTACGTGAAAAATGGCAGCAAAGATATAGAAGAAGAAGCCCATAGTCCAATATAATTATTCTACGCTTAAAAGTGAGTGGACCACTTGGTGACTTCCTATACATCAATGCAATGATGGCAAAGCATATAGCCGAAGCAATTATAGCTGCCAATGAGGTTGCATAACTTAGTATCATGATATATTTGTGTTGTTGTCTAATACAAAGATAATAAAATAATCTCAGAAAACCTCACTCTTTCCTTTTTAGTACGGTCTATGCTGGGATTTTATGTTGTATGACAACGTCTCAGAGGTTGTTTTATTTTATTAGGTCTTCTTTTTTGACGTTTTTTGATAATTTGATTACCTTGAAAAGCATGGTAATCCCACTTTTTATAAGATTGTAAAGGTTTTGTTTAGTCTTTAAGTTACCATTGTTTTCATAATTAATCGTATGTCATTATAGGTTATATCTGAAGGGCACAACTCCTTAATAGGGTTCATTCCGCTCTCTGTTCCAACAGCTTTAATTATCCGTTTGATGATATTTATTTTCTTTTCATCAATCACTTCTTCAAGCTTTATGTCTCCATTTAGGATGTAAGATACGAGATGTCCTTGGATTGTACCTTGTGTCAATCCTCGCTCTTTGGCAATCTCTTCAACGCTTTTTCCAGTTTTGAAGAGGTTATATGTCTGTTCAGAAGTGCTGATTTTTTTCTCTTTAGGTTTGTCTTTATCTTCTTTTCTCTTTCTTCTTTTTCTCTCGTTTCCATCGGAAATACTGTTGAGAATAGCCTCTTGCTTTGCTGTGAGGTAGGTAGTAATCGAGAAACCATCTTCCATTATGCTTTCTAACAGATCATGCTTTGCCAGGTAAGTCTGTTTAAGTTCAGTGTAAGCGTTGTCAAAACGTTTAGCACCTATTTTATTATTTGTCTGTACTTCCTTGGTCAACTCTATCATTCTACTGAAGATTTCGGTCAACTCACTATGGAAGTAGAGCGCTCCTTTCTTTATTCTCTCCTTGAAATCCTCTTCGTGAAGTTGCTCGGTTGTCATCTTTTTGATAAGATTCTCCCATTTCATCGATACTTGGATGATGCGCGACTCTAAGTCAGTAAGCGCCATCTTATGCAGTGCATTTATCTTTGTAAACTTGAAGAAGAACTCTGTTAATACCCTAAAGAGAGCTGTTTCGTGGGTTTTAATTTCGTTGAAGTTGAATAATTCGATAAGTAATTGGCGATGGTATTCTTCTTTCAAGGCAGGTAAAGCGGAGATACTCTTTTCTGCTTCTTCTGTTTGGTGAGAGATATACTCACATACACGATTATCATTTATAATCGCAGTATTACCAATCGGAGATGCCAAAACCAAACCTTCTAAGGTCTTACAACGACTTAACGCAACATAAACCTGTCCCGAAGCAAAGGATGCTTGGGCGTCTATAATAGCATGTTCAAAGGTAAGTCCTTGGCTTTTATGTATGGTAATTGCCCACGCCAGACGCAGTGGATACTGCCTAAAAGTCCCCTGCACCTCTGCTTCTATTTGTTTTGTTTTCTCGTTTAAGGTGTATTTAGTGTTCTCCCATGTCTCAACTTCAACCTCAAATTCCTCATCCTCTCCAGGGCAAAGAACGTATATCTTTTCGTTATCAACATGGGTGATGTGTCCAATACGCCCATTATAGTAACGTCCATTGTTATCATTACGTATGAACATCACCTGCGCACCCGTCTTCAGCGTAAGGTTGAAGTCCGTTGGATAGTTGTATTCAGGGAAGTTACCATCGGTTTCTGCGCTAAAGGTATAGGCTTTTGTGGGAAGTTTACGAAGCTGGTCTTCGTTATAACTTTCCGCCATCCTATTGTGTGTAGTCAATCGAATATAATCGCTACCCTCCTTTGGTTGGAAGGTTGGGTCATATCGTTCATTGAGTCGTTGTAAATCATCAGCAGACACTTTTCCCTCTCTTATATTATTAAGTAAGGTGATAAAGGTTTCGTCTTGCTGCCGATAGACGTGCGTTAGCTCAATAGTTACGTAGCTAATGCTGCGTAATGCCTTTGAACCAAAGAAATAAGGAGTGTCATAATACTGTCGTAATAGTTCCTCTTCTTCAGGAGTTACAACGGGCGTAAGCTGTTGTAAGTCGCCTATCATCAGGAGTTGTACACCACCAAAGGGCTTATCTGGCTCACGAAAACGACGTAAAACGGAGTCAATTGCATCAAGAATATCAGCTCGTACCATACTAATCTCGTCAATGATAAGCAAGTCGAGCGTACGCATAATCTTGCGTTTCTCTTTGCTATAATCAAATCGATTCTTGATGTTAGTATTGGGTACGAAAGGCGAGAGGGGCAACTGGAAGAAAGAATGAATCGTCATACCGCCCGCATTGATAGCAGCCACGCCAGTAGGAGCAACAATAATGTTTCGTTTATTGCTGTGCTCTTTGAGTGTGCGAAGGAAGGTTGTTTTACCAGTTCCAGCCTTTCCTGTGAGGAAAATACTTATTCCAGTGTGTTCTACAAAGTCCCACGCATTGCGTAATTCTTGGTTTTTCTCCATTCTTTTTGTGCCTTTTTGCTTGCGGCTGGCAAAGTTAGTTTAAATATTTGAGAAAAGCAAGTGATATTTCTTTGATTTACGTCAATCGACTTGATACAGGCTAATTAAAAGGTAGATTCCTAAGTTTATTGTTTGTATCTTTTGTTGGATGTTTTGTTTTTGCCTAACTTTGCACTCGTAATTAAAGGATAACATATTAATGAACTGGGGAAAAAGGTTCCCCATTAAAGGTAAAAAGATTATGATTTCAGTAGTATTATCAGCTGTAGTAGTTGCAGCATTAGTAGCAAAGGCAGTTAACTTGAATAATCACATCGCTGCCTAATTAAGAAAGTAATTTAGAAATTTGAGAGTAGTTACAAGGTCCCGTCTGCGTTTATAACGTAGTCGGGATTTTTGTTTTTCTTTGTTTTTAAGTACCGTCTTTCGCTTGTTTATACTCCCTTTCTTTCCTTTTCGAAAACCGGTTTTTGTATTCAGAGGGTGTGAAATAACTTTACAAAAAGAGTGTAAAGAAAGTCTGATGTTCAAGAAAAAATGCCCATCACTTCAGCTTTTGTAACTATCTTATAATCAGTGTTATATGGAATCGTGTTTTAAAAGGTGCTTAATAAGGGTTCAAAAGGGCGTTAGTTAGACCTCAAAAGGGCACCTTTTGCAAGGCTATAAAGCCTTAGTTCGCGTCCAATTAAGCCTCTTTAATTTCTGAGTCTTTGAATTTTTATTACAAAGCTAATAAAGAATACGAGTTCTTACTTTAGGGTTTCAGGATTTTGGAGTGATAAGGTTTGCCACTTAAGGTTAGGTTTCTGACGAAAAGTCACACGGAGGCACGGAGAGGACGGAGGATTATTAAAACAAAGCAATGGAAGTCACGGAGGCACCGTCGGTGCATAGAGCGATGGAGCTTGTTTGCACACTTTTTTAGTAACTTTATGCCCAAAGCATTTATTCCAAAAGTTATTAAGAATCTGTACGCTATACCTCCGTCGCTCTTTGTGCCATTGGCACCTCCGTGATATAGCGTTTACCTCCGTCCCCTCCGTGACTCCGTGTGCCTATTATATAAGACTTTTAGTTTAGCACTCTATATTTCGGAAGAACTTTACTTTATCCTTTGAGCCTGTCATCAAATTAGGATAATTGTTTTATTTCTGATTCACTCCATATCCAAAGAGGGCAAAATCAGCTTTTAGAGGGTCATTAGGGAAGATTTCTAACAGTTTATCGGTTAGTTTTCGAGCAACCGACATAGACGCAGTCTTGCTTGTGATGAGACCTAATTGCAGAGACTGCTGTATGACATGGGTGTCAAGAGGGATGATGAGCGAACGTTGGTCGATAAGATCTGACCATAGTCCAAGGTCTACTGTAGAGTTGGTTCGAACCATCCAGCGTAGGAACATACATACACGTTTACAGCTTGAATTCGTGTTTTTGGGTACGATTCCGACTGCTTCATGTTTTAAGAAATGGTCACAAATAGCTTCAATAGCGGTAATTGCATCAGTCTTTTTACTTCCCTTTTGGAGATTTGCATAGCTGCGAATATAATTTTCCATGTCGCCATACTCCTCATACATCTTTCGTAGTGCGTGGAAGAGGTCGCATATCATAGCATTGGTATACAAGCGATAGAAGCATTGATTGTCATTAGGAATGTCGGGTGTGTATCTTCCTGTTTTAATCCATTCGTAGGGTTCGCTACGTGAGCAATCGAGCAAATATTGTATGCGAGGCAGGAAAACTTGTCGTGAACCATAACTTAGGCAAGCAGCAATAAAAGCGATGGTTTCCTGATTTCTTTTACCAATCACCTGGTGCATAAACCATGATGGGTCACCATTGAGAAAGGACGAAGTTTCATATTTGTTAGCAAGGCTAAGGAGTCTTTTTCGTAATGACTTCGTTTCTATATCCTTAGAAAAAGACCTCACCATCCCTTCCTCTCCAAGTGAAGAGCGAAGTGAATGGTGAGGTTGCTTTGTATTCCTTAGACTTTTGCTATCTTTGCTTATCGTCTTCGTTTTCTTACTGCTTGCGTCTTGAACTTTAGACATAGTTGTTTCGTTTCTTTTTTATCACATCTCTTTTAGTAGGGAGCGTTTTTTGATTCTTTTATTATCGGCGTTCTCTTATTATTATGAGCGTGTTATCGACTTTCTGTAACTATGCCTTACATTGCAAGACTTAGTCTTGAGTAAGGATTTGAGCAGCGTGATCCTTAGTCTTGATTTGCTTTGGACCGAGGATTCGCTCAATGATACCATCTTCGTTGATGATGAAAGTAGTGCGGAATGTACCCATGTAGGTGCGGCCATACATCTTCTTTTCACCATAAACACCGAATGTCTCAACGAGTTTTAAGTCGGTATCGGCAATGAGTGGGAAAGGAAGTTCGTTCTTCTCGATAAACTTCTTGTGTGACTTCTCGTCCTGTATGCTTGCTCCGATAACCACATATCCCTTATCTCTTAATTCTTTGTAGTTATCACGAAGGTTGCATGCCTGTGCTGTACAGCCTGATGTTGAATCCTTAGGGTAGAAATAAAGAACAATCTTTTGTCCTTTATAATCGCTCAACTTAATTTCTTTTCCGTCCTGGTCAGTTCCCAGAATCTCTGGTGCTTTATCTCCTACGTTCATATTCTTTCTGTTTTTAATTGATGATTTATCTGAACGCAAAGATACTGAAAAGAAATGAAATGATTACAGTTATAGGGGATAAAGATTCTATAAAACTGTTTTTTAGATGATAGTGAGGTGGGGGTATATGAGGGAACTTGCACAATAGAGGAATCATCTTATACCACTATATATAAAAAAGGTGTGGGATCTCATCTCACGATGAAATCCCACTGGTAACTAAAAATATCCCATTAAAAATAGGATTTGGTAGTTATTTTTTTTTATGTATGATTATCTGAAAAAGATTTTCTATACGCTTATTTATTTAACCATTTCTTAATTCTGGCTATTGCTTCGATGCAATCATTTCGGTCTCCAAAGCTTGTGATGCGTATGAAACCTTCGCCAGCTAAGCCGAATCCAACACCAGGTGTACAAACAACCTGTGCACCATTAAGCATCTCTTCAAAGAATTTCCATGAAGGAGTGTCAGCTGGTGTCTTCACCCATAGGTAAGGTGCATTCTGTCCGCCGTAGACAGTGAGACCTAACTCTGTTAAACTCTCGCGTATGATACGAGCATTCTCCATGTAATAATTGATGGTCTGTTTAATCTGCTTCTTACCTTCTGAACTGTAGATAGCTTCTGCAGCACGTTGTGAGATGTAGCTTGTTCCGTTGAACTTTGTGCATTGTCTACGGTCCCAGTATTGTGCCACTTCAACACATTTACCATCTTTTGTTGTTGCTGTCAGCTCCTTTGGAATAATCGTATAGCCACAACGAATACCCGTAAAGCCGGCAGTCTTACTGTAACTATGGAACTCTATTGCAACCTTCTTAGCATTTGGTATCTCGTAGATAGAGTGAGGAATGTCATCGTCTTGAATATAAGCTTCGTATGCAGCATCGTAGAAGATGATAGCATTGTGTGCCACTGCATAGTCAACCCACTTCTGAAGTTCTTCCTTGGTTATCACCATGCCCGTTGGATTGTTTGGATAGCAGAGATAAACCATATCGACACGATGGTCAGGAATCTGCGGTACAAACTTATTTTCCTCACTGCAGGACATGTATGTGACGTTGCTCCAACGGCCATTCTCGAAGACTCCTGCGCGACCACCCATGACGTTAGAGTCAATGTAGACAGGATAGATAGGGTCGGTCACAGCCATTGTGTTGTCTTGACTCAGTAGGTCGCCAATATTTCCGGTGTCGCTCTTTGCTCCATCATTGACAAATACTTCAGAAGGGTCAAGGTGTATACCACGATCCGCGTAGTCGTTTTTGACGATAGCTTCGCGGAGCCATAGATAGCCCTGTTCTGGTCCATAACCATGGAAATGTTCCTTAGTCGCCATGTCGTCGACCGCCTTGTGCATTGCCTCAATCACTGCTGGGGCTAAAGGTTGTGTGACATCTCCGATGCCCAGACTGATAACTTTCTTATCAGGGTGAGCCGTTTTATAAGCATTTACTTTCTTTGCAATGTCAGCAAAGAGGTAATTCTTTTGTAATTTAAGAAACTCTTCGTTTATATGTGCCATCTTGTGCTTGTTCTGTTTGGGATATCTTTGTAAGCGTTGTTTCGCTTATTTCTTGTAGGATATCCTTCTTGTTCTTATTCTTCAGGGAGTTCAACCTCACCTTCGAAGGCAAAGGCTGCTGGGCCTGACATGTAAATGTGGTTGTCTTCTTTCCATTCAATGGTTAACGTACCACCATCCATTTCTATTTCAACGGGCTTGGAACGGTCGGCGATGTTATTCTTTATAGCCGCGGTCGCTGTGGCACAAGCTCCTGTTCCGCATGCCATAGTGATTCCGCTGCCACGTTCCCATACGCGTGTTCGTAGATGATTGGCTCCTGTTAAGCATGCGAACTCAATGTTGCAACGCTCAGGGAAAGCTGGATTATGCTCTAATGCCTTACCTATGACTGTTAAGTCGGTGTCAGTGATGGGTAGCTTCGTGTCGTCAATCTTGCTTTGATCAAGGAAGATAACGAAATGTGGGTTACCCATACTTACAAAAGTGGGGTGCACGTCGTTGCTTGTTACTAAGGGAAGATGATAAGGAGCGAGGTTAGGAGAGACTCCTTGGTATTGTTCTTTTACATCAAACTTAGGCTCAAGCATGTCGACTGTAACCGAATCCACATGTTTTGAGTCAGCACTAATATGTAGTTGTAGCACTTTAATGCCCGATAGTGTCTCGAGTTTAAGCTCTGTTTTCTCAGTGAGTTCTTTCTCAAAGAGATATTTTCCGATGCACCTACTGGCGTTGCCACACATCATTGCCTCGGAACCATCAGCGTTGAAGATGCGCATTCTGTAGTCGGCATCTTTTACAGTTGGCTTCCCAATCAAGACTAAACCATCACTTCCAATCCCCATGTGACGATTACTCCATACGATAGAAGCAGTGCTTGGCTGAGGTATATCATACTTCAATGTGTCAACATAAATGTAATCATTACCTGCACCGTGCATCTTGGTAAACTTTATCTTCTGACCCATTGTGTAATTTTCTTTACTCTCTTAGAAGTCGTTAATTTTATTATCAGGTGCAAATATACAATATTTTATGGAATTAATAGATAAATAATCGTATTTCTTATCAAGAATATTTATTTTGTTGATTTTGTTGTTTGTTTCCAGTTACTTGTTAATTTATTACAAAAATTTTTCTATTACTATGTCTGAAGCGTATATTTATGATTGATATCTGACACTCAAAGTTTTCTTTATTTGTTGAATTTTTGTCATATATATTTATAAGTATCAAGTTTTTTTACCTCGTTCTGCATTATTGTATACTATGTTCTTTTTCTCTGAAGTTTTTGTTTTTGGTACATCTTGTTTGTTGATAACGTTTGAATTAAGGGAAACTTTTTATATGTTTTAAGCAATTATTATGGCGCAATGATTATTACTTTTTATTTTACAAATATCATGTTTTATTCATACCAGTTCTTTTATGGTATACGTTATTGTAACAGAAGAAAGGGAGTGTACCCAAGTTGAATGGGTACACTCCCTTATTTTGATATTCCGAAGATGCTGCTTACCTTATATATACGATAGCTAAAGCGTGTTTATAAAGCAGCTTTTACACACCTTCTTATTACTATTTATCGTTTACCAAATATGAGCACGACTTTGTTGTGGCACGAAGAGTTTGTCACCTTCTTTGATGTCGAAAGCCTTGTACCAATTATCAATCATAGGAAGGGCTGCATTCACACGGCTAATACTTGGTGAGTGAACATCAGAATTGACAATATAAGCAACAAACTGAGGAGCAACGTTGCTTGCCCAAACACGTCCCCAAGCGAGGAAGAAACGCTGTGCAGGTGTGAATCCGTCCATGTCGCTGAGTGGCTTTGTTTTCATACTGTTTTCAAGTGCACGGAAGGCAATGTTCAAACCTCCGTTATCACCGATGTTTTCACCGAGTGTCTTCTCACCGTTAACATACAAGCCAGGGATTACTTCCTGCTTGTTGAACCAGTCTACAAGAACCTTTGTACGAGCGTCATAGTTCTTCTTATCCTCTTCTGTCCACCAGTTCTTCATATTACCATCTTTATCAAATTGACAACCTTGGTCGTCAAATCCGTGGCTCATCTCATGACCAATGACAGCACCGATAGCACCATAATTAGCTGCATCATCCACTGTTGGATCGAAGAATGGAGGCTGGAGAATAGCTGCAGGGAAGTTTATACTGTTAGTTGTTGGGTCATAGTAAGCATTAACCGTCTGTGGTGTCATGTGCCATTCCTTCTTATCAACAGGCTTACCCCAGCGTTTAGCAATACGATACTTCATAGCTGCTTCCTGTACAGCCTTCACGTTTTCAATCAATGACTTATTGTCATCAATCACGAAAACGCTATCCATATTCTGCCATTTATCAGGATAACCAATCTTAATATCAAATGCTTGCAACTTCTCTAAGGCTTTTTTCTTTGTTGCATCAGTCATCCATGTGTTCTCTTCAATGCGCTGTGCAAAAGCATCTTGGAGGTTCTTTACCAATGTAATCATACGTTGCTTGCTACTCTCAGGGAAGTATTTCTGTACGTAGAGTTTACCTACAGCCTCACCCATGATACCCTGTACGAAAGACAAAGCACGTTTCCAACGTGGCTGTTGCTGCTGAACACCGTATGCCACCTTGGTATATTCAAAGTTACGATCAGAGAAGTTATCAGACAACATACCTGCAGAACTTGAGATAACAGCAAGTTCCATGTAGGCTTTCAATGCATCTAATGGAGCTGTAGCAAGTATCTTCTCAACTTCATGTACAGGCTCTGGCTGTCCAACATCAACTTTTCCGCCGTTGTTTGGATAGCCGGAAGCCTTCAAAAGGTAGTTCCAATCGACACCAGGATAGTTCTTTAAGAGTTGCTCCCAAGTCATTGGGTGATAGTTAGCTTGTGGGTCGCGTGACTTTACTTGGTCATAGCTAACCTTTGCAATCTGGTTCTCAATAGAGAAAGCAGCCTCCATTTTCTTCTTAGCAGTTGCAGCATCATTGCCAACCATCTTAAAGAAATCATTGTTCAGACTCTTATATGCTGCTATAACGGCCTTTTGTTGGTCGTTAGGCTTTGTGTAATATTCTGGATCAAGACCAATGCCACCTTGGGAGATACCAATGATATAACGGTCAGAGTTCATTGCATCTACTGTCATACCAAAGCCAACAGGGAAGGTGCCATAGCCTTTTACATCGAGGTCATACATCAGTTTGATGAGTTCCTTACGATTCTTCGCTGCACGAATCTTAGCCAACACTGGCTTAATAGGGGTATATCCCTCACGATTGCGGCGTACGCTATCCATGTAAAGGTTGTAGATAGAAGCAATCTTCTGTGCTACGGTGCCTTTTGTCTGTGGCTGCTTAGCATAATCCTCAACCATTTCACGGATGCGTTTCTTGTTCAATTCTTCCAAATCGACAAAGGCACCGTTCATTGGATGCTCCTTGTCAAGTGGATGGCTCTTCAACCAGTTACCTGCAGCATACTCATAGAAGTTCTCACCGGGCTTAACATTCAAGTCCATGTTGTTGCGGTCTATGCCCGACTTCAGTCCCTGTGCCATAGCTGATGTAGCTATGAATGAGGCTGCAAAAAATAAGATTTTTGCTTTCATGTGCTTATTACTTTATGTGTTAAATATATACTTTTCTGCCTTTTAATGTTACTTCTTCTCACCTTAAAGGTGTTATTAAGACGTTATTTGTCTCAGATATTATCTTATTACAAAGGTAAATAAAAAAGACTAATGTTATTCTATTAGACGTTTTTTTTACTGAAGAACTACATTAGTGATGTGTTTTTTTAATTCTTTTAACATGCTCCGTCGGTAATTTTCGATGTCTTTAAACTTATAAAAGGACAGCTTTATTTGTTGTGACTATCTGTTACTGTAATAGTATTCTCTTGTATGTGAATTTTTTTAACCGCATATTGGTTAGTTTGTTTCGGTAGTATAGCTTGCTTCTATCAATAAGTTGAATATATTTCGTAAGCTGTTATAATGTGTTTAGTGCTCCGCACCACTGGTGCGGAGGCCGAACACCATTGGTGCGAACCATCAGCACGACATGTGCGGAGTACTCGCACATGGGTTGAAGATGGGAAGAAAGGAGCATCAAGGTTATTATAATGATGATAATGAGAGGTTAATAGTTAACTAATATGTGGAAAAACTTCACAAGATAGTCTTGTATATAAGCATTTCTTAATGGTATGTATAATCGAGATTGCACTACGGACAGTGCAATATTCTGTATAAATTGCACTGTCCGCAGTGCAATAAGAATTACTTATGAACAATATTGTGTTGCTCAATATTTAAATAGTAAAGTCTTTTTTTTACAAATATTGCTGCTCTTTTGACAAGGGATAAAGCTGATACCGTATAATAGCAATCGCCCTCATCAGTCCAAGATAAAAATGAAGTTTGGACCGATGAGGGCGATTGTTGTTATGTTAATGTTTGATGTTGAGGCTTACTCCTATTCTTGTTCCTTCTCATTGAAGAGAGCATCTTTAAGCTTCTGATAGAGGAATGAGAGGATAAGGAGAATGGCTCCAAGGCTGATAAAGACAATAATCTTACCAAGAGAAGGCATTGCCCATACGTCATTGAGAATGAGTTTACCAATGATAATACCGAATTCTGCCAAGCTAACAATACGAATCTCCTTACTGTGGTAACGCATACCGACACACATCAAGATGAAGGCTGCAATACCTAACGACAAAGAGAAGGCGGTACTGAAGTTTACTTCATTGAAAGTAATCAGCAATAAACGCGTCAAAGTAAGCCACATCAGTGTTGATATGATAGAGTATTCTGTATGTAATTTTCGCTGATTAGAGGTTACAAGGAGTTGACCACGCATACAATATGCCATATAAGCGATTGTTACGAGTGCCATTAACCATCTCAGTAAGAGTCCTTCTGGGGTGGTGTAGTTCCATACAGTCATAGCAAATAAGATTCCTGCAAGATAGAGGCTTATCTCGTATGCTAACTTGTTTTTACTTATTTCGAAGCGTTTGCGCAGGATAAGTGCTCCTCCTAAGAGCATTATGTTTGCTGTAAGTAGAGACGCATACTCTGATATTGGTTGCTCAAGATGGAAGTGGAAGTTGTCTCTGAAAGCAAGGAACAGGATGCTGAAGCCCAACGCATAGGCTATAGCATTGCATGGAGTGTAAGCAATTAGACGCTTCGTATCACTGAATAGTTCCTTATTAAATTGCATAATGACAGCTACAACATAGTAGGCTATACTTACAAATGTAGTCACAAAGAAGGCTCCATTGAAGAATAAACTATCTCCTGTATCATGGACGAAGGTGTCAGTTGTTCTGTAGTATGCCAATGCTCCCAACGTTAGGATTAATAATACTGCTGATGCCAACTCATAGATTCTGTTTTTCTCCTTTGTGAAGAGCCACAAAAGAAGTACTGACTCAGCTGCCCATACCATAAGAACATTGGCTGCGCTGAACAGAATTGGAATACCCATAGTGGCGAATGTGACCGCAAGTCCTAACATAAGGTTGCGCAGTGTGTCTTGTCCTTCGACGCGGAATCGCAAATAAAGGTGTATTGCTAAATTGACAGCAGCGATGAAGAAAGCTAAGTAAGCTGTCGTATCAGATGATGCCTCGAAGTTTTGTAAGAGGAAATCGCCATAAATAAGATACATGAAGCTATTAGCTGTGATGATACCCAATAGTCCAAGTCTGGTATTTTCACCATACTGTGTGCGCAGAATAAAGACAACAGGCAATAAGAAGATGACGTAGAATAATGTCGCAAAAGCAAATAGGGTAGGATAAGTTGTGCCAGCTTCACTATCAGAGAATGATTCTATTGCAGTCGTTCCCCATAATATTATATAGGTGAAAGCGAAGGAAACCATAGGTAGTATTGCCCATTTCTTATACATTGCAAGGCAGAACATACCAATGTTCAATATGGTAATATAAATCTGTAGGCTAATGATACTACTTGAGTCCGTACTAATAATGAAAGGTGCAATAAAGCCACCAACGAGTGCCGTGACTGCCAATTCCTTCCTATCGTATAGGACGGAGACTGCCGACATGAAGATAGTAGTGACACATAAAATCACAAATGCTATTGTATGAGAGAATAGGGCATAGTAATGGAAGGCGATGGCTGTAATCAAATAGTAGATACCAAAGGCACCACCTGCTAACAGTGAACTGAAAGTATGGTAGCGTTTGTGTAATCGTTCAGCCAGTACTAACATACCTGCGCCAACCGCATAGCCCATCAACGTACGTGCTGTCTCATTGATCCAGTTCTGGTCGATAGCATATTTAACGAAGAAACCGATACCAATGATAAAGATGAGAATACCAATCTTTCCAAAGAGGTTCTCACCGATATATTTCTCAAAGTTGGTCTCAGAAGTGGCATATTCTTCTATTTCCTCCTCTTCGTCCATAGCCATTGCAGGCTCTTCCTGCTCTTCTTCTACAGGTTCTTCAATGGTTTCTGGGGTTTCTTCCTCAACTTCAGGAGTCGTATCCTTTGTCTCTTGAATAGGAATTTCTACAGTAGAAGGTCTGATATCCTCATTGTGTACAATAGGAACTTCTATAGTTTCTGGTGTTTCTTGTAGCTCTGGCTGTTCGTTTTCACCCGTAGTCTCTGTTTCTTCAGCCTTTTCGGTTGTTGGTGTTTCGTCCTTTATAGGTTGTTGCCACCAGTTAGGATTATGATTAACGGACTCATTATGAACTTCCTTCGGAGTTTCTGTAATCTTCTCCTGAGCTTGTTCAACATTCTCTTTTGGCTTTATTTCTGTTGTAGTTTCAGGTTGTTTCTGATTTTCACGCTGCATCTTTTCAATGATAAGTTTCAGTGTGGAAATCTCAAAACTGACGTTGTTTAGCGTATTACTTATTTGGTTAAGCTTGGAGATAAGATAGAAGAAGCCCAATAATGCTATTGAAAATAAGAGGATACTAAAAAAGGATAGAAGGATATATTCCATATTCTAAGTATTTAGTTTTGGGTGTAAAGATAATCATAATGTATGATAATGACGAATATTAACCAAGGATAATACTTATTTCTTTTGTTTTTAACCCAAATCGGAAGGCATACTATAGTAAGAATTATGTTCTTCGGTTGAATGTGTGGATGCTTTTTGTATAGTGTTAACGGAACAAAGACATAGTTAGGACTGTCCACTATCTATTCTTTTCTCATCCTTCGAGCAGAGACCCTTTTTCTTTTTAATACTCGAAAAGTTATAGATAACGCTTTGAAAAATCATTACATAAATTTGAGCAAACGATCTATAAATAAGTACAAAAATACATGTAAAAAGCGATATTGTAACCATCAGTAATTCAGTTAGTTATAAAGTAGTATCAGAAAAGGTGCTTAATTGGACTTCAAAAGGGCGTTAGTAAGGGTCTTAAAGGGCGTCTTTTGCAAGTCAATTAAGCATCTTTTAGAAGCCAAAAGAGCATGTATTGGTTTCGGAGAGTATGAAAATAATTTACAAGTAGCGTTGGTATGGTAATAGGTTGCTTGTAGAATACTGAATGACATAGTATCAATTTGCATTTTATCTTGTAGTTTATCCTCCTTTGTAAGACCAACTAATCTGAGGTTGTAATAGCCTACAAGCCTGTAACTCTTTATTCTATTTTCAATCTATATTTTTAATAGTAGAACCCCAAATATACCTATTGTAGGCTAATGAGAGTTAGTTTAAACCTATACGGGAAAGCTCCACATATTTAATGGAAGGCCCTATAAAACCCATACGAAACAAGACTTAGTTGCTAACACCGTATTATTTTGTACTTAAACTTTGCCTTGTACTAAAATAGTGTTAACTTTGCAAGCAAATATATACGTTTACATGAAATTTATTAAGTATGCTGTCAGTTTACTGAATAAGGCGTATCAGCCCATTAAGGACAACGCCTCATTCTTTTTCTTCATGTACCTTATCGGTATATTAGTATCATATGCGGAGTTGCCAATCAACAATCCCAATGCTACTGTATATAGTAACCTGTGGTTAGAGTTGTTTCTCGACCTATATATTATCTGCATCATTCTCACACTATTCCCTCTAAAGATTCGCCGATGGATTCGTGCTTTTTTGTATATCATAGCTTACTGCACAAGTCTTATCGACCTCTTCTGTTGGGTAAAGTTCCAATCAACGTTGAATCCATCAATGCTCCTACTTGTTGGAGAAACTGATGAACGTGAGGCAAGTGAGTTTTTCAGTAGTTATTTTACGTCTGACCTTATCTTCTCAAGTGTAGGATTACTACTGCTTGTTATGCTTATTCATATTCTAACAACATTTCTAAAGAAGGTAAAACAGCCACCGGCTATTAGCTATAAGGTAGCTGTGGCGAAACAAATCATTAACCATAGTCAACCCATTCTTGGGGGCGTTTGTCTCGTATTTCTTGGTTGGGCGATTGAATCATCTGCTCACAACAAGAAAGAAATGGTACAAATGTTCTCTTTAGACACCATTGGCTCTGTAGAACATGAGCTAACAACGTCAGACTGTGCGCAGTTCTATCTGCCTGTTTATCGCCTTGCTTTCAGTATTTTCTCTAATGAGTTAGCATCGCAACAAGTTGACCGTCTCATCGAAGCTAAAGACAAGATGAGTGTGGATAGTTGTTCGTTTAAATCGCCAAATATCGTACTTATCATCGGTGAAAGCTATGGAAAGCTACATTCACAACAGTATGGCTACTTCATGCCGACGACCCCACGTCAGATTAAACGAGAGAAGTCGGGATTACTTGTACCGTTCAGTGATGTCGTAGCACCATGGAATCTGACCAGTTTCGTGTTTAAGAACGTCTTTTCTCTACACGTTGTTGGAGAGAAAGGGGAGTGGTGCGATTACCCACTTTTCCCTTCACTCTTCCGTAAGGCAGGCTATCATGTGACCTTTATCACTAATCAGTTCTTGCCTAAGGCAAAGCAGGCTGTGTATGATTTTAGTGGTGGATTCTTCCTTAATCATCCAGAACTTTCAGAGGCGATGTTCGATTCACGTAATCAACAATTATACCGATTTGATCGAGGATTACTCGATGATTACGATAAAAATCAGCAACAACACAATACCGATCATAATCTGATTATCTTCCATCTCCTCGGACAGCACGTCAAATATAACCAACGTTTCCCAAGCGACCGTCGTCACTTTAAGGCAGAAGATTATGAGAAGAAACGTGCCGACCTTGATGGAAAACAGCGAAATGTATTGGCTGATTACGACAATGCTGTCTTATATAATGACTCCATTGTAGATGCTATTATTAGTCGTTTTGAGGACAAGGAGGCTATCATTATCTATATGCCTGATCATGGAGAGGAATGCTATGAGGGTAATCGTGGATTCATCTGTCGCAATCACTCGGCTGCTATTGATTACGACTTAGCGCATTATGAGTTTGAAATTCCTTTCTGGATCTTCTGCTCTTATAAGTATGCTGCTAAGCATCCCGACATTTACAAAGAAATAATCGGTGCTAAAAACCGTCGTTTTATGACGGATGCACTACCGCACATGCTACTCTATTTGGCAGGTATTCATACGAAAGACTACCATGCAGAGTATAATATCCTCAGTCCACAATACAATGAAATGAGACCGAGAATACTAAAGAATACAACGGATTACGATAAGCTTACTCGTCCTTCGGAGAAGCATCTCTTACCGAAGCAGAAGTCTATATCAAAATAGGAGACAGCTTCCAAGGTGGCTGCTGGACGCATAGAGGGGAATTAGAGCAGTATAAAGAAACGCTTAAAACGTACAAAATCAATCATTAAAGTTAGGATGTTTAATAAGGAAAGGAATACATATAAAGAACAATCCGTACCAGAACAGAGGAAAGAACGCCAGGAAGCGTTGCTTACACGGGTAGAGTGTGATGCGTTGAGAGGGCTTGCCATTATCGGAATCTTCCTACACAACTACTGCCATTGGTTGCGTCCAGTGGTAAAGGAGAACGAATATCAGTATTTTCAACGCAATGTAGACAAACTCTATCAAGTGTTACAAGGGTCGTGGAACGAATTGTTCTTCTTTCATATTCTATCGTTCTTTGGGCATTATGGAGTACCTGTATTCCTCTTCTTATCAGCATACGGCTTGACAATGAAGTACGAAAAGCAACAGCCAACAGTGCCAACAAGTATGCTGCAGTCACAATCAAGTCTTCCAGTCTTTGGTTTTATCAAATATCATTGGTTAAAGCTTTTCCGTATGATGATAGTTGGCTTTGTGGCTTTTACGATGGTTGACGCTATTACAGACGCTCCACACGATTATCATGTGATGGATATTATCGGTCAAATGGGACTTTTTAATAATCTTCTTCCCAATCCCGACGATATTATTTGGCCTGGTCCTTACTGGTTCTTTGGGCTTATGATACAGTTGTATATCGTGTATCGACTTTTCCTTTATCGCCGACATTGGGCATGGAATGTTATGTTGATAGTGCTTTGCTTTGCCATACAGTTATCCTGTGAACCAGAGAGTGAGGCGCTGAACCGCTGGAGATATAACTTTATCGGTGGGATGCTGCCATTCGGCTTTGGTGTACTTTATGCGAGATACGCACACGCCTGGACGACTGCTACAAATCTTGTAGCCTTTGTCCTTTCATTATTTGCCATACTATTGATGAGTTTCAACTATATAACATGGTATTTTGTTCCACTTGTAATATGTGTTGCCTCTATTACCTTTGTGAGATTACTCAGTTGGATAGAAGGTGTAGTTGGCAATAAGTACTTCTCTGTTATGAATGTTCTCTCGTGGGTTGGCAGCATCTCAGCAGCCCTTTTCGTCTGTCATCCTATCACAAGAAAGATATTTATTCCAATCTCTCGAGGGGGAGAATATTGGACGGGACTTCTCCTTTACGTTATCTCTTCGCTTTGTTTAGCATGGTTGTTCAAAGAGTTAATGAAGAAGATACCGAGTCCAAAGTTAAAGTAAAGGAGTCTTATAAATACACGATTTCATCGCTATAAATGAAGACAAGAAGCATTGAATTAGCTGATATAAGCCGTTACCGAGGTGAGTTGATGGGGTTGGCCATCATCTTCGTTATTCTTTTTCATGTGGGATTGCCACGTGAAGATGCCTTCTTTGGCTTGAAGAGAATGGGTAATATCGGTGTAGACTTCTTTCTCTTCTTGAGCGGTATGGGCTTGTGGTTCTCTTGGACAAAGCACCCTTCCCTGCGAAAGTTTTATCTTCGACGTTTCTTACGTGTCTATCCTACTTGGCTCTTCATGGCCTGTCTCTACTATATACCCGATTTCCTTAACGTCAATCTCACAGGACATAGCGGGCACAGTATGAATATCATCGATCTCATTGGGGATATAACGATTAACTGGGACTTCTGGATGCACAATGAGCTAACGTTCTGGTATATCCCAGCTATTATGGTTTTCTATCTTGTGAGTCCATTTTATATGATGCTTATCGCCAAGAATCCTTTTTATCGTTGGACTCCTGTTATCATGATAATGTGGTGTGTAGTGGTAGAATATATTACCCCTTTGCATGATTCAGTAGGTCATTTAGAGATATTCTGGAGCCGTGCACCCATCTTCTTTATAGGTATTAACATTGCAGAGGCGGTGAAACGGAAAGACATCGTGGGTGGCTCGGCTATTTGGATGATAGTGATAACATTCATTATTGCTCTTTCCTCTTGTCTGTTTCTTGAACAAGAGAAGCACGGACAGTTCCCTTTATTCCTTGAACGTATGCTTTATATCCCCCTTACGTTTACATCGATTATCCTCTTCAATCAAGTCCTTCGTCATACACCAAAGTATATCAACAAAATACTAAAAGTATTTGGTGCATTGAGTTTGGAACTTTATTTGATACATTCCCACTTCGTACTCGATTATCTTGAGCAGACTGATTGGTCTTATTGGCACAAGTTTGTTGTGACGACTGTCATCAGTCTGATATTTGCATGGCTCTTACAGACTGTAATTAAATGGATTATAACGCCCATAGAGAATAGAATAAAATGAAGAACCTTATACTGTTAATACGTCCACATCAATGGATTAAGAACCTTATCGTCTTCCTTCCAGTCTTCTTTGGAGGTGCTTTACTGCAATGGGAAGCAGTTTATGCAGGGTTAATCACAGCCCTGTCATTTAGTCTGACGGCCTCGTCAATCTATTGTCTGAACGATATTGTCGATGTTCATGATGATCGTCAGCACCCAGTGAAATGTCATCGTCCAATGGCATCGGGGGCTGTTAGCATTACACAGGGCTATATATTGATGGGATTGATGTTTGTTCTGTCGATGACTTCGCCCTTTTTGTTGCATACACGTCAGGTCGAAACAGCCAGTGTAATCATCTTCTATTGGCTGTTAAATATAGGTTATTGTCTCCGCTTGAAGCGTTATGCAATCATTGACGTGTGTGTTGTCGCCTTCGGATTTGTACTTCGTATCCTTGCCGGAGGATATGCAACAGACATACATCTGAGTAAGTGGATTGTTCTGATGACATTCTTGTTAATGCTCTTCTTGTCCTTTGCAAAACGCCGTGACGATGTTGTGAAGATGAACGAGACTGGCCATGCACCTCGCCAGAATACGATTCGTTATAATCTTACGTTTATCAATCAAGCCATTACGATTACAGCAAGTGTCACCCTCGTGTGCTACATTATGTACACAGTAAGTCCTGAAACCATTGCAAATTTCCACACGGATTACCTTTATCTGACCAGTGTCTTTGTACTTTTGGGGCTACTACGTTATATCCAAATATCAGTTGTCGACAAGAAGAGTGGTGACCCAACGAAGGTGATGATACACGACCGTTTTATGCAGCTCATCGTCTTAGCCTTCGGACTTGCCTTCCTTTTCATCATCTACGTACTTAAGAATATCCAATAGGACATGAGAAAGATATATGCTTTCGACTTCGATGGCACACTGACTACTAAGGATACTCTCCTTGAATTTATCCGCTTTGCAAAAGGAAGCGGACAAATGTTTCGTGGTTTTCTACTCTTTTCACCCCTCCTCATACTGATGAAATTGCATCTTTATCCTAACTGGAAGGTAAAGCAGCAGCTCTTTTCTTACTTCTTCAAAGGGATGAATATTGACGATTTCAACGCACTTTGTACACACTTTGCAGAGCAAAACAAACACCTACTTCGTCCTGCAGGAATAGAGAAAGTAAGACAGGCTATCGAAGAAGAACAAGCCACTATACTTATCATCAGCGCAAGTATTGACAACTGGGTACTACCTTTTTTCGATGAAATCGATAAAAAGATACAGGTATTAGGGACGCAAATAGAAACAAAGGGAGGTCGTCTAACAGGACAATTTACCACTAAAAACTGCTATGGACAGGAAAAGGTGAATCGCCTCACAGCACTTTATCCACATCGTGAAGCCTACGACTTAATCGCCTTTGGAGATAGTAGAGGCGATAAAGAACTACTTGATTTTGCAGACAAAGGCTTTTACAAACCTTTCAGAAATAAGAAATAGAATGCTGAAGAATGAAATAAGGAACAAGAAAAAGCTCGGTGAAATCGTACGTTTTATCATCGTTGGGTCATCAGCTGCAGCCATACAATACGGCACATATTTGCTATTAATATGCTGGCTACAGCCCCTCATTGCAAATACCATTGCTTACCTTGTTAGCTTCACATTCAACTATATCGCTTCCACACGCTACACCTTCCGTGTAAAGTCGACTACCAAACGAGGCGTAGGCTTCATTTTTTCGCATATCATCAACTTCCTTTTGCAAAGTTTCTGCCTGAAAATCTTCCTTCTTTTAGGCCTCAGTAAGCAGATAGCATTGATTCCTATGTTCGCTATTTGTGTTCCAATCAATTTCCTTTTAGTACGCTTTTTCTTACATAGGAAGTAAGGTGTTACTCCTTATTAAGCCCCAGACGCAGCTTGTTTTCATGAAAAGAATTGTTTTTGTTCACGAAAAGAAGTTCCTCATTAAACAGACATATAGCTAAGACAGTCAATTATCTATCCTATTTTCATCCGCTTTCATTGAAAATCTTTTCATTTCAAGATTTTGAAAAGCTGCAGATAAGTGTTTGAAAAATCATTACATAATTTCAAATAATACATCAATAAATAACGAAAAAAATACATATACGAAGCAGGTTTGTAACCATAAGGAAATCAATTAGTTATAAAGTGGCAAAATAAAAGGTGCTTAATTGGACTTCAAAAGGGCGTTAATAAGGGTCTTAAAGGGCACCTATTGCAAGTCAATTAGGCGTCTTTTAGAAGCTAAAAGAGCATGTATTGGTTTTGAATTGCACGAAAATAATTTACAAACTTCAATTAGTAAGAGAATAAGTTGTTTGTAGAAGACAGATAGACTTCGTATCTAATGACGTTTATCATGTAGTTTATCTCCCGTTCTAAAACCATCTAATTGGGAGGTAATCATACCATATATGTGGATTAAACTCATTCTGTTAGCAATCTACGTGTTTAACGGAAGAACTTTTATTATCATGAAAAGAAGTCGAAATAGTAGGCAGATAGCTACGTGCAAAACGAGTTCTTCTCCTTATTTCCTTTGTTAAATGTGCTTTAATTTGTACCTTTGTACCAAATAATCAAAGCTACTCAATGCACATATTCGATATTTTCAAGGTGAAGAAAGAAGAACGCTGGCTGGCTTTCGCCATGTTAGCAGTCTTTGTTACGTTCAATGCGATGGTGATAGCAAGCCACTATCACGTCTACACTATGGATGCACATGGTGGATTTTGGAGTATCTTTACCAAGAACTTTCGTATGTCAGGCTATGATTGCTGGTCGTGGATAATGGTTTCGGGAGGTCGTATTCACTTTGTTACCTCACGTCATCCGTTGTATCTTACTTTTCTTTATCCGCTCTATCTGCTCAATGATTGGCTCATACAAAATGTAGGATATAACTTTGCTGTGTATTTCATGGCTGTTATCATTGTCTTTTCGGCATTCTATGCAGTACTCTTTATGTACCGTGTTTTCCGTGAAGTATTGGAGTTGAGACGGAAAGATGCAAGACTACTTACCTTGTTGTTATTTTCTTTTGGACACGTACTTATCCCAACTATGGTACCCGACCACTTCGTTATTTCTCTGATGCTCCTCTCTCTGACACTTTACATCACGGGAAAGAAGATGAAGAAAGGGCAATTACTAACAGCTTGGCAATCGTTAGTTCTAACCTTCTTCACGGCAGGAATGGCAACATCTAATGGGGTGAAGACCCTGTTAGCAGGCTTGTTTACCAATGGAAAGAAGGTATTTACCTGTAAGTTTATCTCTATTGGAGTACTCCTTCCATTGCTCTTATTACTTGGTATCCAACAGTCTCAATATTATCTTTTGGAGGTTCCACAGCAAGCAGTTGTGCGTCATATCGAAAGTGAAGCACTAAAGAAGAACCCACAGAAGGTGCTTGAACATAGGAAGCAAAGAGAGGAATGGCAGCGAACACACCTCGGTCAGCCTGCTGGGGACGGGGTGATAACGAAGTTGATGGATGTCTCTACACCACGTATTCCAACCATCGTAGAGAACTTCTTTGGCGAGTCTATTCAGCTTCATCAGCGTTCGTTATTAAAAGATGTTTCGTGGGAACGACCTATCTTCGTGGAGTACAACTGGAGCGTGAATTATATCATCGAGGCTTTTATAGTCCTCTTATTTATAGTAGGTATTGTGTTTAGCTACAAGCAACGGTTCTTTAAAATGCTTTTAGCTTGGTTTGCTTGTGACCTCACCTTGCATCTCATCCTCGGATTTGCCGTCACTGAAGTGTATATAATGACTTCAGGATGGGCATTCATTATCCCTATCTCCTATGGTTATTTACTGAAACGATTGTCGATGAAATGGCTAAAATTGATGCGCGTGGCGTTAATCATGCTAACCATCTACCTTTGGATTTACAATGCAGGACAGACATTCTATTACTTAATGTCGTAAGCTTAATGTCGTAAGCTATGTGGATGAAGTTTATTAAAATAAGAAAAGGCGAGCGCCTTTCGGTTTGTTTATTCCTCCTGTGGCAGCTCATCATGCACGCCACAGTGATTATTCCTTACTATTCGGTATTCTCAAAAATATCAAAGGATTATCGGAAAAACTTCCTCGATTGGTTCCATGTGTCTGGTTTCGACCCACTCACTTATTGCGTTGTTACCGACTGGACAACAGCCTACGATGTGCATAGGCACCCTTTATTGGCTTTTTTCTACTATCCGGTCTATCTTATTAATCAGGGATTAATGAGCTTATTGGGCATTAACTGTGTACAGTTCTTGGTTGCTATCGTCCTTCTCATCAGTTCCCTTTATGCGTTCCTTTTAATGATGCGAATAGGAAGAGAGCTCCTTCATCTCTCGCAACGAGAGTCTTCTGTACTTGCTTTTTTACTTTTCTCCTTCGCTTACGTACTATTAGCAGCTATCTCACCCGACCATTTCATCTTGTCGTTATTTCTTATTCTCTTAGTGATTTATGTGACAGGTAAGCAGATGGCAGAGCATAAACCCTTGAAAAAATGGCAGACGATTGTCTTCTTTATCCTTACTGCTGGCGTATCACTTAATAATGGGTTAAAGGTGTTATTAGCTGATCTTTTCTCAAAGGGAAAGCGTTTCTTTCATCCTAAGAACCTCATTTTTGTTGTCATCTTACCTTCCGCAGCAATCTGGAGCTTTGGTCTTTGGGAGTACAAAACGTTCGTTGCCGATAGCGTCAATACACGAAAGGCACACGAAAAGAAAGCTGTAAAGGATGAGAAGATCAAGATGTGGAAAGAATTCAGCGATACTACGCATCTTAAAGATAGTAAACAGCAGAAAGAAGCTTTTGCGTTACTATGGAAAAAACACCGAAAGGCACAGCTGAAGGCAAAGTATAGCGCACCACAATATGCTCATTCTGGTGCGCCAGTGAGTAAACAACCGTTCTTGAACTGGACAGATGTGACTACTTCTCGCTGTGAGACACTCGTTGAGAACCTCTTTGGTGAGTCGATACAGTTGCACCAGAAGTACACGTTATGTGATGTTATTCGCGATCGCCCAGTCTTCGTTAGTTATAACTGGGTCGTAAACTATATTGTTGAAGGTCTTATCGTCTTACTCTTTTTAGGCGGAATCTGGGCTGGTAAACGTAGTAAGCTGATGTGGATGTGTTTGTCATTCTTCGCCCTTGACATGATACTTCATATAGGTTTAGGGTTTGGTATTAACGAGGTATATATAATGACAGCGCATTGGGCTTACGTCATACCGTTGTGTATAGGTTGCTTGATAAAGTCAATGAAAGGTGGGATTAGGCATGCTATCACCCTACTGACAGCCTTGATAGCTTTCTACCTCATTGTTTATAATAGTATGCTCGTCATCTTCACACTATAGTAAAGTTATGGAAAACAAAGCCTCTGTATCAATAGTTCTCTGTACTTACAATGGTGAGAAATATGTGAGGGAGCAGATAGACTCACTGCTTGCTCAGTCTTATCCTATCCATGAGATTATCATTCAAGATGATGGTTCTACGGATCATACATGGGAGATACTACAAGCGTATGCGTCAAAACATGCTGTTATTCGTACTTTTAAGAATGAAGGCGAACATGGTGTTAATGCGAACTTCCTTTCTGCATTGCATCGTACAACAGGTGATTACGTTGCCATTTCTGACCAAGATGATATCTGGGAGAGGGATAAGATAGAGACACAGATGCGTTGTATAGGAGATAAGCTGCTATGTAGTGGACACACGTGTCCCTTCTCGACGGATGGTTCCTTTGCTTATTTCGACAACAGACCACGCAATGTGAATATCTTTCGTATGATGTTCTTAGGTCTGCCGGGCCATACTTTATTATGTAAGCGTGCATTGATTAATCTCTTACCACCCATTGAGAGTCCTGTTTTTAAGGTCACCCTTTACGATGCTGTATTGAGTATTATTGCCGCATCCTACGACAGTATCGTTTATTGTAATAAGGTGTTAGTTAATTTCCGACGCCATGCAGCGGCTACTACTTACAATGATTATAGTAGTAGTCTACCCTCATGGAGGAACGCTCTCACTGAGTTAACGTGGAGTCTGAACCATTATAAAGAGATACGTAAGAAGGTTGTTCCCATCTTTCAAGGTAAGCTTATGTTGATGGAGGGCTTACATTCAAATATACACGATTTCATCGAAGCCCGCGAAGCAATGCGAATGGAGACCAAGCAGGGCGTCTTTGCTTTCTTACGTTTACAATATCTACTAACGAAGAACTATAAGAAACTCTTTCATACATCAGGTGGTGGACCTATTAAGCTACTTCGTGCTATGCTTTATCCTATCATGCAGTTGTACATGTACCACTAAGATTAAGGCTATTACCCTTTCTTACGATGAAAGTAATTGAGACACTCCTTTAGTGTTTGCGAACCTCCCAACTTCATAACGATATAATAGAGCAGGGCTGCCAAGACGACTCTTGTCAGCAATAGAAGTAGAAGACTCTGTATCCATAAGGTAATGAGATAGGTTGAAATCATTACCGCAACAGATGTTAATAGATAAGGGTAAATATCCTTAAGGATATCTATGAAGCGTATGCCAATCTCTTTATGTGCAAAGAACTGCCACACACCCAACCAAAGGACAGTAATAGCTGTATAGACACTCACCATGAAGACGATTCCTTGTTGGTAACAAAGGATAATGAGTCCTACCTGCGCTACGATTAATAAGACCGTACACCACATGTAAACAGCAGACTTACCACGGCTAAGGATGAGGTTTTGATACATTGTATAAAAGGGTAGGAAGGCACCACTAATACAAAGAATACGCAACAAAGGAATACTCTCTATCCATTTATCTGATATAAGAAGAATGATAAATTCGTGCGATATCATCGCTAATCCGAACATAGCGGGAAAGACCAAAAAGGCAGTAAAACGCATCATTTTTCTAAACACATTTACTTGCCTTTTGACGTCATTATTCACCTCTACCAATACTGGTTGCGCTACTTGTGACACTGTTCCTGATACAAATGTGCTTGCCATTGTGTCCCACTTGAAGGCTTGAGAGAAGTTTCCCACCACCTTTGCAGAATATAAACGACCGAAGATAAAGGTTAGGATATTCTGACTAATCGTATTGACAATCGTCGTCACAAGAATCTTATAACTAAAGGAAAACATCTTCTTTACAGGCGTAAAGTCGATGTGAAAAGAGGGTCGCCAAGGAATAATAAAGAAACGCCACAGACTTGTAAGACTGATATAAAGCACTTGCTGCCAAGCCAAACTCCAATAAGCATAACCCTTTAATGCTAAGATGATTCCTACCACACCCGAAATAATAAGGCTGGTGATACGCAGCAAAGCTGTCTCTTTGACCATCATGTTTTTAAAAAGATAAGCCGATGGGGCTGTACCTAAAGACGAAAAAAGCAGTGATGCAAAGACGAAACGGGATAGACTGATAAGCTCTGAATGATGAAAGAAAGCTGCAATCAGAGGGGCTGAAAAGAAGAGGACTATATATGAAATCCAACCCATTATAGCACTAAACCAAAAGACAGAATTATAATCATTATCCGTTGGACGCTCCATATTGGCAAGTGCAGTAGTAAATCCACTTTCCTGCAATGCCCCTGCAATCGCTGTAAAAACAGCCAACATTCCCACCAATCCATAGTCGGTTGGTGTGAGCAGACGTGCCAAAAAGATTCCAATTACAATATTCAGCAGTTGCATTGTACCATTGTTCAATGCACCCCAAAAGAGTCCTTTGGCTGTTTTCTCCTTGAGTGTTTCTTTTTCCATTAGCTTTTGTATCTCTATGATACGCTATTTCTTATCTCCCCCTCAGAGTATGTTCTATCTAAAAAAGAGCTTAGCTGTCTTCTGCTATATAAAGTTTCCTTCGTGAAAGTACTTTTTTTCATAGGTGTAGAAAGGGAAGATATTATTTCTTCTTTCCCACCTTGATTGGCAGAATCCATTTAGCATGCAAATATAACGCTTTTCTTTGGAAAAGCCAAATCCTACATTCTTTGGAATGGTAAAGAGACTTTCCTACGGCTATATTTATCTCTTTGGCTTTTTAAGGAAGTCTTCAATAGCTGCTGTGCTTTTTAAATTGGTTGTATCAACATCATGGAGTTCACTGAAATAGACTTCATGATAGAATGGACCACAGTGTTCCATAATCTGCATCTTATCCATCTGTGTTGCGAATAGTGCCTCAATAATTGTTACCTGATACTTATCGTCTTCAAACGTTATCTTGGTTGAATCATTCCTTAAGTTCCACAACCATCCAAATAGTAGTTGTGCAATGATAATGAAAGGAATGCTCACCCATAACAGAGTATATAAACAACCGATAGCGGCATTACCATCTTCCTTCCACCTCCGCTTGATATAGCGGATAAGAAAGAAAAGCAATATCCAAGGTAAAGTGCAGACAACTATGATATCCGCATTACTCCATAACCTCCAAGGTGATAAGCAATTGATTATCAGCCATACTACCTCAAGCAACAATAGGTAACCTAAGAGCTTTCTGATTATCCAATAAATCTTATGCTTTCCAGTCAACATTCCCTCTATAAGTGTAATCTCTTTCTATGTTTTATACGATCAGTAACAACCTCATTTACCGTTTTTAATTGGCGTGTAATTACTCCGCACATATGGTGCGGAGGGCAAACACCATTGGTGCTAAGCGTAAACACCACTCGTGCGGAGGGCAAACACCAACACAAACAGCAATAAAGTTGACACCTAATTACCTCCGCAAATATAAGTATATTTGTTCGAATCATGAAATCAAAACATAAGTTTTTAAAGAGACCGAGGGGGAAGTCATAATCTTTTATTATCTTTGCAACAAGTATATTAACGGAAAATGATTGAAACTTTCAACACAGGAGAGACACAAGAAAGTCTCCGACAGGAATATAACCCAGACGGCTCTGTGCTAAGAAAAGCACAGTTGCGACTTCTCGACATGGCTATCTATCTGCAAGAAACAGCGAAGAAGCTAGGTGTTCCTTGCCGACTTGATGGCGGAAATGTGTTAGGGGCAATGCGCCATGGGGGATTTATTCCTTGGGATGACGACATTGATATGGTTGTAGACTACAAGGATTTCAAACGTCTCTGTGATTATTTGAAGGCGCATCCACACCCTCAATTCGTCTTACAAGACAACGACACGGACCCTGGTTTCTATAAGGAATGGGCTTGTCTGCGTGATTTAAAGAGCGAGAACAGAAGTCATGATAATCAGCAGAGTGCTGACCGAAGAATGCATGAGGCGCAGAAGTTCAGAGGACTTCATGTAGACATCTTCCCCTATGAGGGTAATATGATTCCTTGGTTACAGCGTTTGGCAGCAAAACTATCGGTCAATGTGAATACAAAGTTAGCTGGTCGTTATCCTCTCTTGGCACAAATGAGTTATAAAATCTTACATGTCATTGTCTTTCCAGTGTTCCGCTTGGTAGGGAAACTGTTTGGTAATCCCGACCTCTATATGCACTCTTACGGTGCATGGTTTTATGAGCAGAACCCGCGTCGTTGCATGATACCACATAAAGATATCGTCTTTGAAGGTCATACCTTTGAAGGTCCAGCCGATGCTGATGAGTTATGTCGTATCGCCTATGGGAACTACATGGACTTACCACCAAGGAATAAGCGTGATAGACACAAGATAGATGTCGTCTTTAAGTAGTAAGACGGTACAGTAATGTACGTGTCAGTAGGCAGTGATATCCCCATCTTATAATAACAATAAGCCAAATATAATTATGAACATAGCAGTAATCTTTGCAGGAGGTTCTGGACTACGTATGCGCACAAAGTCGCGCCCTAAGCAGTTTCTTGACCTAAACGGAAAGCCGATAATCATCTATACATTAGAGTTGTTCGATAACCATCCGAACATAGATGCTATCGTAGTAGCATGTATTGAAAGTTGGATTCCTTTCCTTGAGAAGCAGCTCCGTAAGTTTGAGATTAATAAGGTAGTGAAGATTATACCAGGTGGAAAGTCTGGACAGGAGTCTATCTACAAGGGACTGTGCGCTGCAGAGGAATATGCACAGAGTAAGAGTGTAAGTAATGAAGAGACAATCGTTCTTATTCACGATGGTGTTCGTCCGCTCATAACAGAAGAGACGATAACAGATAACATTAAGAAAGTTGAAGAAGTAGGGAGTTGTATCACTTGTATCCCAGCAACAGAAACACTTATCGTGAAGCAGGCTGACGACGCTTTGGAGATTCCTTCTCGTGCCGAATCGTTCATTGCTCGTGCGCCACAGAGTTTCCGTTTGGTCGATATAATAACTGCTCATCGACGCTCCCTGGCGGAAGGAAAAGCCGATTTCATCGATTCTTGTACGATGATGAGCCACTATGGGTATAAGTTAGGGACGATTATCGGGCCAATGGAGAATATTAAGATTACAACCCCAACAGATTTCTTCGTGCTTCGTGCGATGGTGAAGGTGCATGAAGATCAGCAGATATTTGGATTGTAAAGGTGTTGTTATGTGTCGATGGAATAGGGATTTTTATAACTTTATAGGGTGAGGATGAAGGAAAGAATACTAAAAGAAGATATAAGCTATTTTGCAGATACGTTTCCTTTCTCAGCAGCATTGGAAGGGAAGACGATAGCTGTAACGGGGGCAACTGGCTTATTGGGTGCATGTATGGTACGTTGCCTGTTGGCTCTACGCACAGAAAAAGGTATCAACTTACACGTGGTGGCTGTTGTAAGGAACGTGCAGAAAGCAGAGAGAATGTTTGGTCAGGTAAGCGATGAAATCAGCTATTATTCCTATGACTTCTCTTGTGTTGAACCATTCGCACCTACGAAAAAGATAGACTACCTCTTCCATTTTGCTGCCCCTACAGCTTCAAAAGATTTCGTTGAACACCCTGTAGAGACGATGAATACTGTCTATGGCGGTATGCAAAACCTATTGTCTTACGCCCATCAGCATGGAGTAACTTCGATGGTGTTAGCCTCAACGTTAGAAGTCTATGGTACTGTCACTGACGACCGACGCCCACTCACAGAAGACATGCAGGGGTATCTTGACCCAATGGCAACTCGTAGCAGTTATCCGTTAGCAAAGAGAGCTGCCGAAGCATTGTGTCATAATTATGCAGACGAGTACGGTGTTCACGTGAAAGTGGCACGTTTGGCACAGACCTTCGGTGCTGGTGTGAATGGTAATGACAATCGTGTCTTTGCACAATTTGCACGCAGTGTTATGAAGAACGAGGATATCATTCTACATACGACAGGCGAGCTCAGTCGTTGCTATTGCTATACGATAGATGCCGTTACGGCAATGCTGTATATTCTCTTGCGTGGTAAGGATGGCGAAGCATACAATGTAGCAAACGAAGACACTTATATCTCTATCCGTGAGATGGCTGAGTTGGTTGCCTCGACGTTTAATCCTCAGAGTGTGAAGGTGGTGATACAGCCACAAGAGGGGTTAGGATATTCGCCAACAACAAAGCTCAGACTCGCCACACAGCGTATTCAGGCGTTAGGATGGAAAGCGCATTATGGGTTAAAAGAGATGTTCCGTCGTCTCATCCTTTCAATAGAGGAAGAACTGGTATGAGTAGTTTTCTGCAACGGATAAGAGAGAGTCTTTTCCATGTCTACGACCGAAAGGACTTGCGAAGATGGGAGGGCGACCCGAAGAGTGAGCTGCCAATCTATGGTGTTTATCATGTCATGTTAGACACTGGATGGGAGCCATTGGTGAGAAGGCAGATTGATAATCTACGTAAGAGTGGTCTGCTGGATGCGACAACGACTTTCTTCGTGAGTTGTATAGCAGGTAATCAAGCAGATGTGGAATGTTTGAAGCGTATTATCAATAGTGATAAACTCGTGATAATATCCAATGTCACTGATCCTAAGCGGTATGAGTATCCTGCTTTAGAGTTCATTAAGCAACTGTCTGAAAAGGAGGATTGTCTTTTCTATTACTTCCATACGAAGGGTATCTCTTACCAGTCGCTAACCTCTAACGACCGTCTCTTCTGCTCTTTTAAGAAGAAGATAGAGGCTTGGAGAGAGATGTTGGAATATTTCATCTTTGATAAATGGAAGGTTGCTGTGAATGTTCTGAATGAAGGATACGATACCTATAGCTGTTATCGATGGCCACCACGCAACTATACAATGTATTCTGGTAGTTTCTGGTGGGCAAGGTCGGCTTATATAAGGACACTACCAACTTTTGATAAAGCGGTTATTTCTACCAATCGTTTCTATTCTGAAGTTTGGCTTTTTGAGAGAAACCATCGACAGTTCTCGGCATTTGACACAATAGTCGACCTCTACTTCGTAAGGATTCCTCGTTCTATCTATACGGACGAGCAGACAAAATGGCTTGATAAGGTTTGCTTCTCGTTTACTTATAATATGCGGAAAATAGAAAAGCATATCTTCAAATACAATTATAAGAAACGGTGTCAGAAACGTTTCCAGAAACTCAAGAATGAGATATAATATAAGGTGATGGATTGTTTAGAGAGGTGCGTTCTTACTCAATCCTCCTTGTTGTCGATAGTTATTCTTTTATTTGTAAGCACTTAGGGCTGGGGACTAATAAGCGTTCCCAGCCCTCTTGTTTGTTGTACTTCCTTATTACCTCTATTTGATATGAGAATTATTTTCCTGTCATATCTGTCATCCCTTGTGTGTGTTTAATATCTTGATAATCAAAAGATATCTTTCAAATGTTAAAATGACAGCAACTAAAACTAAAATTAATTTGGGGGTAATAGTCGCGTTTATCTTCCTTATTTAGATAAGTAAGATCACTCCCTATCTGAAGAGAATAACTTTTTTTCTAAGTATTATGATATTTGTATATAAAGCGAGTAAGGGAGAATAAAATGAATTGTAAGTGTGAATAAGATTCATAAATAGGTGAAGGAGACAATTGCATGTTAGTAAAACCATCCTATTATTAGTCGGTTATTTGCTCGTCTGTATGTAATATGGATAATCTACTATTGTAAACTGCTCTTGTGAAAAAACTTAATATAAGCGATGAACATCAGAGATGATCGTTGTAGGTACCAGACCATCGATAGCTTTTCCTTGGCTTACTCGTTGGCGTATATCTGTACTGCTGATATCAATAAAAGGTGTTTGAAGGATAGTGACGCCATGGGTCAGTGACGTTTCTGAGATTCTTTGGTTGTGTCGTGGATAGACTACGATAGGGTAGTGAGTGAGGATATCCTCTGCATGATACCATCGGTCGAAGGCTTCCCAATTGTCACCACCAACGAGAAGTGTGAAGCGATGAGTGGGGAAGTCATGGCTGAGATGCTGCAAAGTGTTCCATGTATAGGAAGGTTTCGGAAGTCGGAACTCATAGTCCGAAGCCTTAAAATGGGGGTTATCGGCTATTGCCTTTCGCACTAATTCCAAACGGAGATGGTCGGCTAAAAGCTGCTGGTTCACCTTGAATGGGTTTTGCGGTGATACCATAAACCACACCTCATCTAATTTTTCTTTTTCAAGAAAGGCTTTGGCAAGGGCTATATGTCCATTGTGAATGGGATTGAAGGAACCACCAAAGATACCAATGGAAGCCTCCCCCAGCAAAGGGGTAGACTCCCCCGACCCCTCCGAAGGGAGGGGAGTCTTTTGCTGGGTAACGTTGTTTGATGGTTTCATTGGAGATGTTTGGGGTTATTGGCTCTATATGGGATAGTTGTTATAGTAATCTTATAGTCCCTTGTTTTTCTATAAAAAACTATTCTATGATAAATGCTCTCTTCTTATCCTTAGTGTATGGGTTAAGCTCCCCTCCTTTCGGAGGGGTTGGGGGAGGCTTTTTTTATCCCTCTAAAAACGCCTTTACAACCTCATAAGTTTCTTGCTTTGCTTTCTCAAGGTCGTCATTTACGATTATCTTATCGAATTTCTCAGCGAAGGTAAGCTCCTCTGAAGCCTTAGCAAGGCGGTTTTCAATCGCCTCTGCACTATCTGTTTGTCTGCCAACAAGGCGACGACGAAGTTCTTCAACAGATGGAGGCTGAATGAAAAGGCTTAAAGCACGATCGCCATAAAACTTCTTGATGTTGCAGCCACCCTTCACATCAACATCGAAGATAACGTTCTGGCCTGCTGCAGACTGGCTCTCTACCTGTGATTTCAATGTACCATAAAAGCGGTCCTCGTAAACCTCTTCATACTCAAGGAACTCTCCATTAGCAATTTTCTCTTTGAACTGCTCTGGTGAAAGGAAGATATATTCTACACCATTCTGCTCCGTACCACGTGGTGCGCGGGTGGTACAACTGATTGAGAAAGCTAACTTTAATTCTGGATGTTCCTTCATCAACCACTGTACGATGGTGCTCTTACCTGCACCAGAAGGTGCGGAGAGGATGAGTAACCTCCCCCCACCCCTCCGAAGGAGGGGAGTGCCTAACGGACAGTCGTGGGACGTGTTAGGAGACGATGCGATGTTAGAAGTGTCTTCCTGTATCTTAACTGCTGGTGTTATATTAGCAGATGGGTTTTCAGATGAAAGCTTGTTCATAGCTGTTTTTATTTTGTTTAATACTTTATCGAGATTTTGAAGAACTTCCTCGTTAGAGAATCTTATGATATGAAAGCCAAAATGTTGAAGGTAAGTATCTCGTTCTCTATCGCTTAATTGCTGTTCTTCTGCGAGGTGATAATCTCCGTCAACTTCTATTATAAGATTTAATGAAAGACATGCGAAGTCAGGGATATAATCATAGACAGGATGTTGTCGACGAAAACGTACACCTAATTGTTTCCCTCTCAAGTGCTCCCACAAAAGTTCTTCTGCTTTAGTAGGATGCTTTCTGTTATATTTTGCATTTTGACAAAGTAGCTGATAGGTAGAAGCATCATTTGTATGATAATGAAAACTTCCAAAGTAGCTATGTTCCTTGTCTATCTTTTTCATAGCAGCTACTTATCTGTTTATAGGTTTTAATACTCGTTGCAGACTATATTCTTTTTGTTACTCCCCTCCTTTGGAGGGGTTGGGGGAGGTCCCTCTACAACGCATTCAAAACCTGTTCCTTAATCTGCTCCAGTTCGTCCTTCATCTTGACAACGATGTTCTGCATCTCTGCTTGATTGCTCTTAGAGCCAGTGGTATTGATTTCGCGTCCCATTTCTTGTGCGATGAAACCGAGTTTTTTGCCAACACCATGACCACTCTCTTTCATTGTTTCATGGAAGTATTTGAGGTGGTTTGTCAGTCGCTGCTTCTCCTCGTTGATATCAAGTTTCTCAATATAATAAATCAGTTCCTGCTCAAGACGGTTCTTATCGTAGTCAACCTCTGGAATCTGTTTAAGACCATCGATAATCTTTTCTCTAATCTTTGGTACACGGCTCTTTTCAAAAGGTTCGATGCTCTTCAAAAGGTTAGCAATATTGTCAATCTTCTCAGTAAACTTCTTTTGTAGAGCAGCTCCTTCCTGTTTGCGGAATTCGGTGAGCTTTTCAATAGCCTCGTTGATAGCCTGCTGTGCTACTAACCATTCTTCCTCATCTAAAACCTCAACTTCAGTCTTTGCTGTTACGTCAGGTAGGCGGAGAAGTGTTGTAAACCAATCCTCTGGTTCTGGGATACCTGTAGATGCAGAGATTGCCTTAATCTGTTTATAATAGTTCTCTACGAGAGCAGCGTTGATAGGAGTAGCATCAACAGTAGACTCCTTTTCAACCCATAGGGAGAAGTCAACTTTACCGCGTTCTAACTTCTGTGCAAGGAGACGACGGATTTCCATTTCCTTTTCTCTGTAGAGGGGTGCGATGCGTGCTGAGAGGTCGAGTGACTTACTATTAAGTGATTTCACCTCAACATTGATTTTCTTTTCCTTGTAGGCTACGACAGCTTTGCCATAGCCAGTCATTGATAGTATCATGAGCTTTTCGCGTTAATTTTTTGCAAATGTACAAAAAATGTGGAATAAAAAGAGTATATTTGCAAGTTATTTAGAACATAATTGATTTTTATGTCTTGTATATTAAATATTGATACGAGTACAAATGTGTGCTCTGTTGCAGTAAGTCAGGATGGAACTTGTATTTTCGATAAGCAAGATACGCTCGATTCTAAGCATAGAGAAAAGTTAGGAACATTTGTAGATGAGGCACTTGCCTTTATAGATGATAATGGCTTGTCACTCGATGCAGTGGCAGTTAGTGGTGGTCCAGGCTCATATACTGGTCTGCGTGTCGGTGTGTCTATGGCAAAGGGAATCTGCTATGGACGTGGCGTAAAGTTGTTGGCAGTACCTACCTTGGAACTGTTAGCTGTACCAGTATTGCTTCATCATGAGGAGGTTGAGGAAAATGCACTCCTCGTTCCAATGATTGATGCGCGCCGTATGGAAGTTTATTCTGCTGTATATGACCGTGCCTTGAAAGAGGTTCGTGGCATTCAGGCAGATGTAGTAGACGAGAATACCTACAAGGAATACCTTGAGCGTGGTCCTGTTTACTTCTTTGGTAATGGTGCAGAGAAGTGCATGGAGATTATCAATCATCCTAATGCGCACCTAATCAAGGGTATTGATGCTTTGGCTAAGAATATGTTCCCATTGGCAGAGAAGCGTATTGCACAAGAGAAGTTTGAGGATGTAGCTTACTTCGTTCCATTCTATCTCAAGGACTTCGTTGCTAAGCAGGCAAAGCCATTGCTGTAGATTAGGCTTTAGAATAAGGCTTGACGTCATCACTTAAAATGTAACATTCACTATTCAATGAATATAGAAGGATTAGATTATAACACACAGCGAGAGCGACTCATACTACCACAGTATGGGCGAGAGATACAAAACATGGTAGATTATGCCATTGGCCTCCCTACAAAGGAAGAGCGTCAGCGGTGTGCAGAAACCATTATTTCCATAATGGATAGGATGAATGCCCAGAATCGTGGTAACTTTGATCACATGGAAAAGTTATGGGATCATCTGGCATTGATGGCAAACTTTGAGTTGGATATTGACTATCCTTGCGATGTGTCAGATGCTTTGAAGATTGCCACTAAGCCAGAGCCAATGACTTATCCTATGTCGAATATCCCTGTAAGGCACTATGGAAAACTATTGTTTGAGGCTTTTGAAGAGTTGAAGGCAATGGAGCCTGGTAGTCGTCGGGATGCTTTCGTGCGTTCGGTTGCTAATCAGATGAAACGTAGTCTGATGCAGTGGGGACATGGTACTTGTGATGATGAGAAGATAGCTTCAGACCTTGCTCGCTATACAGATGGTAAGATTCAGCTTGATCTTGATACATTCAAGTTTGAGAAAATTAATGCGAGAGAGTTTGCTCAGCCTCGTAATAAGAAGAAAAAGTAATATAACGACACATGGAATCCTTTATCATAGAAGGTGGACATCGGCTGAGTGGCACGATTGCTCCACAAGGTGCAAAGAATGAAGCCTTGGAGGTGATTTGCGCAACACTATTGACATCTGAAGAAGTTATCATACGTAATGTACCTGATATCCTCGATGTGAACAATCTCATCAAGCTCTTACAGGATATTGGGGTGAAGGTTAAGAAGCTTGCCCCTAATGAGTTCTCTTTCCAAGCAGACGAAGTAAACCTCGATTATTTGGAGAGTAGTGACTTTGTGAAGAAATGCTCTTCACTGCGTGGAAGTGTCTTGATGATTGGTCCATTGTTGGGTCGTTTTGGTAAGGCTACTATTGCGAAGCCAGGTGGTGACAAGATTGGTCGTCGTCGTTTGGACACCCACTTCCTTGGATTCAAGAATCTTGGTGCACACTTTGGGCGTGTTGAAGACCGTGATGTATATGAGATACAGGCTGATAAACTTGTTGGAACCTATATGTTATTAGACGAAGCATCTGTTACGGGTACTGCCAATATTGTTATGGCAGCAGTGTTAGCAGAAGGAACAACCACAATTTATAACGCTGCTTGTGAGCCTTATATCCAGCAACTCTGTAAGATGCTTAATGCAATGGGAGCGAAGATTAGCGGTATTGCCAGCAACTTGATTACTATCGAGGGTGTGAAGGAATTGCATTCTGCTGACCATAGAATCCTGCCTGATATGATTGAGGTAGGCTCTTTCATTGGTATTGCTGCAATGATTGGTGATGGTGTTCGTATAAAGGAGGTGTCAGTTCCTAACTTGGGATTGATTCTTGATACCTTCCGTCGACTCGGTATACAGATAATTGAGGATGGTGATGATCTTCTTATCCCACGTCAGGACCACTATGTGATAGACTCTTTCATTGATGGAACGATTATGACTATTAGTGATGCTCCATGGCCAGGACTGACACCAGACCTTATCTCTGTGTTGCTCGTCGTTGCTACACAGGCACAAGGTAGTGTGCTCTTCCACCAGAAGATGTTTGAGAGTCGTCTGTTCTTCGTGGATAAACTCATTGACATGGGTGCACAGATTATTCTTTGTGACCCTCATCGTGCCGTAGTTGTTGGTCATGATAATGCTAAGAAACTTCGTGCGGGTCGTATGTCAAGTCCTGATATTCGTGCTGGTATTGCACTGCTTATCGCAGCACTGACAGCACAGGGAACAAGCCGTATCGATAATATCGCACAGATTGACCGAGGATATGAGAATATCGAAGGACGCCTCAATGCTCTTGGTGCAAAGATTCATCGAGCAGAGGTTTGTTAGTCCCATCGTATCTAAAACTGCACTTTGAAAGAGTGTGTTGTGAATTTTAGATAAATAGGGTTGACCTATTCTCGTAAAAAGGTTGACCTTTTTCCTCAAAAAGGTAGACGGTTTTGGGCAAAAGGGTCGACCGTTTTACTGAAAAAACAATTTAGTATTGGAATAAGCTGTAGTTTTATCAGTACTACTGATATAAGATGAAAAGATGATAAAGAAGGAAGAAGTCTATAAGATTGGGCGCATCGGGAAGCCGCATGGCGTACACGGAGAGTTGCAGTTGCAGTTCTCCGATGACGTTTTTGATGTGGTAGATGCCGATTACCTGATATTGGACATAGACGGAATCCTCGTTCCTTTCTTTATGGAGGAATACCGATTCCGTTCTGATGAGATAGCCCTGATGAAGTTTTGTGACATCAATAGCGATGCACAGGCACGCGAACTGACGGGATGTATTGTCTATTTCCCACGTAAGTTGGCAGAAGAAGGGGCAGATGATGTGTCATTGGCGCAGATTGTCGGTTATTCCTTGATAGATGAAGTAACGAATAACGTGATTGGCAAGATTGTTGCTGTAGATGAATCAACTGTCAATACGCTCTTTGAGGTGACTACACCTGAAGGCGAGGAAATACTCATTCCTGCCACTGACGAACTTATCGTTGCGACAGACATAGCGTCAAAGACGATTACGATGCGGATTCCAGCAGGACTACTTGACCTCTGATTCGCAGCATAAACTAAAAGAATTAATGAAACAACAAATCTGTATATTAGGTTCAACAGGTAGCATTGGTACGCAAGCCCTTGATGTTATCAGTCAGCATTCAGACCTCTACGAGGCTTATGCACTCACTGCTAATCATCGTTGGAAGGAACTTGCTGAGCAGGCTCGTCGCTTTAATCCTGCTGCGGTTGTCATTGCTGATGAGGCTTATTATGAACCTTTGAAGCAAGAGTTGGCTGATATGCCTGATGTAAAGGTATATGCAGGTAGCAAAGCTTTGGAGGACATCGTTGAGTCACCATCAATAGATATGGTACTCACTGCGATGGTTGGCTATTCGGGTCTTGCTCCAACAATCCACGCTATCAAAGCAAAGAAGAAGATATGTTTGGCGAATAAGGAGACACTTGTCGTTGCTGGCGAGCTGATTCTTCAGTTGGCTCAGCAGTATCATGTGCCTATCCTGCCTGTAGATAGTGAGCATAGCGCTATCTTCCAGAGCTTAGTTGGTGAAGATGCGAACGAGATTGAGAAGATTCTTCTCACTTGTTCTGGTGGACCATTCCGTACCTTTACCCATGAACAGTTGAAGACAGTTACAGCTGCCGATGCTCTCAAACATCCAACATGGGATATGGGAGCAAAGATTACTATCGACTCTGCATCTTTGATGAACAAGGGTTTCGAGGTGATAGAAGCTAAGTGGCTCTTTGGCGTTGCTGCTGATAAGATACAGGTTTTGGTTCATCCTCAGTCTATTGTTCACAGTGCGGTACAGTTCTGTGATGGTGGTGTAAAGGCACAGTTAGGTGTTCCAGATATGAGATTACCTATCCAATATGCCTTTTCATTCCCTCAACGTCTATCGTTAGGCGGCGATAGGTTAGATCTTTTCCGTCAGCCATTAGAGTTCTTTGAGCCTGATGTGGAGAAGTTTAAGTGTCTTGCAATGGCATACGAAGCTATTAACAAGGGTGGCAATATGCCTTGTATTGTCAATGCAGCCAACGAGATTGTCAATGAAGGCTTCCGTAAGGGTGCTTGTAGTTTCTTGGCAATGGGCGACATCATTGAGAAGGCAATGCAAACTGTTGCTTTTGATAGCAATCCAGATTATGATGTATATGTGCAGACGGATACTGAGGCACGCCGTGTAGCACTTGAGATTATGAATAATAAATAATGAATAGATAAATAATGGAAACATTTCTGATCAGATTGCTTCAGTTCATTCTGGCAATCTCTCTGCTTGTCCTGCTGCATGAAGGCGGACACATGTTCTTTGCGAAGCTTTTTGGCGTTCGCGTTGAGAAGTTCTTCGTATTCTTCGATGTGGGCATCGGTAAGTGGAAAGGTAAACTTTTCAGTTGGAAACCTAAGAAAGACGATACGGAATATGGTATGGGTTGGTTGCCACTGGGTGGCTACTGCAAAATTTCTGGTATGATAGATGAAAGCTTCGATACCGACCAGATGAAGCAGGAACCACAACCATGGGAGTTCCGTACAAAGCCAGCTTGGCAGCGTCTTTTGATTATGATAGGTGGTGTGTTGGTCAACTTTGTTCTCGCTCTCTTCATTTATTCAATGGTGATGTTTGTATGGGGAGACAGCTATTTCAAGGTGTCTGACATGAGTATGGGTATGCGTTTCAATGCTGAGGCTAAAGCTTTAGGTTTCAAAGACCATGACGTGATGTTGGGAACAGATCAAGGTCCTTTCCGTGAGTATGCGAATGTGAATGGCGATTTCTTCCGTCAGATAGCACAGGCAAAGCGTGTGGACGTTCTTCGTAATGGTAAGAAACATAGTATTACTCTGTCTGGCGATTTGGATATGCTCTCAATGATTAAGACTCGTCCTCTGTTCGCAGAGCCTTTTATTCCTGCACAAGTTGATAGCGTGTTGGGTGATACGCCAGCAGCGAAAGCAGGCATCAAGGCAGGCGATGTCATCAAGTCTATCAATGGAAAGCCTGTTGAGACATGGTCAGATATGAATTATCAGACAGGTGTGTTGAGTGATGTCTTAGCGGTGAAGAATAGCCATAAGGATTCTCTTGCAGTTCGTTCTGTTGTGCTGACAGTTCAGCATAAGGGCGCAGCAAAGCTCGATACATTAAAACTTATGTTGACACCTGATTTGAAGTTGGGTGTTTTACAGTCAACATTGGCAAGTTATTATAAGCCTGTACAGGAGGAATACTCCTTCTTTGAGAGTTTCCCTGCAGGTATAAAGCATGGTTGGAACGTGCTGCGTGGCTATGTTGGTAACTTCCGTTACCTTGCTTCAGCTGACGGTGCAAAGAGTATTGGTGGCTTCGGAGCTATCGGTAGTCTTTTCCCTCCATTCTGGGACTGGTATATGTTCTGGTCAATGACAGCCTTCTTGAGTATCATGCTTGCCTTCATGAACATTCTTCCTATCCCTGCTTTGGATGGTGGTCACGTCGTATTCCTTCTCTATGAGATTATTACTCGTCGTAAACCTTCAGAGAAGTTCATGGTACGTGCGGAGTATGTTGGTATAACCATCCTAATCCTCCTTATGATATTTGCCAACCTCAACGACATTCTTCGTTGGTTGCATCTGATGTAATAAGAATATAGAACTCTTAGTAATTCCCCCCGCTTTTGTAAAAGTTATTCTTCACTCTCCTTTGAATAAACTTTAGCGGGGGCTTTACTTGCCTTTCCCTTGTCCCCCTGTTACTCTGTCTTTCCCTTACCCTGTCTTTTGTCCTTTTGTTACTCTGTCTTTTTCATACTCTGTCCCCCTGTTTTCCTGTCCTTTTTTTATTTAATTTATATATTTCTTTGGGTTTTTCTTGTCAGTTCTAAAAATATGTTATACCTTTGCGGCCGTGATGAGATTATTAACGACATATCCGACGACTATAGCGCAGCAAAGAAACTTTGATTTCTTTGCCTTTTTTAGTGCTTTATATTTGGTAGTCTCAGATATTTTGCTAACACACACACACACAGGCGCTACTAACGTCTAAGCCAATATTTTTTGTTTTATCCTACGCGCGCGCGAAGCGTGCCGTAACCGTTGTAAGCAAAGGACTTCACGAAGTTTCCTTTGTTCGCTTTTTTGTGCCCGTTTGCGAGCTGTCAAAAAAGCAAAATAAGAACGTTTTAAGCACTGAAATAACCGTAATAGATAATTGTAATTCTCTAATAATAGTTTGTTTCCTCTCGTTGATTTCTCGGGCAGGCAGCAGTGATATGCTGTCTGCCTATGGAGCGGGGAGGGGGCAGGCAATCAGCAAGGATAAATAATGAGTTCGTCAGGATGTATATATAAAGGTGACATAATAAAGCCACATCTATAGAACAGTAACAACTATTTTTAATCAAATCAAAAAAGCAATGAGAAAGAAACAAGAAAAGAAGGTTTATTCTGCACCACGTTGCATGATAATCCAAGTGAGTGAAACGACTTACCTCATGGAGGCGTCCTTCCCGAGCCAGCACAAGAAGGCAACCCACGCCAGCGGTCCTTCAGCTTCAGCAAAGTCTTTCGGCTTATGGAGTGATGAGCACTTTGAGGAGGGCAGCAATGAGGAAGCTAAGGATGACAGCTCATCATCATGGGACGACTAATTTCTAAAGTGATTAATTAACAAAAAACAGAAAACGAACAAAAAAAGCAAGAAAGATGAAAAAGACAATGAAACAATATTCATTTGCATCGCAACTAAAGTCTTTGGCTGTCGTGTTCGGCATCGCCTTGACTTTCGCATCTTGTGCTAAGGAAGATGTGGCACAAAACCCAACCAACAAAGAGGGTGATAACGACAAGAACCTAACAACCTTCGTGGCAGGTGGCGAGAACAAGACGCGCACGTCACTGAGTTATAATAGCGGTGACTTCTATTGGGAAGCAGGCGATTATATCTACGTAAAGGACGACGACGGCGTATTGCAGAAGAGCACGAACGCT
>CAUTPS010000002.1:0-114840 GCA_963540415.1 uncultured Prevotella sp.
GAACATCTTCTGTTGTATATACAGGTAGTTGCAAATCACCACTTATAGAGCCAACCGACTTCACATGATCAGCATGATCATGGGTGATAAGCACATTATGAACCATATTTAATTGCAGACCATAGTTGTGGAAATGCTTCTTTAATGTACGAATACCAACACCACAGTCTATCATTAAACAATCTGTGTCAGTATATAAAAGATAGCAATTACCACTACTACCACTGCCGAAAGATAAAAACCTCAGCATTATTTTCTTATTTTAGGCAAATGTAACAAAAGTATTTTGATAGACAAAATTATTGTTTATCTTTGCCTTATTATACACTTTACTTTTAGGAATAATTAAACATAAAAGTATCTATGAAATGACTAAAATGGAAGTCCTACGGCGAAATGGAACGTAAAGTCTCGTTTTAGATTTGGATGCCATAAAGCATAATGCTCTTCAGTACTTGTATAAGCAGGGTTAATGGCTTTCATACCACCATCAAATCGAAGTATGAAGTAATCGAAATTGAGTCGTAAACCAAGTCCGTATGCAACCGCAATTTGATTATAGAAACTCTTAAAGCTAAACTGTCCGCCTGGTTGGTCAGCATAGTCACGTAGTGTCCATATGTTTCCTGCATCTATGAAGGCTGCTGCATCAATTTTCCAAAACAGATGTGTACGATACTCTGCGTTTAAATCAAGCTTCATATCACCAGTCTGGTTGATAAAGTCTATTCGACCATCAACACCCTTAAACTTACCCGGTCCCAACTCTCTTACGCTCCAGCCACGAACAGAGTTGGCACCACCAGAGAAATAACGCTTCTCAAATGGAAGTACTATACTGTTTCCATAAGGAATTGCAATACCCAAGCCACCATGTAAAGCTAAGGAGTTACGCTCGTCAAATCGTAGTATCTTGGTATAATCGAAGTCGAACTTTGCATATTGTGCATAGGCAATATTGAAAAGTGTTCGTTTTCCTTCGTTATTCTTTTTAAAGTTGAAGACACCACTCAATCCATTCAGTAAGTTGCCTGCCAATTCCATTCTTGCTCTGAATGCTTGGTTAGCTCCATTGTAATTCACGCCAAATCCTGTACGTAAGATAAATAAATCTTGATAGTTATAGCGTAGAATGGCATTACGAGTTGTCGCATTATCGAGGTAATCATGTTTGAAAGTCTCACTAATCCACGGCATATATACATAACTGAGGTTAAGGAGATCAAAGTCATATGTCAGATGACGAATGGGATCCGACCAATGATATTTCCATGCAGAAGAGAAGACTCGACGATGGAACTCTGGCCTGTTTTGAAGATTCCATCCCACAGAAACCTCTGATGTTGCACTACTCTTTCTTTTAAAGTTCTTTGATATGAATGGAGCTAAGAAGCGAGGGAACTGTAGATGTGTTTGTACACTATACTCTTCATAGTCACTATTTTTATAGCCTTCAAGTCCTTTAATGGCCTCAAAAGCTGCACGAAACTCTACACTTAAATGTTCACTCCCTCTAAAAAGGTTTCTATTCTGATAAGAAAGTACGGCTGCAGCACCTAAATCTCCTGCAGTATTTGTTCCTTCTGGTTGGAAAGAGATAGTATTAGGTTTGTTGTTTGAGACTTGAATATCTGCATCTAAGTAATGCGTAGAAGATGTTGTATAGGTAAATGTCTTACCTATCACCAAACTATCATAGCGAGGCACTTCCCTAAAATTGATATTTGTGTAACGTACTGCACCAAGACGAGAGAAGTTGTTATAAGTCTTTTGTAAATCTGTTGCTGAGAAATACTTACCTTTTTCTATTAGGGTATTATCTTCCAAGACTCCCTTTCTAAGATGGAAACCTGTTGAATCACCTGGAATAAAATTGACGTTATTGATAACATAGCGTGGGTGTAATGTTGGCTCAGCATCGCTATTCTCAACGTATTTTGTTAAGTGTAACGTCACGTTTACATGCTGTCTTCCTTGTGTGGAGTCTGCAGTATAGTATATGAAATCCTTATGAAATTTGTAAAAACCAGAGTCATTTAAGATATGTGTCAGCCTTTTACGCTCGTTATCCAAAGAAGTAACGGTAAACTGGTGTGGTCGTTCTGTATCTTTTTTGAGGTGAGGAGCAAGTACTCTTTCAATAATAGAATCCTCTATCTCATAGTTAAATCGATCAATAATATAAGGGTTACCAGGGTGAAGCAGATAGTTAAGGGTCAGTTTCTTTCCTTTAACCTTTTTCTCTATGTCTACTGTTGCATTCATGTACCCCATATTCTGCATAGCAACTGTCAAATCTTCTGAAGAAAGACGAGCCTGAACAGAATCATACAATACAGGTTCTTCTCCCATTTTACGTAGTGTACGGTTAATCCATTTCGTCGTATCTTCTCCCGCCATAGCGTAAGTCCCTAATGGAATCTTAAAGAGAGAGAACCAACGTGAGTTCCCTTTTTGACGTACATACTGCATCAGAAGTGAAGAGTTAACGTCCTTTCTGTCAGAACGTAGCTCTACCTTATCCAAAAGATATTGCCCATCAGGAACAAACTTATCTGACGAACACGCTATGACAACAAATATAGTCATAACGATAAGAAGCGGTGTGAGAAATCTATGTGACTTTGGAAATAGCATTGATATCCTAATTTGTTAATCCCAAAATAATACACGTAATCGCAAAGAAAGTAGACTTTCGATTTGCCGAACGCAGCTTATTTTATGCAAAGGTAGTAAAAAGTTAAGAAGTAATAGTCGGCGAGTGGATAGTTTTTTGTAAATTTGCGAAGTGATATCAAAAAATAAGATAAAGCTTATCCGTTCTCTTGAGACTAAAAAAGGAAGAGAGAAAGTTGGATTATTTGTAGCAGAAGGACCTAAAGTTGTCAATGATTTGCTGCACGAAGGGTTTGTGGCAGATGAGATTCTGGCAGATATTGAAGATATCAAAAAGGTTTCTTTTCTCCAACATCCACAGCCTGTTTTGGGTGTTTTCAAGATGCCTGAAGAAGATTGTAAAGTAACAAATGATTACTTAAGTTTATTCAATAAATATATTGATAATCAACTTGTATTAGCTCTTGATGGCGTGCAAGACCCCGGTAATTTGGGTACAATCATTCGAATTGCAGATTGGTTTGGAATTGAAAATATCTTCTGTTCGCATGAGACCGCCGACTGCTGGAACCCAAAGGTTGTGCAGGCAACGATGGGAAGTATTGCAAGAGTAAAACTTCATTACTTAAACTTGAATGAGTTGATAGACCATCTCCCTGTTGACTACCCTATCTATGCCACGCTTTTGGATGGCAATAACATTTATAGTCAAGAACTCTCTCATCACGGAATGATTGTAATGGGAAATGAGGGAAAAGGTATATCTTCACAGCTTAGAACAAAGATTAATCGAAAACTTCTCATTCCAAACTATCCTCCAGAGCGTGAAACGGCAGAGTCTTTGAATGTAGCCATCGCAACATCTATCGTCTGTGCTGAGTTCAGAAGACGATAAAAGGCTGTTATTCTTGAAATAATTAACTACCAACCTACAAAGAAACATAATATGATAGACTTACAGAAACTGGTCAGAACAAATATTAGAGAACTCATCTCTTGCGCTGAAACTAAAGCTGAAGAGAATGTAAGGGATTCTCAACATATTATGCTTGATGCTAATGAAAATCCATATAACAAACCTTTTAACCGTTACCCTTCTGACAATCAGATAGAGTTGAAGGAAGAACTTGCCAAACTAAAAGGTGTTAGACCTAAGGAGATTTTCTTAAGCAATGGCTCTACAGAGGCGATAGATATGTGCTATCGAATCTTCTGTCAGCCAAAGGTTGATAATGTTGTAGCAATAGAACCGACTTGCGAACTATACAAACGTTTTGCAAGATTAAATGATATTGAATATCGTTCAGTACTTTTGGATGAGGACTTTCAGTTAAATGCTGCAGAAGTTCTTAAGGCTTGTGACAAGCATACAATGTTAGTATGGCTTTGCTCTCCTAATACGCCAAGCGGTAATTTACTGAATGTTGAAGAAGTTGAGAAGGTATTGAAAGGATTTGATGGTATTGTTATTATTGATGAGGCTTATGCTGATTTCACACGCTTACAAACCTTTCGAGAGCGTATGTCAGAATTCCCTAATATGATAGTACTCAATACTTTCTCTAAGGCATGGGCAAGTGCTGCTATCCGTTTAGGTGTGATTTATGCACAAGAAGCAATTATAAACATCTTTAACAAGGTGAGTAATCCTTACCATATCAGCCAACTAACACAAGAGCAAGGACTTGATGCACTTAAGCATCGTTATGATATTGAAGATTGGATAAAGATACTCTTGTTAGAACGCAAGCGTATGATGCTTGCCTTCGAGAGTTTAGCTTGTTGTGAGAAAGTCTATCCATCGAATGCCAATTTCTTCTTAGCAAAGATGAAAGATGCACAAAGTGTGTATGATTATCTGTGTGAAAAAGGTATCTATGTTAAGGATTGTTCTAATGTGTCGTTATGTGGTAATTGCTTACGTATAACAATTGGTTCTAAGGCTGAAAACGCAGAAATCCTTGGAATACTTAGATATTATAAGCTAACAAAATAGTCTTAAAGTCTATAAGTTGATGTTGTCTTATTACAGCATCAACTTATAGATAATCGTTTTATCAGTTTAGAATTATACGATAAAACGTCTTCGTATATGTAATTTAGCAATGTCTTACTTATTTCAAGATGGTAATAAGACATTACTTTAATGCTTTTTTAGGATGGTGTTAAGCCCCAGCACCAATGGTGCGGACGGTTAACACCAATGGTGCGAATGGTTAATAAACACGCGGACCAAAGATAGTTGTACCCACACGAACCATTGTTGAACGGCATTCTACGGCTATATCATAGTCATGACTCATACCCCATGAACGCTCTTTGAATTCAGGGTCATCTGCAAAATACTTTGCCTTCAGTTCGTCAAAGAGGTCTGCTGCCAACGTCATTTCCTTTTTAATCTGATTACGGTCATCTACATTTGATGCCATCATCATTAAACCTGAGATGTGTACATTCTTGAGTTCTTTCCATTCACCACTTTCCAATAATTCACGACAAGCATCAGGAGTGAAGCCATACTTTGTTTCCTCTTCTGCAATATGGAGTTCAAGAAGAACGTTGATGACACGGTTGTACTTCGCAGCTTGCTTATTGATTTCCTTTAAAAGCTTCAAAGAGTCAACAGCCTCAACCATAGAAATATAGGGAGCAATATATTTCACTTTATTGGTCTGTAGATGACCAATAAAGTGCCACTCTATATCTTTTGGGAGTGTCTCAACCTTACGGGATAGTTCCTGCACCTGACTCTCGCCAAAGATACGCTGTCCTTCACGATAAGCCACTTCCAAATATTCGTTAGGGTGAAACTTACTGATGGCAACCAACTTCACACCATCAGGAAGATTCCCAAGCACTTCGTGTAAATTATTTGCTACATCATACATAATTGTAAGTTTCTTTCTTGTTTACTTATTAAGTTATTGTTCGAATTCTGGCTTCTCGTTCTTCTTGCCTGCATGATGTTCAAAGACGTCCATAACCTTTGTTTCAGTGATAGCTGCAATCTCGTAGTCAATCATAGTAGAACCCATCACCTCGTCTACATGCTTAACAGCACCGCTTACAGAATGTGCCTGAACAAGATAAGTTACTGAAGTACGCTTTTCCTTATCTGTCTTTTCATCCAATGTGATGAAAGAAAGCTTTGCCTTAAACCACTTGTCGTCAGTATCAATATCGCTAAAGAAAATCTCACCAAATGGTGCTGGAGAGATGGCTTTTACGTCAAACTCACCGCTAACATAGTGTGACATCTCCTCTGTGATAAACTCCTCAGCCTCAGAGAAACTGAATGCATCAACCACATACTGTTCAATGACTTTCTTGTTCTGACCATCTTCCATGGTCTTGTCATATCTAACTCGTGTCTCAAACCAAGTGCTTGTTCTACTTCTCATAATTATTCTTTAAGTTTTAAGCCCTGCTTCTCAGCTATCAAATAAAGACAAAATGAAGAGCAATAGGCGGTTTTATAGATGTGCAAAAGTAGTAAAAAATCTGCGTTAATCAGCTAAAAGTGCGGTTAAAATAAAAAAAATGTCTATCTTTGCATCATAGTAAAGAATATAAGAGCAGATATCTTCTACTCTCATTCATTATCGGGAGAATAAATAAAGTCATTATGCCGGAAATATCAGTTCGTGGACTTGAAATGCCGGAGTCACCTATTAGGAAACTGGCTCCACTTGCCGTTGCAGCAAAGAAACGTGGTATTAAAGTTTACCATTTGAATATCGGTCAACCTGATCTTCCAACACCGCAATGCGGACTGGACGCTCTGAAAAAGATTGATCGTAAACTTTTAGAGTACTCACCATCTCAAGGCTATCTTTCTTATAGAGAAAAACTCTGTGACTTTTATGAGAAGTTCAACATAAACGTCACACCAGACGATATCATCATTACTGCAGGTGGTTCTGAAGCTGTGCTGTATTCTTTTATGGCATGTCTAAATCCTGGAGATGAAATCATCGTTCCAGAGCCTGCATATGCTAATTATATGGCATTTGCTATATCAGCTGGTGCAAAGATAAAGACGATTGCAACCTCTATAGAAGAAGGATTTGCACTGCCTAAGGTTGAGAAGTTTGAGGAACTTATCAATGAGAAGACGCGTGCTATCATGATATGTAATCCAAACAACCCTACTGGTTATCTGTATACAAGAAGGGAGATGAATCAGATTCGTGACCTCGTTAAGAAGTATGATCTTTACCTCTTCTCGGACGAGGTTTATCGTGAGTATATCTATACAGGGTCGCCTTATATCTCTGCAATGCACTTACAGGGAATTGAGAATAATACGGTTCTTATTGATTCTGTGTCAAAGCGTTACAGTGAGTGTGGTATTCGTATTGGTGCATTGATTACAAAGAATGAAGAAATACGTAAGGCCGTTATGAAGTTCTGCCAGGCACGTCTCTCTCCTCCACTGATTGGGCAGATTGTTGCTGAAGCAAGTCTTGACGCACCTACTTCTTACTATCGTGATGTCTATGATGAGTATGTGGAGCGTCGTAAATGTCTTATTGACGGACTAAATCGCATTCCAGGCGTTTACTCTCCTATCCCTATGGGAGCCTTTTATACTGTAGCTAAACTCCCTGTTGACGACTCAGATAAGTTCTGTCGTTGGTGTTTGGAGGAATTCAACTATGAAGGTGAGACTGTAATGATGGCTCCAGCCAGTGGCTTTTATACAACGCCAGGTGCTGGACATAACCAAGTTCGTATTGCTTACGTACTTAAACGTGAAGACTTACAGCGTGCTTTGATTGTTCTTCAAAAAGCTTTGGAGGCATATCCAGGACGTGTAGACGAAGAGTAAAGTCTGTTTATAATTCACAATTCATAGCCCATAATTCATAATTATGATTACTGATATTTGTTCTCGTTAATCCCCTTCTCAATTTTATTTAGGAGAGTATTATAGGTTGACGATAGGCAAATAACTGTAAGCAAAGAATAAAAATAAGCTTGTATAATTAATATATTGGAATAGAATATACTCATACAGAATGAAGGTAATCATAATTATGAATTATGAATTATGAATTTTGAATTCTGAATTCTGAATTAAAGAAGTAATCATAATTATGAATTATGGATTATGAATTCTGCATTAAAGTAGTAATCATAATTATGAATTATGGATTATGAATTATAAATTAAAATAATGAACTATCCGCTTTTTATTGCTCGCAAAATATATAACGGAGGAGACAAGACGCGAAAGGTGTCGAAGCCTGCTATTACTATTGCTACTATTGGTGTAGCAATCGGTTTGGCTGTAATGATTGTGTCTGTATGTGTTGTGTTGGGTTTTAAGCATACTATCCGTGATAAGATGGTAGGCTTTGGGAGTCATATAACTGTAGCCAACTTCCTTACATTGCAGGGCTCTGAGCAATATCCAATAGCAGTAAACGATTCACTAATAAAGGAACTCAAGGCGGTACCTGGCATTAAACATGTGCAGCGTTATGCGTATACACAGGGCATTTTAAAGACCGACAATGATTTCTTAGGTGTTATGTTGAAAGGTGTTGGACCAGACTTTGATTCTACCTTTATACATAACAATATGGTGGAGGGAAGTCTCCCCCATTTCTCTGCCACAGAGAATCAGCAGAAGTTAGTTATCTCTAAAACGATTGCTGACAAACTTAATCTGAAGGTAGGACAACGTCTTTTTGCCTACTTTATCAACGACCAAGGTGTTCGAACACGTAAGTTTACTATCGCTGGTATATATGAAACAAATATGAAGCAGTTTGATTCGCAGATTTGTTTTACTGATTTATATACAGCTAATAAGCTAAACGGATGGGAAGCCGACCAATGTAGTGGAGTCGAATTACTTGTTAATGACTTCTCACAGCTAAATAATATAACTCTTCGCGTACTTAATAAAGTGAAGAATACGACTGACCATTATGGAGAAACTTACTCTGCAGAGAATATTATAGATCAAAATCCGCAGATTTTCTCTTGGCTTGATTTAATGGACTTAAACGTATGGATTATTCTTGCACTTATGGTAGCGGTTGCTGGTGTTACGATGATATCAGGTCTATTGATTATCATTCTCGAACGTACCCAGATGATTGGTATCTTAAAGGCACTTGGTTCACGTAATCGTCAGATACGTCATATTTTCCTTTGGTTTGCTACCTTTATTATTGGTAGAGGTCTGCTTATTGGTAACCTCATCGGATTTGGTATTATCTTCTTGCAGAAGTGGACTGGACTTATAAAGCTCGATCCACAAACTTATTATGTAAGTACGGTACCAGTAGAAGTTAACCTTCCACTTATCATTGCTCTCAACCTCGCGACATTGTTGGTATGTGTTGCAGTTCTGATTGCACCAAGCTATCTTATAAGTCGCATTCATCCAACTAAGTCAATGCACTACGAGTAATAACATTTATCCCCTTCAGAATGAAAGCTATGAAAAGGAATCGAGTGGTTATCTATATTTCTGTTGTTACGGATATTATTTTGGTTGTACTCTGTGTTATTAAATATATCCCTGTATATAACATCTATATAGGAAAGCTGCGGGCTAAGGATCTAATTGAAAGATTAGAAACTTATAAAAAACAGCACGGAGAATATCCGGAAACATTGAAGCCTATAGGCTTTCCAAAGGCTGAATTAGGTGAGTCTGTGGAGTATAAAGGTACTTGTTATTATTATATAAGACAAAGTGAGTGTGACTTTGATTTGGAAATTGGAGGTGGCAAGGACTCCCCTACTTACTATTCACTTGCCGAAAAATGGTTTAGTGTCAACAGGGCTGAAATTATCAAACAGCTTACAGAACCACTTTATAAAAAATATCTATTAGCAGAGTCTTCAAATAAACTCACAACCTCAGTACGTAGCAACGTTACAAAAAGTGAGAAGGAAAACATTCCTTTCTTTAACTACACAACAGCAGACAGCATAATTTTTATAAAGAAGTTTTATGACAAGAAACATATTGCTTCAAAGGGCTTTGCTTTAGTTGACGTTAAAACTAAAAGAATAAAGCCTATTGGATATTGGACTATATTTACTTACAATGGAAAGAGTTATCAAGTTACTTATGACAAAGATTCATCTAAAGGACAAATTTTATCACGTCTTTACTTGCGGGCTACGTGCGGTTACGAGTAAATTAGGTCTATTAACTATCTTATCTTTGATGGTATTTTCTTGTACGCATAGAAAGCCTATTGAAGTGAAGAAGCATAGAACTGATATTAGCTTTATTAATAACCGAGATATTCATTTTGATATCTTGAATGTGGCTTGCGATTCCTGTTTCCCTATTCACGATATAGGTTATCGTGTACGTGTAAAGCTATCCGCCGACGAGGATAGCCTTATAAGAACTATTAAGAAAGAACAATGGATGCAACTTTTGCAGAATTCGGCAACTGATTATGCAGCCAATGCCTTGTTATATTCCCTTTACAATCGTAATGCAATAGTTTTATTATGCCATAGAGACATCGAAGATTGGAGGATGTCTATGAAGGAAGATGATATAAATTACTGGAAAGGTAATCTACGGTTTTGTAAAGAAAATTATAAGATTGAAAAATAGTTGAGGCTTATTTCGATTTGAATTAAGGCTTAATTGAGGTTTAAAAGGGCGTTAATTGAAGCCTTACTAACGCCCTTTAAGAGTCCTATTAAGCACCTTTTCTTATACAAGTTTGTAATCGTTTGATATGCTTTTAGTTATAAAGGCGATTTAAAACGTTGTTTTCTTATCGTCGTAAGGTGTTGTATTATAATTTCATGTAAACTATTTTCCAAATCTTCTCGTGATGATTTTAGAATGAAAATATCACTCATAGGTATAAAGTTGTTACTAAGCACATGTAGTGTTGTTGGTAAACACCTGTGGTGCGAATGGTAAACACGAATGGTGCGAGTGCTAAACACTTTATAAAATGTTACCGCAGTTGCGCCTTATTAAGTCTTAGTTCCTATGATTGATATCTAAAGTTTATTGGGAGAAAACACCTCTCCTTCTAAACCAACAATAGCGTCAATGCTTATCTTCTTTCTATCTTTCATTATAATGATACGTTCATTGGTACGAATAGCCTTAACTATACCTGTAATAGTAAGATAATGTCCGCCCGTTTTACGGCTATCGGGCTGGAAAAAGGTAATAGAGATAGTTGGCTCTTCTTCTAAATGAGAGGAAAGAATTGAGAGCTTTCGGTCCATTAATTGACGGTCGTCTTCCATCATCTCAATCTTAGAACTTGTCTGTCGTGCAGTCTCTGCAATCGCAGCACCATAACCAGTGAGGGCAGCAAAAGGAGCAAATTGAGCAGCCCGGTTATACAGACTCATCTGCGGATGCCGCTTTGAGACGTGACGAGGAAGGTGAATAATATCGTCGTAATTATCTGTCATGCTTTATGTCCTCCTATCTGTTTATTGCGTTCCTTTGCTGTTGAACCTTCATCAAAGTTTAATCCACGAAGCAAAGAGTTCTTACCAAACTTGTTCTTGATATTAATAATGGTTTCTTGTATCTTTCGTTCACGTGCTAATGCCGCTTCTTCAATTTGCTTCTCTTTTTTTACCGCCTCATAATCTGTGAACATATCAAGTTCAACAGGCTTGGAGGCTCGCTGTTTCATCTGCTCTTCACTGATAACATGATTGGTTGATATATTTAATCTTCTAACCAATAAGCGTTTATCAACAATCTCATCATAAAGTGCAAGGATAGCCTTTCCTATCAGTCGAGAGGAAGATGTAAAGCGGTGGAGATTGGCTGTTCCGTGAGCACTCTTAGGTACTTTTCGTCCGTACCAGTCTACAGAAACAGGACCAGTATAATCCTTTCCTGCAGGGGAAGTAAGGCTTTCACGGTCGTAACCAACATACAGAACAAGTTGGTCAGACACACAACGTTTCTCAACTAAGTCTAATGCAATGGCATCAGCCATCTCTTGTACGACAACTCTTGCCTTACGAAAACTATAAGCCTCTTGGAGAACTTGACCACTACTCATCGAACTATGCTCCGGCCGATAAGCCTTAACCATCTCCATCGTACAAGACTCCCAACCCCAAGCATGGTCGATAAGTAGTTCGGCATTCACGCCAAAGAGCTTATAAAGTAGTTCCTCTTGATGGATAGAACAACGTGCAATCTTACCCATTGTGTCAATACCATAGGAGTAAAGACGCTGTGCAATACCTCTTCCTACACGCCAAAAGTCGGTGAGCGGACGGTGGTCCCATAGTTTCTCACGATAACTTTTCTCATCTAATTCGGCAATACGTACACCGTCTTTGTCGGCAGGTATGTGCTTTGCAACAATGTCCATCGCTACTTTACAAAGGTACATATTCGTTCCTATGCCTGCTGTTGCAGTGATACCAGTCTCACGTAAGACATCACGTATCATCTTCATAGCTAACTCATGGGCAGTCATACGATAGCTGGAGAGGTAAGCTGTAGCATCGATAAAGACCTCATCAATGGAGTAAACATGTATGTCTTCAGGGGCAATATAGCGCAGGTAAATATTGTATATCTTTGCGCTATGCTTGATATAATGTCCCATTCGTGGCATTGCAGCTAAATAATCAACAGCCCAATCAGGATGTTGTTCGAGTTCTTTCGCGTTGTATGATTTTCCTGTAAGTGCTTTTCCTACTAAAAGGCTACGTTCCTCATTAACCTCTCTCAAGCGTTGTATCACTTCAAAAAGACGTGCACGGCCAGGAATACCGTGTGCTTTCAGAGATGGTGAGACGGCAAGACAAATAGTCTTTTCTGTTCTTCCTTTATCCGCTACAACCAAGTTGGTTGTCATTGGGTCAAGTCCACGTTCTACGCATTCCACACTGGCATAGAACGATTTAAGGTCTATGGCAATGTAAGTCTTAGTAGATGGTTTTCTTGATGAAGACATTTTGAAGAAGAGATAAATGTTTGAAAGTTTTATAGAATAGTATTGCAGGAATCAAAAGACAACGAAAGAGAATTAGTGAAGTAAAGCATCAATTCTTTATTACAGATAAATTAGAATCGTATCTTACTTCGCTAACTCTCTCTAAAATCCTTTTTTCAGCTTTTAATAGTCCTTTTCAGTGTATTGTTCATCCAGCAACACCTTTGAAGGAGATTTTCCTGAACGATAAGTATATCTGAAGTTGAAGCCAGCATCCTTATAACCTTTCGTGCCTGTGTCCGCCTTCAAAGCATCACACAACGCTTTTCTTAACTCTGATTTCTTTGAATTAACAGCCTGTTCGTTATCTGCATTTCCAACAAGTGAGTAATAGTAATGGATTGTACGAGTCGATGGTTCGAATACCATACTGTCCATTCTTGTGTCATTTACTACGGGTGTAGGACACTTCTTCTCGGTATATTCTTTACATTCTTGTGCTGCTCTGTCTTCCAGACTTTTATGACAAGCAGAAAGAGAAAATAGCAGTACGCCTGCATACAGTAAGTGTTTCATTCTCATTCAAGTTAATATTAATTTGGTAAGGGCTTTATGTAAAGATAACACTTTTTATCTTCACCCTAACCATATATCCGTTGCAAAGATAAGAAAAAATAGGCAATTTCTTATTTTAAGGTTCTTAATTCTCAATAATTATGACTATATTTGCACTTTGAAAATATAGACAAACTGATGAATCATATAAGAAATTTCTGCATTATTGCCCATATTGACCATGGTAAATCAACCTTGGCGGATCGTCTCCTTGAGTATACTCAGACGATAAAGATTACTGGTGGGCAGATGCTCGACGATATGGACTTGGAGCGTGAACGTGGTATTACTATCAAGAGTCATGCTATCCAAATGGAGTACACATTGGATAAGGAGAAATATATTCTTAATCTTATCGATACTCCGGGCCATGTAGACTTCTCGTATGAGGTGTCACGAAGCATTGCTGCGTGTGAAGGAGCATTGCTTATCGTTGATGCTACACAGGGAGTACAGGCTCAGACGATTTCTAACCTCTATATGGCTATTGATCATAACTTGGAGATTATCCCTGTTATCAACAAGATTGATATGCCAAATGCTATGCCTGAAGAGGTTGAAGACGAGATTGTCGACCTTATTGGTTGTGACCCAAAGGACATCATTCGTGCCAGTGGAAAGACGGGTGAGGGTGTGCCAGACATACTTGAAGCAATCATTAAGCGTATCCCTTCACCAACAGGTGATACCAAAGCTCCGTTGCAGGCGCTTATCTTTGACTCTATCTTCAACTCTTTCCGTGGTATTATCACACTGTGTAAGGTTGAGAATGGTGTCGTCAAGAAGGGTGATAAAGTTAAGTTTGTACAGACAGGAATGGAATACGCTGCTGATGAAGTGGGCGTATTGAAGATGGATATGGTCCCTACTCAACAACTCTCAACGGGAGAGGTGGGATACATCATCTCTGGTATTAAGACTGCCACAGAGGTGAAGGTAGGTGATACTGTTACCCATATAGTCAATCCTTGTGAGAAAGCTATTGAAGGATTCCAAGAAGTAAAGCCTATGGTCTTTGCTGGTGTCTATCCTGTTGACCCAAATGATTACGAAGGATTGCGTTCTTCATTGGAGAAACTGCAGTTGAATGATGCCTCACTAACCTTCCAGCCAGAGAGTTCTCAGGCTTTGGGCTTTGGTTTCCGTTGTGGCTTCTTAGGTCTGCTTCACATGGAGATTATACAGGAACGTTTGGATCGTGAGTTCAACATGGATGTCATTACCACTGTGCCTAACGTAAGTTACATGGTGTATGACAAGCAAGGAAATGAAAAGGAGGTTCATAATCCATCTGGTCTACCAGATCAGACAATGATAGATCATATAGAAGAGCCTTATATTAAAGCCTCTATTATTACCTCCAGTGATTACATTGGTCCTATCATGACGCTTTGTCTTGATAAGCGAGGTGAACTCATTAGCCAGAACTATGTGAGTGGAAATCGTTTGGAACTCCTCTTCATGATTCCATTGGGTGAGATCGTGATAGACTTCTATGACAAACTGAAGAGTATTTCTAAAGGCTACGCTTCATTTGATTATCATATCGATTCTTACCGTCCTTCAAAGTTAGCCAAGCTTGACATTCTTTTGAATGGAGAGCCTGTTGATGCCCTATCAGCGCTGACACATGAGAGTAATGCTGTTGTTTTTGGTCGAAGAATATGTGAGAAGCTAAAAGACTTAATTCCACGTCAGCAGTTTGATATCGCTATTCAGGCTGCTATCGGTGCAAAGATTGTTGCCCGAGAGACCGTTAAGCAGGTACGTAAGGACGTTACAGCCAAGTGTTATGGTGGTGACATCAGCCGTAAGCGTAAACTTCTTGAGAAACAGAAGAAGGGTAAGAAGCGTATGAAACAGATTGGAAACGTACAGGTTCCACAGAAAGCATTCCTTGCAGTATTGAAGTTAGATTAATATCAAAGAGTTAAGAAAGGAAAGGAAAATGAAAGATTTGGTGAACGATTCAAGAGATATAGCGCGTGAATTGGCACGTAAATATAGTACAATGACACATGATGAGTTGGATGTACTTGAAAGTATCCTCGTGCCAATGAAATTCGCTAAAGGACAGATGATTCTCAATGAGGGTGAGGTTTGTAAGCACGTTTATTATATAGAAAGAGGCCTAATTCGTCAATTCTATTTTAAGAACGGTAAACAGATTACTGAACACTTAGGAGAAGACAGAAGTATCTTTATGTGTATTGAAAGTCTTTTCCGTGAGGAACCAACTAAACTACAGGTTGAGGCTTTAGAGCCAACATGGGTTTATGCGCTACCAAAACAGAAGTTGGAGCAGGTGGCACTTCATAACGTTAACATTCAGATTCTCTATCGTAAGATCTTGGAAGAGAGTCTTATCACCTCACAGGTACATGCTGATCTTGTACGTTTTGAGACTGCACAAGCTCGTTATAAGAGAATGTGTAAGCTCAGTCCACAGGTTATTTTGCGTGCACCACTGGTTTATATTGCCAGCTATCTGCAGATGACACCAGAAACATTAAGCCGTGTTCGTTCGTCAACATTGCTTGATGATTAATGCGCTTTTATACTTATCAAGCGTTATAAGCAGTTAGAGGAGTTAAATAATTACCTATTATTCGTATTGAAAAACGAATGATAAAAGTAAAAGTAATTATTTAACTCCTCTAATTATTTTCCTTGAATAGCTCTTAATAGTATGTAGAGGGCATTAATTGCAACTCTATGATACCAATGTAACCACCCTATCCTACTTCCCTAACTCTCCCACATAGTGGATAATTCTCCCTTCACTTGTCACCCCTTCAATTATAATACGATAGTTTGAACGATATTCTGTAGGTAAAAGTAGACGGAAAGAGATACCACGTAATGAAGGTAACCACACTGGAGTATGTGCATTAGGAGTGTAACTTTGTGGAATTTGATAGCCTAATGTTGTAAAAGTCTTCGTATTTGTTAGTGGTACAGAAGCCGCTTTGAAATTCCCTTTCTTCGTTGTTATTGAGATAACACCCATACCGCCAATCGCTCCCCAGATAACTGTTGAGCCGCCTTTAAAGACATCTACTCTCTCAACATCGGACATCTGGATGTTGTCTAAATCGTAATCATCATTGACAAATATCCCATCTATGGCAATAGCGGCTGGTCTTTTTCCATCTACAGCCGTACCTCCACGTACATAGCATTTCCCCAATTCTACTCTAACACTTGGTACTCTGCGCAACAATTCATGCAAACAAGTTGCACCAATACTCTCTATATCACGTAGACCAAAGGAGAAGTCAGCAGTTCGTGCATAAGCATCAGAACGAGAAGAATAGGTAGGTTGATGACTGAAGATATTCACTTCTTCCATCTGTATACCCCCTTTTGGCAATTCTAATGTTGCATCTACGCGTGTAGTATCATTACTCGTCCATTCAAACGGCGGAAGTTGACCTTTATAAGCAGGGAGCTCCTCTTCATCTAATAGCAGCTTTACCCATGATTTCCCAGCCTTTGTAAACGCATTAAGAACATACTGTGTGCCTTCTGGAAAATCTATTCCTTTAAATGAAAAACGTCCTTGTGCATCGGTTTTAGTAACAGCATAAAATCCTTTATCGGGTGAAATAAGATTTACAATACCTTCTTTTATAGCTTTATGCCCTACCAATGTCTCAACTCGACCACTTATCACAGCTGACTTTTCGACACCAATCTTTCCCTTCTTACATTCTCCTTTGATTACATCTGCCATTCGATACCGATTCCAACTACAGCTATCCAGCAATCGTTCTGACTCATTATTAAAAAGAACTGATGCAGGTTGCTCTGGACAATCTGCTACATCCATATCATATAATAAATGAGAAAGAATATTTGATTGTCCATCTAAAAGGTTTGTTCCAGCATATTCTATGCGTACAGATACGTCCATTGTTTCCCCTTCTCGTAAGCTATCAGCCTTAATAATACAAGGTGTTTGCATATCATTTGATTTCTCTGCTGCTGTCCATTTTACAGAAATCGGACACTGTTCTTTCTCTGGATATAAGAATTTCAGTTTCTCTTCAACCGTTTTTAAGTTAGAATCCAAGAACTGAAAAGAATAAATACCTCCTTGAGAAAGGCTATCATAACTCAGAATAATATCTCTTCCTTGGCTTATTTTTCCAAAGTAAAGAGGGATTGAACGACAGTGAATAAAGAGTCTATAGTCGGTTTTAATACTATCAGAATGATTATCAATATTTACTTTAATATTGTTTCCTAATTTATTGATATACAAATTTAATTTAGAGTTTCCTTTAATCGTATTTGTAGCCTTACTATATTTGCAAGGTAATAGCTTTCCATGTCCACCAATAAAGATACTTTTAAGACTTTCATAGCTACTGAGGTTCAACATATTCTTCGTATAACTACGTAACACATATCGCCCTTTCACCACTCCTTCAGGAATATCAATATGACCAACAAAACCTTGATCGCTTCGTATTAGACGTACTCGTTTCACAACGAGACGTTCTGGATTAAGAAGTTCTACGTATACATAACGGCTAACACTATCCGCCTGATGAACTACTGCATTCACTAAGAAGACACGCAAGTTAATACGTTGTCCTGCTTGATAACTATCTGCATCGGTAAATACGTAGGTCTTTTCTTGTGGGAATAGCTGTACCTGCCGTAGGATACGACTCAGTAACACATTGTTAGTCTGAGCATACAATGATGTTTGAAAGCATGTTAGAAATATTATGAATAGTAGTTTTCTCATATAGATAGACCTCAGTGAATGAGTTTATGTAATAGACTTTCAGCAATAAAGATAATCATCTGTAGAATCACATGCAAACTTACACAAAAATATTAAATAATAGGTTCAAAAATAGAAAAACCATACATTAACATTGAAAAACTTGTATTCTTTGTCTGTTTAGGGTGTTATAATGTTTTTCAAACCACAAATTACTTATGTTTTAAACGTAAAGTGTAGTGGTGTTAACCATTAGCACCAATGGTGCGGAGCATCAGCACTATTGGTGCGGAGTATCAACACCACATGTGCGGAGCATTCATACGCTATGTGATAAGCTGTAATCTGTTAGTAGGAAATGGGAAGTCAGAATCTTATTGGTGTTGTTATTGAGCGACTAAGCTACAAACAACTAATCTGCTTGAGCAATGTATTGTCGGGAAACAATAAAAATATTGATTCAGAAGACAATAGTATGAATTGAAATAACAGTCAGATGTGGATTAATAATCAACTTAGCGTCAAAGGTTCTGCATTTATACTATCCATATTACAGAAACATTTTGTAAATTTGCAGTTCAATAGGCTGTTTCATATATTAGCAAAAAAGGATTGTTGATTTAGTAATTTGTCAGTGGAATCGATACTGATATTAAAGCCTACAAATAACACATTGAGAAGATAAAAGTAATGATATATCCCAAGAACTTTGAGCAAAAGATTGGTTTCACAGAGGTTCGCTCACTTCTGCGTGCACGCTGTTTGTCGCCTTTAGGTAAGGAACGAGTTGATGCAATGAGCTTCTCAACCGATGCCGTACAGGTGAATACCTGGATGGAAGAGATTAGAGAGTTTCGTAGAATACAAGAGGGACAAGACGACTTTCCTTTAGATAATTTCTTTGATGTACGCGAAAGTGTGGCACGAATCCGCTTGGAAGGAACCTACATGGAGGTTGAAGAACTCTTTGATTTAAAGCGTTCATTAGAGACAATTATTGCTATTGTAAACTTTTTAAGTCGTGGAGAAGAGACGGAACAGGGCGAAATACGCCATTACTACCCTGCTCTCTATAATCTTGCTGATGGTGTTGCAACCTTCCCACTGCTTGTTCAGCGTATCTCACAGATTATCGATAAATTCGGTAAAATGCGTGACAATGCTTCTCCAGAACTACTTCAGATACGCCGTGAGTTGGCGCGCATCGAGGGAAGTATCTCACGTACGTTATATGGTATCTTGCGTGCTGCACAGGGTGAAGGACTTGTTGAGAAGGATGTCACACCTACATTGCGTGATGGTCGACTGGTTATCCCTGTTGCACCGGGCTTAAAACGTAAGATTTCGGGTATTGTACACGATGAGAGTGCTACGGGTAGGACGGTATATATTGAGCCTACTGAGGTTGTAGAGGCTAATAATAAGGTTCGCGAACTTGAAAATGAGGAGCGTAGAGAGATGATTCGTATTCTCACAGAGTTTGCTAAACAGGTACGTCCTAATGTACGTGAGATACTCGACTCTTACAATCTTATGGCGGCTGTAGACTTTATTCGTGCAAAAGCTGAGCTTGCTCGACTCTTTAAGAGCTTTGAACCACAGGTGGCAGAGGAGCCTCATATTGACTGGATAAGAGCTATTCATCCTCTACTTCAATTATCATTAGAAAGAAAGCATAACAATAAATTAAATTATTCATTATCTGGTGATAATAACGAAATAGATAAAGTTTCTAATGAAGTTGATAATACACAAGATTACGACACGGTATTAGAAGAAGAGAACGATACACGTAATGTTCCTTCAAGTGTTGTTCCTCTCGATATTCAACTCACAAAAGACAAGCATCTGTTGATTATCTCTGGTCCGAATGCTGGTGGTAAATCTGTTTGTTTGAAAACTGTGGGTTTACTTCAGTATATGCTTCAGTGCGGCCTTTCGATTCCTGTTGGCGACCGCTCAACCACTGGTATTTTTACGGATATTATGATAGATATCGGTGATGAACAGAGTATTGAGAATGACCTTAGCACCTATTCTTCACACTTGATGAATATGAAGGTGATGATGCGTCGTGCTTCAGATCGTACACTTATCCTTATTGATGAGTTTGGAACTGGTACGGAACCACAGATTGGTGGAGCAATTGCCGAGTCTGTTTTACGTCAGTTCTGGAAGAAACATGCTTGGGCTGTGATAACAACCCACTATCAAAACCTTAAGCATTTTGCGGAAGAACATCCTGGTACAGTCAATGGTGCGATGCTCTATGACCGCCATGAAATGCGCCCACTCTTCCAGTTGGCAATCGGTAGACCCGGTAGTTCGTTTGCTATTGAGATTGCTCGAAAGACGGGAATACCAGAAGAAGTAATCCGTGATGCGTCTGAAATTGTAGGTTCTGATTATATTCAGAGTGATAAGTACTTACAGGATATTGTTCGAGATAAACGTTATTGGGAGAACAAACGTCAGACAATTCACAGTCATGAGAAGGAATTGGAGAAACGTATCAGTCAATATGAAAAAGATATTGCAGCGTTAGAACAAAGCCGTAAGGAGATTCTCAACCGTGCCAAGGCACAAGCAGAAGAGATTATCAAGGAGAGCAATCGACGTATAGAAAATGCTATCCGAGAAATCAAAGAGAAGCAAGCTGAGAAGGAAGAGACCAAACGTATTCGTCAGGAATTAGCTGCTTATGAAGCTGGGGTGTTAGATGGAAGTAAGACTGACAAGGGTGAAACATCTAATAAAAAGAAACTAAAAAGTAGCGGATTACTCTCTGATGACGATTTTCAGAAGAAGGTTGACAAGATTAAGAGTCGCAAGGAACGCCACGAACAGCATCTGAAAGAAAAGGCAAGTAAGCAGCAAGCAGCTGCTGAAGCATTGAAGAATGCCGTACGTAAACAGCAAGGAGGTGGACTCGTTATGGCTGGTGATTCTGTTCGTATAAAGGGTCTAACGTCTGTTGGTAAGGTGGAATCAATTGAAGGAAAGCAGGCAACTGTTATCTTTGGTGGTATGAGAACAAAGATGGCTGTTAGTCGTTTGGAGCATGTTGATGCGGCAACTATTCAGTCAGAACAGAAGCAATTCCAAGCATATAATTATAGTCGTGAGACACGTGAAACCATTGATAAGCATCGTAACCAGTTCCGACAGGAGTTGGATGTACGTGGTATGAGGGCTGATGAAGCCTTAAATCAGGTGCAATACTTTATAGATGATGCTATCCTTGTTGGGGCAAGTCAGGTGCGTATTCTTCACGGTAAAGGCAATGGTATACTTCGTCAGCTAATCCGACAGTATCTTGGTAGTGTTCCTAACGTCACAAACTATCGCGATGAACATGTACAGTTTGGCGGTGCAGGTATCACGGTTGTAGAACTGTGAGGTGGTTGACAGGTAAACAAGTTGAGGAGTTTACGAGTTATCTCTTTTATTAGAAGACATATAAAGAATATAGGCAATAAATTGAAAGAGCAAGCGTTAAAATATTAATATGAACAACCTAAGGCTTTTACATATACTTCGCAAACATCGACAGAATCTTCTGTTAGCTGTTGGTGTCATGTTGATGCTGACGTCATGCGGTATAGATAGAAATATAAAGAAAGGCGAGAAACACCTTTCCTTGGGCGAATATTATGACGCTGCGAACCAATTTAAAACAGCTTATCAACGTACATCGCCTAAGGATAGACGCCAACGTGGAGAGCTTTCTTTGAAGATGGCTGAGTGTTATGAGCGTATTTCGTCCTCTCAACGGGCAATATCAGCTTATAGAAATGTTATCCGCTATAAACTGGATAATGGTGAGACGCATAAGCGTTTGGCTGATAATCTAATGAAGGAAGGTAGTTATGCGGAGGCTGTTAAGGAGTATCGCATTGCACTTGATTCAATGCCTAACAATCAATTGATAGCTCAAGAGCTTCAGGCTGCATCAATAGCCGCAAGCGTAAAAGAGCGTGGTTCAAAGTATATTGTGAAGCGTATGGACGTGTTTAACTCACGTCGACAGGATTATTCACCAATGCTTTTCGGTGATAAATACGAACAGCTTTACTTTACTTCTACACGAAATGAAGCCAAAGGTGACGAATTAAGCGGTATTACTGGTGCAAAGGCTGGCGACATCTTCCTTAGTGAAAAGGATGATAAAGGCAAATGGAGTACACCGAAGGCTATAGAGTCTGCATTGAATACAGAGGCTGATGAGGGTACGCCTGCTTTCTCTGTCGATGGGAGGGAAATGTATATTACACAGTGTTTGACCGATCCAAGCAATCCTCGCTATGCCCAAATTTCAGTAAGTAATCGCTCTGATGCAGCTTGGGGAAAGGCTAATAAGTTGGAAATTAGTCGTGATACGTTATCGAGTTTTGCACATCCTGCTGTCTCACCAGATGGTAATTGGCTTTATTTTACCAGTGATATGCCTGGTGGAAAAGGTGGTCTTGACATCTGGCGTGTACGTCTGACAGGCGGTACAACGGGAGGTGTTGAGAACCTCGGAGAACCAATCAACACCTCAGGAGATGAAGAATTCCCTACTTTCCGACCAAACGGTGACCTTTATTTCTCAAGTAATGGACATGGTGGTTTGGGTGGTCTTGATATCTTTATAGCTAAGGTTGGCAACGATCATCGCTACCACTTGGAACATCCTGGATATCCTCTAAACTCACAAGGTGATGACTTTGGTATGACTTTCGAGGGCATTCATAATCGAGGTTTCTTCTCCTCAAACCGTGGTGATGGTCGAGGTTGGGATCATATCTATAGCTTTGAACTCCCTGAAGTCATTCAGACTGTGAAGGGATGGGTCTATGAAATGGATGGTTATGAGTTGCCAGCTGCACAGATATTTATGGTTGGTGATGATGGAACTAACAAGAAGTTAGCTGTCAAAGGAGATGGTTCTTTCGAACAAGAGATAAAGCCTGGCGTTAATTATATCTTCCTTGCGACCTGCAATGGCTACTTAAATCATAAGGAGGAGATTAAGGTTGGGAATGTAGATGATTCTAAAGTATATACCCTTCAGTTTGCTTTAGCAGGTATAAATGTACCTGTGTTGATAGACAATATCTTCTATGACTTTGATAAAGCGACACTTCGACCAGAATCAGAGAAGGCTTTGGACGCTCTTGTCAATCTTCTCAAGGAGAATCCTAACGTAACAATAGAACTCTCGGCTCACACCGATTACCTCGGTTCTGCTGATTATAATAAACGTCTTTCACAACGACGTGCAGATGCCGTAGTGGCTTATCTCACTGCACATGGCATTGTTCGCGACCGTCTTACACCAGTTGGATATGGCAAAGAACGTCCAAAGAAGATTCGTAAGAAGGTGACTGAGAAGTACCCTTGGCTAAAGGAAAACGATGTTCTCACTGAAGATTTCATCAAGAAACTCGATAAGGAGAAGCAAGAAATAGCCAATCAATTGAACCGGCGTACTGAATTTACAGTGCTTCGAACCACATATGGTATGTTTGATGAGAAGGGAAACCTTAAGCAACAGCCAAAACCAAAGAAAAAAGAAAGTCTTGATGACGATGGAATGATTATCATTAACATTCCCTAAACATATGATAAAAGATAAGAGCCGACAATGTCAGGCAGCACAATCTCCTTGTTCTTTAGACCCAAATGGGCAAGAAGTAAGGACTATAGAAGAAGTTGAAGAAAGACTTCCTCTTGCCTTTACTGATTATACTCGTAGTCTTTTTGGTGATAACCTTTATCATACATTCCTAAAAGGATTGGGAGAAACAGCACCGGTGAGTATACGTCTTAACCCCTTTAAGTTGGCAGAAGGAACTCATAAAGTTAATCCAGAGTTGAATCCTCAGCCTATTCCTTGGTGTAAGGAAGGCTATTGGTTGGATACAAGACCTAACTTTACGTTTGACCCACTACTTCATGCTGGGGTTTATTATGTGCAAGAAGCATCATCTATGTTTCTATCTCATGTATTACAACACTTGGTAAAACAGCCAGTTATGGCACTCGATCTCTGTGCTGCACCAGGTGGTAAAACAACTTGCGCACGTACGTCCTTACCTGCAGGCTCCTTCCTTTTCTCTAACGAACCGATAGGGAAACGTGCACAAATATTAGCAGAGAACGTTCAAAAGTTTGGTCATGAGGGTGTCGCTGTTACGAACAATTACCCTCGTGATTACAAAAAGATAAAGCTTGGTTTTGATGTTATTATAGCCGATGTACCCTGCTCTGGAGAAGGAATGTTCCGTAAAGATCCACAGTCAATTGAGGAATGGAGTCTACAGAATGTAGAGAACTGTTGGCAACTTCAGCGTAGTATTATTGCTGATATATGGGACAACTTAAAGCCAGGAGGTATTCTTATTTATTCAACTTGTACCTTTAATGCACATGAAGATGAAGAGAATATTGCGTGGATTCTCAACAAATATGATGCTGAACTCCTCTCTGTGCCTACAGAAGAGACATGGAATATAACTGGTTCACTCATTGATAACCCACTTAAAGACGGTCGGGATTTTCCAGTCTACCGCTTCATCCCTGGTAAGACACGTGGTGAAGGAATCTTTATGGCTATCATTCGTAAGCATGGAGAGAACGAGACGCTTATCAATAAGACAACTATTGATGTTGATAAAGCAATCACAGAAGCTCGTAAACGTCTTCGTATTCTCTCGCATGGAGTAAAAGATGGAATGCAAAAAGGGAAGAATGTTATCCCTGACCATACGTTAGCACTCTCCTTTTCAACTGATAAATCGGCTTATCCTAATGTAGAGGTTGATTATCAAACAGCTATCGCTTATCTTCGTCATGAGGCTATTGTACTATCTTCTGATGCTCCACGTGGTATTGTTCTGCTTACTTATAAAGGGTATCCGATAGGCTTTGCAAAGAACCTCGGAAACCGTGCGAACAATCTTTATCCACAAGAATGGCGCATAAAGAGTACATATATACCAGAGGAGCCATTGGTACTTCTATAATGTAAATCTCAACAATAAAAATCTTGAAAACATTATATCCCTACAATATCTTAGATATAAACGAACAATTATGCAACAATATTTAAACCTCCTCAACCGCATCCTCACAGAAGGAACACAGAAAGGTGATAGAACTGGAACAGGAACTTTATCCATTTTTGGTCATCAAATGCGCTTTGACTTGCGCGATGGCTTTCCACTGTTGACAACTAAAAAGCTTCATCTGAAGAGTATTATTTATGAATTACTTTGGTTCTTACGTGGTGATACGAATGTGCACTACCTACAAGAACATGGTGTAAGGATTTGGAATGAGTGGGCTGATGAGAATGGTGAGCTTGGTCCAGTCTATGGTCATCAGTGGCGTTCATGGCCTGATTACAAGGGAGGTACAATCGATCAGATTAAGAATGTGGTAGATATGATCAAGCATAATCCTGACTCACGTCGTATGTTGGTCACAGCATGGAACCCTGCTGAGGTGGATGATATGGCTCTCCCACCCTGCCACTGTCTCTTCCAATTCTATGTTGCAGATGGTAGATTGTCGCTTCAACTCTATCAGCGTTCGGCAGATAGTTTCCTCGGTGTCCCTTTTAACATTGCATCATATGCTCTCCTTTTGCAAATGATTGCACAGGTAACAGGTCTTGAGGCTGGTGAGTTTATCCATACAACAGGTGATACACATCTCTATCTAAACCATCTTGAACAGGCTAAACTCCAGCTTACTCGTGAACCACGTACATTGCCAAAGATGAAGATTAATCCTGATGTAAAGGATATCTTCGACTTTAAGTATGAAGATTTCGAACTGATTGGGTACGACCCACTGCCACATATTCCAGGAGTCGTTGCTGTGTAAAAGAAGCCTCCCCCACCCCCTCCGAAAGGAGGGGAGTACAAAGAGGAGGTTGTTACTCTCTTAGCTTTAAAGTAAATTATATTAGTCAAGAACTTTAAATCCTTCACCAAATTAATAGCCTAATAGGCACTCCCCTCCTTTGGAGGGGTTGGGGGAGGTCCTAAAACACCATTATGGAAATAAACATCATTGCAGCAGTAGCAGCCAATCGTGCCATTGGTTATCAGAATGATATGGTCTATTTTATTAGAGAAGACCTTAAGCGTTTTAAGCAACTAACAACGGGACATACCGTTATCATGGGGCGTAAGACCTTCCACTCATTGCCAAAAGGTGCCCTACCTAACCGTAGAAACATCGTACTCAGTAGAACAGAAACTAATTTTCCATGTTGTGATGTCTTCTCTTCGCTGGAAGAAGCTCTTAAACATATTGGGACAGAAGAAAAGGCTTTTATCATTGGTGGGGCAAGTCTTTATAAAGAAGCACTTGCTATAGCAGACCATCTCTACCTCACAGAGATAGCTGCTACTCCTCCACAAGCAGATGTTTTCTTCCCAGAATATTATGATGGTACGTGGGTTGTAGAATCATGTGAGGAACGTCCTGCTACTGATGATAATCCTGCATATGCGTTTGTAAACTATGTAAGGAAATAATCTTCACCCCAAACTCCTGTCCTTCAGAGAGGAGAATAACAAATATTGAGTTGTATAGTAGTATTATTAAATATACAAGATAACTCATTTTTAAAAGCTCCTAACTATAGGAGTTTTTTGTATAATGGTTTGTATCCATTTTACTATTTGTCAGATATTTTTCGCAGTTGTAATTCTAATACATACTCTTTTAGCTTTTAAAAGATGCTTAATTGGCTTTCAAAAGATGCCCTTTTGAATGTTAACTAACGCCCTTTTAAACCCTTACTAAGCACCTATTAAAAAGCAAGTTCATAACTATCTGTATTGCTGTGAGTTACAAACGTATAAGAAAGAGGCCTTTTTCAATAAATAAGCACTCCCAACTTTGTTGTTTTTGTAAAGTCTTTTCGTTTACTTATAGTTGTTTAAAAGTACTTTTCTGACTCTCTATTGCTTCCTTTGAAACGGTAATATTCAATGTGTTTGGAATTAAAGAACATGAGTACTTACCTTCAACACCACACGTGTTAAGCATCATCACTATATGTGTCTGGCAAAAACACGTAAGTAAAAATTGATGTTAGGTTATATTATATTTATCATCTTAAGGATTAAGAAGACTCAAATAAAACTATTCAGCCTCGCTAATCAAATTAACGAGGCTGAATTGTTGAGAATCATACAAGATTAGAATGGCAAACCAATTGCCAAGTGGAAGGCTTGTGCATCCTTAAATTTGGATATGTTATAGAAGCCTGTTTTACCAGTTTCATAAGGTACGTGTAAGCCAAGTCCCCAATCAAGACGAATCATAAAATAGCCAATATCGTAGCGTAGACCAACTCCCGTACCAAGTGCCATTTCATTTAATACATTCTTTATCTTGAAATGTCCTTCTGGTCGACCCTCATCATAGTGCATTGTCCATACATTACCAGCATCGAGGAAAACGGCACCATAGAGGGAGCCCATAAGGTGAGGACGATACTCAAGGTTGAGCTGTATTTTGATATCACCTGTCTGTTCTACGTATGAGCGTCGAAGCTGTGTTGAGCGATAGCGTCCTGGACCAATTTGGCGGGCATTAAACGCACGGATGCTATTGGCTCCACCTACATAAAACTGTTCTGTATAAGGTGCAAATCTACTGTTGCCATACGCCCATAACGTTCCTAAATTGACGTGGGCTGCAATACCACTCTTCTCTCCAAGACTCCATACTTTTGTAAGATTAGCATCAATCTTCACAAATTGTGCAAATGGGTTCTTAAAGAGTTTCTTATCTTTTTCGCTCCAACGTCTACCGAAAGCGGCGTAACCTGCAGACAAAATATTTGATGCTTCACTAACTGTTGTCCATATTTTAATTGGACTCTTATAACGAGCTGGGCTCATAAACGTATGTTGGAACATCATCTTTGGAATGAACTGGTCTGCCAATGATACCTCAAGATAAGGAACACTATCTATCAATTCAAGATAACGGTCAGTCACGTTATGCATATACTCATAAGCCAGTGTCAAAGGAGAGAACGAATAGCTATTACGCTCGTTTGGCTGCCACTGGTATGTTAACTCGCCTGACACAACATGACGCTTGAAATACTTAGAACGGTTCAACACATCAACAGAAGCTTTAAGGGTCGTTGATGGTGTTGTATAATAGACGCGTGGTCCCTTAGGGATATATACAAGTCCCTTTTCTGCAGCTTCTGCAGTCTTCCTTTCTTCACGTTCCCAACGCTTTCGTGGTGGCGTAACGAATGGATTGACAAGTCGAGGAAACTGTAAACTGGCTTCAGCTCCATACTCATAGTTATTCAATCCAAGACGTTCATTACCATCATCATCAGTGCTTGAAGACCATTCATAAGAACCATGTAGGCGTATGTTAAGTTTCTCACCACCACGGAATACATTACGTTTTGTCAGACCAATAATAGCCTCTGGACCATGTCTGCCACTTGTTTTCCCCTTTCCATAAGCCTCAATATAGAAGTCATAAGGCTTATCAAAGATACAATTAATAGTCATGTCTAAGACATTACACGTATCGGTAGTGTCACGAGGAGTGAATGTAAAGTTCATAGCAGAGAATAGCCCACTACTATTCAATTGCTGCTGGCTTTTTTCAAATAGTTCGTTATTATACACAGTACCCGGCCATATCTTTAAATCATTAGCTATGGCGCGTAGACGGAGTGGCATGTGCGAACCGTTGTAATTCACAATGATATCACGGAAACGCTTGTGCTGAGTAAGAGAATCTATGAACTGACGCTGTAGGTTGATGTTAATGGTTCCTATTGTCCATTTTCTCAATGCTTTATCACTTACTGAATCCGCCATCTGCAGACGAATAGAAGCTAAGCCATAAGCCTTCGTTGTGTCAGCAAGATAACTCGCATCGTTATTCTGATAATAATAATAACCATTATTACGGAACAAATCAGTTATTCGCTTGCGTTCTTGTTCAAGTGTTGCCACATCAAAAGCATCTCCCTTGCGAATAACAGCTTTATCCAGATTCTTTCGTATCAAACTATCTGCTGAAGGCGGAAAGTTGGTGTATTGTACGCTATCGAGCAACCACAGACGTCCCATATCAACAGCATACTGTAAGCGCATCTTCTTTGGATTACTCTGTGCAAGTTTCTCATAACTTATCTTTCCATTGAAATAACCGCGCTTACGTAAGAGATTCTCTCCCACCGTTACACGTAAGTCTGGTGTTGTTGAACTCATTAATACTGGTGAAGAGCCAAATGCACGTACTAACCAACGACTGAGTCCGGTTGTATCTTGTGAGAAAGCATTCCATATCCATAACCCGATAGGGAAAGGAGAACGCACACTGGGGCTACCCAACCAAGCGGCATTAGGCTTAGTTGCTAACACAAGATTCAACTCTTCTTTCACATCATTGAAGTGTTGATTTTCTTTGTAATTACTGTATTTTGTCGGCTCCATACCTGTATATAGCTGTTCACCATCAGGGATTGCTGAAGTCGTACTACAGGCAACAAGTATGAATAAGAATGCCATAAAAGCAAATAGTTCTATGACTCCTTTTCCACCTGTTGTTCTTATATATTTATTTCTTTTTGTCATTTACAAAGTTTATTAATGTATCTCGTTTAGGCTTCTCAGTCTGTGGTGCTACTACTGGATTATCTTCTTTAGAGCGGAAGATATCCTTGAAATGACGTAATTTACGACGCCACATGAAGCCAGCACCAAACTCACTCAAGTTACCTTCTAACCAATCGTATGCCTCACGCTCATAGTAGAGTTTAAAATACTTGGTTTCTTTTTGGTTTAGACGATATTCAAGCGAGAAGTTATCGAAGTAAGCACCATTATCTTCAGAGAACTGTGAACCTGTTGAAACTCGTCCACCCATAATGATACGTAGGCGATTATTCCACAGACGTTTTGAGAACTTGAAGGTATAGTCGGTGTGTAAATTACCATTTACATCGGCAGCACTTTCCATATTGGCGGTCAAGTCGAGTCCCATAGAGTTGAGGGCTTTACCCGTAATAGAGTTGACTTGTGTCTGTAAGAAGCCTGCTAATGCACCACTCATAGCAGTATTGGCACTTGCTGAGTTTTCACCATCAAAGTACAAACCTGATGCCAGCATTGTTACTGCAAGCTTCGAACGTTCCTCAACACTTTTTGTATTAAGGATATTCTGCATCTCTTGATCCTCAGGGGCGGTGATGATAAACTCAACTCCAGGTTTAGGGAATTGTTTGGTAAGGCTTACACCACATTCAAAATCAACGATTCTACCTTCCCCAGCACCACTGGATACACTTGTTCTTACGTTTTCTGTTGCTGTAATTTTCAGTGTAGGCTTCATCGGATCACCCGTAAATTCAAGATAACTTCCGTCTTTAATGTTGAAAGTACGGAGTGGAATAACAGGCAGAGAGTATTTCATCTTACCATCACTCAACGTATATCTACCTCGAACCTGCACACCATTTGTTGGATCATAGTTCAGAAGTAGATTACCACCACCCACGAAGTCGACATAATTAGACTGGTCAGCATTCAATGCACATAATACATGTGCTTGCTCATCAATATCTACACTAAGTCCCATTGTAAAGCCAGTAATGTCTGGACGTTTGACAACATTAACCGTAGAATCATTGAAGTTGGTGAAGTGAACGAGGTCTTTCAAATCGTCATCAGTAGATAATGTACCATCGCGTACTACGTATGTGACATCTGTACTACCTAAGACATCAAGCTTTCCAACTAACTGTAAGTTGTTTAAAAGGCCGTTTATTCGTCCTGTAAAGTCAACGAAAGCCTTTCCATAAACTTCTGAACGAGGATTTTTCTTTGCATTAATGATTTGGAAGTCCTTAGCTCTCAGTTGTGCATCAAGCTGCATCTTATTAAGATTAGAGAAATCTAAGTAGCCCGATATGTCGAGTGGTGAACCATTACTTGCAAAGAGTTCGAAGTTCTCAAACTGAATATGGCTATTCTGTATTTGAACAGGATCATCCGCAAAGCGCATCCTTATGCCGTAAGGTGCACTCACCAAATAAGTCGAATCAAGATAAATCTCACCATTGAAGTCCAAGTTCTTAAGTGGCCCCTTTACTGTTAAGGTTCCTTCTCCTACTCCATCGAGTCCTACAATTTGGTCTGGAACGAAGCCATTGACGTAATTTAGTGGGAAATGGTTCATCTCTAAGGTTGCATCAAGTTCTCCAGCCCCCTCATTATTATAGGTACCCGAAAGTGAACCGACTTCCTTTCCGTTTTGTGTTATTATACCATCAACATAGTGAGAACCGTCCCCCTTAGGCATATAAACAAACTGTGTACCCACATCTCCCATAGGACTATTCTCATAAACAAGCTTCTTAATAGTCATATCACTTGATATGGTGAGTTCTTTATCAGTCTGAACAAGGTGATAGTCACCATCCAACATACCTGACAACTTCGGTGCAAATGGTAAGACTTCAAGCAAATTACCCAACTCAAAATGGTTCATTGAGAGTGTTACATTCTGCAAAGATGTTGAATCAGTGTCTACTGTTGAAACGAGCATACCTGTTCCGTCAGCTGCTTCCAGACGAAGATTGGCAGATAGACGGCGGTCACGTCCAATGTAGATATAGTTGGAATCATTGACAGCAAATGACTTATAACCTAAGATAGATTGAGGAGAAGTAATAGAAAGTTCTATTCCCCTACCCTTCATAGCAGCCTTCATCGCTAAGTCGAAACCAGTCTTACCCTTATTATCAAGAATGGTTGCATGTGTCTTCAAACCATGTTCGTAGAGTGCACCCTGCAAAGATCCATGATAAGGATATGTATTATTAGGGCTATTTATTACAGATAGCGTATAGTTCAACTGTCCATCAATACTGGTAAGGTCAGCCCTAATACTGTCGAGAAGAATGTCATTATATACCAAAGAATCAATACTAATTCTTCCATCGAGTCCCTTTGTTGGTGATGATGTCAAGTTAATATCTGCCTGACTAAAGGCATAACCATCTTGTACTAACAAGTTAGAGAATAAGTTGTCACGTCCACTGCGGAGCGTAAAGTGTCCTATTGGTAACTGACGGAGTATAGCAGACTGATCTATACGACGATTAGTCAATTGCTCACGTACAGTCTTATAGATTCGCTTTCCACTTTCTGTCAATTGGTTGACACTACTATTAAAAGCTGTACTGAGATGGAAGTCTCCACCATTCAGAACTGCATGCACTGTATCACGATGACTCATAAGGTCGACATTCACATCACCTGGAGTATAGGTACGGTCTTTTTGGGTAACACGAAGATTACCAATCAAACCACGAACATTCAAATTATCTTTGCCAGACATTGCAAACGAGGTGTTAGCAGAGAAACTACTTGTCATCGCTTTGTTTACAACTCCTAATTGGTAAAGGTCTACACGTGGGAAAACACCATTTATTGAACCTTCAATTTGGTCACCACGCATGGTTGCATCAAGTTTGAAATTACCTTCAGCTAATGGTAAACGCTCTCCCTTACGTTGTTCGCTTAGTAATAAATTACCCACATTTCCACTTACAGCATAGTACTTCTTCATATCTGAACGAAGCGTAATGTCTGTATTAGCAGATGTTATATAATGCTTATCTATAAATCCAAAAGCCTGCAAATCAGCTTCTGATAGATTTCCTTTTATGTGAGTGTCAAGGCTACCAGGGCGTACATCAGCTCGCACATCAAAGTTTCCAGCTGCTAAAAGTCTGCTTTTCTTTTGTCTTTCTTGCAGAAGGCGGAACGAACGAAGTGGACCACTGACATGATGATAGTTCTTCATATCAGAGCGTATATCAACATCAGCCCATGTAGAAACTACATATCTTTGATTCATTACGCCCATGGCATGCAAGTCAACACGACGTAACCAACCACGTAGATGACCATCCACAAGTTTTGTATTAACTCTGCCTTTATAAGTGAAGTCGCCACCTATCATTCGGTTCGTACTCTTTACATGAGCCGAAAGTTGCTCTCCATGTTTTGAAATGTCTCCATTCAAGCCATCCAATACGTAGTTACGATATTTGAAACTACGTATACGAAGGCTGAGATTGGTTGATGATTTTGGATTTAAGAAGTCTGTGCCTCGTCCTTGCGTCTTTATTGTTCCGGAGAAAGCTGATAACCCCATATGGGGTAAGAAACGATGAACAGGGAATGAAGTTGCATCTGCTGTAAGTCGATAAAGTTCTGTTGCTGTATTATAAGCACCATTCAATCGAATACGTCCGCCACCTTGTGTCAACTGTATGCTACCAGTGTACAGCGTTTTACGCACATGAATATCACCATTTATACCTACTCCATGTGGGAAAGCTATTGTCTTGCGCACATCACGTGGTAATAATTTAGAAACAAAACCAAGATTGCTTGCTGTTCCTTTAAGTTTTAAGTCACTGCGAAGATGACCAGCTCCAGACATCATATCAGCTATCCATCCAGTTCCTGTAAGGTCAAAATAGCCTGGCATAGCTAAACGAAGCTGTTTAAAAGCTGCTGAACGAAGATTTCCATCCAGTTGACCCTTTATGATGATACTTTGATTAGGAATTGCCTGATAAATATTCTTTGGTACGGAGGTTAAGAACGGGTGCAAATCTCCCAGACGTAGAAAACCATCTAACTGAGTAGATATCTGCCCCGGATTCTTATTAGCAAAGGCATTCATATCCATCATAAACCGTCCAGAAAGCTCAGTATTAGGTAGTCGGAAATACAAATCAGGTAGATTGATACTTGTAGAATCCATAGAAAATGGTCCACGAAAATCCTTTACTATCAGTCCACTCTTTTCCTTCATATTAGCAGTACGAACACGTACTCGAATCTTTGGAGCAGCATATAGGAAGGAATCTATACCCAGATTAACATCTCGCATGGCTATATGTGCTGCATCAAAACCTGTCTTTGCATGGCGTACATAGTTTTGATCATAACTAAAATCACCGCCTTGCCAATCTACGTTTGCAACCTTGTATATGTTGTCATGTAATAGAAGTTCAGCTCCGTTAGCTACTGCTTTCTTGAAGTTTGCATGAACACTCATTGTGTCTCCAGGCATATGGAGGCGAAAAGCCGTTTTTGTAAGATTAAGTTTATCTATATTGATACGCCAAAGTGGTTTCTGTTTGTTTGGATCTTCGGGTACAGTATCTCCCAAAGCAATATCTACCCATCCCCCTTCTATATCTGCTTTGTTAACACGAACAGAATCACCAACAAGGTTAACTGCATGGCTAACAATATGCAAGCGTTGCAAATCACCACGAATACGTAGGTCACCAATAAAGTTGACGGTATTTGCTTTGAGTTTTGTAAATGTTAATTCGTTTACTTCTACCCTACTTTTAAGCAATGGCAATAGGTCTACATTAGCCACCAAGCGATGTACATCTGCCACCGTATCTTTCTTATTAGGGATAGAATCATTCGGGCGAAGTATCTTTAGCCCATCTAACTGAAGGTCTAATGGAAAAGAAAGATTGACCCGTTCGATGCTTACCTCCATTCCAGTCTTGTCTGAAACATAGGCCGCCACATGCTTTACAGCCCAATTTTGAACGGGTGGACAATATAGTAAAGCTACGAGGATAAGAAACAGAATGACTGGTGTTGCTACAATTGCAACCAGCCATTTCAAGCTCCTTTTCATATTTAAAATGTTAGTCATTAACAACTTTCTCGAGAAAATATCCTTAATGAGTAGGATTAATACGTTAGTAAACTCATATAATTACCTGCAAAGTAACACAAAAAAAATGGAATAGAAAAGTTTAAAAAGGTAAAAAAGCAAAAAGTGTAGAGGGATAAAATAGGGTTTATTTATAAAGTACCTAAATGATTGTTGCATTGCTTTATTCGAAGAGTTGATAATAACTAATACACTAAAACATAGTTATGGCATACTTTCAATCTACTAATTTTTCTTTTTGCTCAATAAAAACAAATCTTCTAAACCCTTCAAAAAATTGCCGATGTGATTATGAAAAAACATTACATAATTTTGAATGAACAACTTAAAGTGAAGACAAAAAAGATATTTAAAAGGTGGTCTTGTAACTAACAAGTTTTCAGGTAGTTATAAGGATGAATTTTAAAAGGTGCTTAATTAGCCTTCAAAAGGGCGTTAGTAAGACCTCAATAGGGCATCTATTACAAGTCAATTAGGCATCTTTTAGAAGCTAAAAGGACATGTGTTGATTTTAAAGAGTGCAAAATAATTTACAATAGTAAGTTAATGAAATTCTTTTTATTCGATTATATTTATTAGCCTAATATGCCTAATTAGCCCAATTAGCCTAATATGCCCAATTAGCCTAATAATCTCCAAAAACTTATTCAAAAGATAATTTCTTCAGTCGAGTTCGTAGTTCTTCTGCTTGCCCTTTTCTGATAGAAAGAACAATTTCGCAAGTATTGTCAAATACTTGATTAACAATACGAGGATTCATTTCCTTAATGATTCGCATAACATCATTCATCATCGGATAAGTAAATGTATATTTCACTTCCTCTTCAATAAATTTTTCTTCTATCTCGCTATTTGATAATGCATCTGCTGCAGCTTCACGGTAGGCAACAATCAAACCACCAGTACCGAGGTTTATACCTCCATAATACCGAATAACACAAATGAGTGTATTTGTTAATCCATAACTATCAATCTGTCCAAGAATAGGCTTACCTGCTGTTGAAGAAGGTTCACCATCATCATTTGCTCGGAATTCAGTACCATCAAAACCTACTCTATAAGCATAGCAGCAATGGCGAGCATCATAATACTTCTTTCGATATTCTTTTACTATCTCTAACGCCTCTTCGACAGAATCAACATGATGCGCAAAAGCGAGGAACTTACTCCGCTTTTCAGAGTAATATCCCTCGCTAATCGCTTTCTCTTTTATTGTCTTATATTTATCGCTATCCATTCAATTTATGTTAATCTTGTATCAATCCAGCTTATGGATGACAAGACCAGAACGAAGTTTTGGCTCAAACCATGTAGCCTTAGGTGGCATAATCTTTCCACTATCAGCAATATCCATAATCTGCTGCATTGATACAGGATAGAGTGCCAATGCCCAACGCATTTCACCACTATCAACACGACGCTTCAGTTCTCCAAGACCACGCAGACCACCAACGAAATCAATACGTTTGTCTGAACGGAGGTCTTTAATACCCATTAGTTCGTCCAAAATTAATCGACTTGAGATGTCAACATCAAGAACACCAATAGGGTCATTATCATCGTATGTACCAGGTTTAGCAACCAAGCTATACCAGTTTCCGTCAAGGTACATAGAGAATTCATGCAACTTTGTTGGGCGATATTCATCTTGTCCTTTCAGCTCAACAGTAAAGTTCTTCTCCAAAGCTTTTAAGAACTCAGCAACTTCCATGCCATTTAAATCCTTGATAACACGATTATAGTCAAGAATGGTCAATTGACTTGCCTGGAAGCATACTGCCATAAAGTAGTTATACTCCTCGTCACCCTTATGATTTTCGTTGTTCTTAGCCTTCTCAGCACCAACTAAAGCAGCTGCAGCAGAACGATGGTGTCCGTCTGCAATATAAAGACTTGGCATCTTCTTGAACTCCTCTGTTATAGTCTTGATGTCAGCTTCATCTGTAATAACCCAGAACTGATGTCTGAAACCATCATCAGGTGCGACAAAGTCATATTCTGGCTTTGTTGCAGCATAACGTGCCAATAAGCTATCAAGTACTTGATTGTCAGGATAAGCAAAGAATACAGGCTCTACATTAGCATTACAAATGCGAACATGTTTCATACGGTCTTCTTCCTTATCTCTACGTGTCAATTCATGCTTCTTGATATTACCTGTCAGATAATCATCAACATATGCTCCAACAACAAGACCATATTGAGTCTTGCCATTCATTGTTTGTGCGTAGATATAATAATGTTCCTTATCGTCTTGGACTAACCAACCTTCATCTTGGAACTTCTGGAATTGTTCAACAGCACTATTATAAGCTCTTGGATCATATTCACTTGTGCCAACTTCAAAGTTGATTTCTGGTTTGATGATATGATATAAACTCTTCTCGTTGTCACCAGCTTCTGCACGAGCTTCTTCAGAATCCAAAACATCGTATGGACGACTTGCAACAGACTCAACCAAGTCTTTTGGAGGGCGGATACCTTTAAAAGGTTTTATTACTGCCATAGTGTTAGTTTTTAAATAAAAATAAAAGGATTGAAAGTCACAACCTCACTTAGTAGATTAAGACAATCAACCCTTATGTATTAGAAAGTTATTTATTTACTTGGAATTTAGTATCACCTGTAGCAAAGAAAGCATTAATCTGCTTTGCTGCAGCAATACCAGCATTATTATTAGCTTCAGCTGTCTGTGCACCCATCTTCTTAGGAGTAGAGAAATAACGTCCTTCAAATTTCTTGAATTCAGCATCAGCATCAGGCATAATATCAGTCACAAACTTCAAGTCTTCACGCTCAGCCATCAACTTCAGGAGTTCCTCCTCATTGATAACTTCCTTGCGGGCAGTATTAATGAGGATACCCTTCTTTGGGAGAAGGTTAACTAAACGATAATCAATACTCTTAACGGTTTGTGGAGTTGCAGGGATATGGAGTGACAAAACGTCACAAGTCTGGAATAATTCATCTTGTGTCTTACAAGCATGAACACCCGCTGCCTCAATAGCCTCTGCAGGGCAGAATGCATCGTATGCGTACACTTCCATACCAAAGCCCTTGGCGATACGAGCTACATTACGACCAACATTACCGAAAGCAAGAATACCAATTTTCTTGCCCAGCAATTCGGTGCCTGCCTTGCCATTATAGAAACTACGTACAGCATATACCAACAAACCAAATACAAGTTCAGCAACAGCATTAGAGTTCTGTCCAGGAGTATTTTCTACAACAACATTCTTCTCCTTTGCATAGGATGTATCAATAGAGTCATAACCAGCACCTGCACGAACAACTATCTTCAACTGTTTAGCTGCATCAAGTACTTCTGGTGTAACTTTATCAGAGCGTACAATCATTGCATCAACATCTTTTACTGCTTCAAGCAATTCAGCTTTCTCTGTATATTTTTCAAGCAGAACAACCTCATGTCCTGCATTCTTAAGTTCTGTTGTAATACCTTGCACTGCAGATGGTGCAAATGGTTTTTCAGTTGCAATTAAAACTTTCATAGCCTTAATGTTTTGGTTAGATATAGTAAAGTTATCGTTTAGACTCAGCAGGTGGCATGTACACCACTGCTAAGTCTAATCTTTATATATTTAGTGTTTAGCTTCAAACTCCTTCATTGTTTCAACAAGGGCCTTGCAGCCTTCAACTGTCATAGCGTTGTAGCAGCTTGCACGGAAACCACCAACATCGCGGTGTCCCTTGATACCAACCATTCCTCTTTCTGTAGCGAACTTAAAGAACTCATCCTGCAATTCTGCATACTCATCGTTAAGAACGAAGCAGATGTTCATGTAAGAGCGATCTTCCTCACACTTAACTGTACCACGGAACAACTTATTGCGATCGATTTCACCGTAAACAATATCAGCACGCTCCTTAGCAAGTTTCTCCATTGCTACTACACCACCATTTGCTTTAATCCAACGAAGGTTCTCTAAAGCTGTATAGATTGGCACTACAGGAGGAGTATTGAACATAGAACCCTTCTTGATATGTGTACGATAATCCAACATTGTTGGGATTTCACGTTGTACACGACCAAGAACTTCATCCTTAATAATAATGAATGTCACACCCGCCATAGAAAGATTCTTCTGTGCACCACCATAGATGCAGTCGTACTTAGAAACATCAACTGGACGGCTAAAGATATCTGAAGACATATCACCAATCAAACGAACTGGTACATCTAAATCTTTGTGATATTCAGTACCATAAATTGTGTTATTGGTAGTGATGTGCAAATAATCCAAGTCTGTAGGAACATCGAAGTTCTTTGGAAGATATGTATAGTTTTCATCTGCAGATGAAGCAACTTCAACAACATCTCCAAACAACTTAGCCTCCTTCATGGCCTTCTTTGCCCAAACACCAGTATTCAAATAACCAGCCTTCTTTACCAAGAAGTTGAAAGGAATCATGCAGAACTCAAGTGATGCACCACCACCCAAGAAAAGCACTGAATAGCCCTCTGGGACATTTAACACTTCCTTTACTAAAGCCATAGCTTCGTCCATTACTGGCTGGAAATCCTTTGAACGATGGCTGATTTCTGCAATTGAGAGACCAATTCCATTAAAATCTAAAATGGCATTTGCTGTCTTTTCGATTACTTCACGTGGAAGGATACATGGACCTGCACCAAAATTGTACTTTTTCATCTCGATTGTTTAGTTTAAGTTTGACTTATGTTTTGTAGTTATTATCAGTATTAAATATTGTAATAGGTTTTTATGGTCTACGATGCGAAGATACGCTTTTATTTTTATACTTCCAAATAAAATATCATTTTTTTTATTTGCAAGATAGTATGTGTTTTATACACGTGGAGAGGGATGTTAAAGAAAAAGGTGACACATTGTATAATGTGTCACCTTACCTCTTCCACAACGGTACGAATACCCTTTATTTTTTCACCTTTAGTCAATGAAATTATTTCTTTAATCTTTGTGCGTGAAACTGCTACATAAGTAAAACGATCTTTCACATCAATCTTCCCAATCTCAGAAGACTTTAATCCACCTTTCTTACAAAGAAAGCCTACAATATCAATTTTTGAGATTTTATCTTTCTTTCCTTTACCTATATATATAGTAGCCATACGTGGCTGAGCTGGTTTAGGTAAAGCCTCTGGTATCTTATATTCTTCATGCTCATTGGTAACATACTCTGGCAAATGTTCTTCTGGTCCGAGAATGAAGAAGGTTCGTCCTTCCTTATCCCAACGTGCTGTACGCCCTACTCTATGAACATAGCTATCTTCTGTTTCTGGGAAATGATAATGTATGATATTATCAACATCTGGTATATCCAACCCACGTGAAGCTAAGTCGGTACTAACAAGTATTGGTGCAGAACCATTTGAGAAACGATAAAGAGATGCTTCACGCTCATGCTGGTCTAAGCCACCATGGAACCAACTGATTGTAAAACCATTCTCCTTTAAGAATAAAGCTGTGCGTTCTACAGAGTCACGATAATTCAAGAATACAATACTACTTTTGTCACCTAAAGAAAGGAGAAGTTTCTTCAATACTTCAAGTTTATCTTTTTCGGGACTTGTAACTGTGTAGAGACGTATACGATCAGGAATATTCTCATCTTCTGTACGATAATCCAAAAGAACAGTCCTACCCATTGATACAAAATTAGGAATAGTTTCAGACTCTGTTGCTGAAAGTAGGATTCGTCTTTCAATATTTTGTAACTTACAGAGAATACTCATCATTTCGTCTTGAAAACCAAATTCAAGACATTTGTCAAACTCATCAATGACAAGCCACTTTATCGTTTCTGCATTAATATTAGCCTTATCAAGATGATCGTTTAAACGTCCTGGAGTTGCAAAGACTATCTGAGGTTTTACATCTCTCAATACACGATGCTCTTCCATTGTTGGACGTCCACCATATAAAGGCATAGAGCGTAAGCCACTACCCATATCCTTAAGAACATTAGCTGACTGCAATGCCAATTCACGTCCAGGTACCAACACTACAGCCTGCAGTGCATCTGACGAAGCATCTAACCGCTGAATTAATGGCAGAAGATAGGCATAAGTCTTACCAGAACCTGTTGGAGACATTACCACAACATCTTTACCCGTATGCAATACTGCATCAGCCGTAGCCTCCTGCATTGCATTAAGCGTGATGCCAAGTTTATTAAGAATATTATTATTCATCTTTATCTTTCTTTTCTCAACTTATCAATTTCATCGAATTCCTTACCCATATTCAAATTAAGGTAAATAGTATACAAAGGTGCTAACCATTTACTCTTAGCGGTAGGAGCAAGCTCTCTGTATTTCTCCATGTAGGGTTTAGAACGCTGATATAATGTTATAATCTTTTCCTTGTTGGCACGATACTTCTGCCTATCTTTATTTAATTCTATCGCTTGATTAAAATAGGCAAGTCCTATATTATAATAAGCATCAGCATAAGTGTCTTTATCTTTTATCAGCTGCTTACAAATCTCAATACATTCATTGTATCTACCAAGGTTCAGCAATGCTGTACTTTTAGCAAAACGAAACAAAAGACTTGTGGAATCAGCTTTCAAAGCACGCTCCGTGATTTCTAATGCTTTCTGATGTTCTCCAATCTTAGCATAATATTCAACTAATCGTGGGAAGAAGTAGGCAAAATTAGGATATTGTTCGAAACCTGCTTGTAGAGACTTTACATACATGGCAGTATCCTTTTTTATCAAATATGCTTCAGCTTCATACTGCCTTACAAAGTTTAGCATAGAGGTATCACGCTCTGCCTGCTCTTTAAACTGCATAATCTTATCAACATCACTAAGCTTATAGCCACAGAACATCGCCCAATAAGCAGCATGCGGAATAAGAGCATCTTTCTGCATATAGTCATAACCTTCAAACAGAGGATAATTTGCTGACAGCAAGTAATCTCTATAATAATCAAAGGCCGTATTATAATCTTTCTTATGGATAAAATATGAACCTCCATTGAATAGATTAGGACGAATAGAGTTTAGGAAGTCTGCATGCTTAGCTCTATATTTAGCACGTACCCTTCCTTCAGCATCTGGTTGAGCATCAAGAGAATCAAAGCGTGACATTACATCATACAGCTTTCTTGTTACAGTAAAAAAAGCCGCCGTGTCATACTTTTGTTTCAAATATAATTTCTCGTTTCCCTGCTCATATTGTTTTGTTAATGCATCACAGAGAAGGAGCCATATTTTATTATTCTTCTTAGAAGCCGAATCAACCAATAATCCACGAAGTGTGTTCTCTGCTTTTGTGAGTTCTTTTCCCGACTTTATCTGATCACGCACAGTCTGGAGTTGCTTCTTCTGAGCAACACCAGTAAGCGGAAAGAGCAGGCAGATGTATATTAAAAATAATTTTATTGACTTCACTTTTTAAAATTTGTTACAAGAGGTTCAAGTTCCTCAGCCTTAATTTTATCATTCAATATTGTATAATCTAAATAGAGAGGAGCTACCCAGTCTACCCTATTCCTACGTGGATCTTTTGCTCGTACACGTTCAAGATAAGTACGTGCTTCTGCAAAATACTTCATATACTCATTATCTGACACCTCTTCCTTTTTCTTTCTTCGTTCAGCTACAGCCTCACGTGCAGCCATACCAACAGTATTCAGACATACACCGATATTATAGGCAACAGGAATACTACTTGGGTCTATTTCATCAGCTTGCTTGTAAGCATCTATTGCTTCTTCCCAACGTTCAGCATGCATGGCAATTTCACCTTTCAAAATCCATGGCACTGCTGAGTTTGTGTTCTCTTCAAGAATTCTATCAATAAAGTCTTCAATATTGAACTTACGTGTAGGATTTTGATAGAATTTCATTATCCATGAGAAATACTTCTCATTTGTTGGGTCTATGCGATAAAGTCGTTGTATCACAGAAAGATAACGCAAGGAGTCTTCCTCTGTCACCATCTTACTGTGCATACACTGAGCTTTAATTTCTGCTGCTGCTTGTGCAGTCTCATCGTATTGCATAGCAATGTCAGCATATTCATCGGCTTTCTCCAAATTATGTGCCTTTAAATAATAATAAGCAATGTAATAAGCAGCAACACCAGACTCGTCAATATTATCCTTTACCAATGGAGATTTACGAGCTTTCAAATATAATTGCAAGGCATCGAGTCCTTCATTTCTCGTATGACTTCCTTTGCTAAAATATTTACCAGCATCTATCAACATTGGATGTAGAACTGCAAGACGATTCTTGTTCTCCTCCTCAAACCTCGGGTTAACTTTCCCCTTTCGATTAGGCATTCTGTCAAATTCATCACTTTTCAATGAATATTCCACACCATCAACAACAGCATTGAAAATGGCTACAGAATCCCTATTCGATTGTTTTTCCACACGGGTGAAAGCTTCTTTTGCAAGGCGGTTAAAAGACTCAGCCTGCTGATATGCTTCTTGTGCCTCTGCGATATTCCAACTTGTAAAAATAGAAATAATCAATATTAGTACTCTTTTCATCGGCTATATTTTAGTAACACAAAATCCCCTCTTATATGATTTAACTTAATAATTCATATAAGAGGGGAATATTAAAAACTATTTACTGCTGAACGCCAGCAATAGCTGCAGCCTCCAATGTCTCAGGAGCTTGTGCACCCTTTACAAAGTAGTAGCAACCATAAAGTGGGTAAGCCCATGAGCTCTTATGCTCTTTCATAACATCGAGATTCTTAGCTGTCTCGAGGTATGAAATTGCCTTATTGTAAACATCGTTAAACTGAGCACGTGCAGCTGGTGACAATACACCCTTCACAGATGCTACACGGTCCTGTGCCTTATAGAACCAGCACTGACCGATAGATGCATTGATAGCAATCTTTGCATTGTCATCCTTTGCCAAAGCCAATGCCTTAGAAAGATAATCAGCAGCCTTCTCGTATTCCTTCTTCTGGCTTGCAAACTGACCGAGCATTACCAATGCACCATAGCTATTAGGGTTCTTTGCAAGGGCAGCGTTTACGATTTCCTCTGCCTTGTCCTGCATACCAAGTGAGCTATAAATAGATGTCAAAGTTGTCAATACGGCATCATTATCAGGATCTTGAGCATAGATACCAGCGAGCTTATCTGCATAAGCTATAGAGTCTTGGCGACTATTAAGCTGTGCACCCATAATAGCCAACTGCAACTGCTTTGCATCCTTACCACGGTCCTTGCTCTTTACTGCGTATTCTGCATATTTCTCAGCCTTTTTATAGTCCTTATTCTGATAAGCATAATAAGTTGCGAAGTAAGCAATCTCATTCAAGTTTTCATCCTTAGACTTATCAAATTTTGAGAACATTGGCTCATCAGCAGTGTCTACGTAGCGAGCAAGATACTTATAAGCATTTGCATCATCCTTAGCACCCTGATAGAAGATACCACCATTAATAAGCTGGCCACGGAGTGGATAGAGCTCATCAGCAATACCTGTATACTTAGGTTTAACCTTACCCTTTGCGTTAGGCATATTGTCATACTTAACAATCTCCTCAGCAGCATCGAAAGCCTGACCTACAGCCTCGTAGAGACCTTTCTCATCAACAGCCTTGTTACCTTCCTTACCCATCTGCTGGTTAGTCTGGTTCTCAAGCTGAACACCCTGCTCTGCACTTACCTTCTTCATAGCAAGTTGATAGAGCTTGTCATAAGCCTTTGCCTTCTCAGCATTGTCTGTAAGCTGTCCGAGGTTAGCCTTAACGAGCTCAGCAGCCTCTGCGTAGCTCTGTGCCTTAAGGATTGCCTTTAGTGGCTCGCTGTCGCCAGCGAATGCAGCAGATGTACTGAGTAACATCAATGCTGCGAACATTAACTTCTTCATATTAGTGATCTTTATTAAAAGGTTTATAATCCATATGTTAATTCATAATTCAGAATTCTATGTTAATTCATAATGCAGAATTCATAATTCATAATTATGATTACCGTAGTAATTCATAATGCAGAATTCATAATTCATAATTATGATTACCGATGTTAATTCATAATTTAGAATTCATAATTATGATTACCGCTGATTCTAAGAACTTTGGTACAAGTAACTTGTCAACTTGTCAACTTGTTTACTCGTCTACTCGTCAACTCGTTCACTCGAAATCAACTGGTGTCACCTCAGTGTTATCTGCTGATGATGCCTCTCCCTCGATATTCTCAGTGTTGTTTGGAAGGTCTTCGTTGTTTTCTTCCTCAACCTCTGACTCCATCTCTGAACTCATCACCTTGCATACTGATGCGATGACATCGTTCTTCTTAGCGAGGTTAATAAGGCGTACACCCTGTGTTGCACGACCCATAACACGACACTCAGCGACTGACATACGAATGACAATACCGCTCTTGTTGATAATCATCAAGTCGTTATCATCGGTAACGTTCTTGATAGCAACAAGTTTACCGGTCTTCTCCGTAATATTCAGTGTCTTAACACCCTTACCGCCACGATTGGTCAATCGATAGTCTTCTACCTGTGAGCGTTTTCCATAACCCTCTTCAGATACAACCATAACGGTCTCATTTACTGGGTCATTTACAACAATCATGCCAACAACCTCGTCCTGTCCGTCATCATCAAGACGCATACCACGTACACCAGTAGAAACACGGCCCATTATACGGATATTTGCCTCGTCGAAGCGGCAAGCACGTCCATTGCGATTTGCGATAATCAACTCGTTATGACCATTTGTCAAGCGAACATCTACTACCTCATCACCTTCATTGATATTGATAGCAATCACACCATTCGTACGAGGACGTGAGTAAGCACGGAGAGAAGTCTTCTTAACGATACCCTGCTTTGTAGCAAATACTACATAGTGAGAATCGAGGAAGTCGTCATCATCCAAGCCCTGAATACGCAAGAATGCGTTAACAGAGTCGCCCGGCTCAAGTGAGAGCATATTCTGAATAGCACGGCCCTTTGAGTTCTTGTCGCCCTCTGGGATGTCATAACACTTCATCCAGTAGCAACGGCCCTTACGAGTGAAGAACAACATTGTCTGATGCATTGTTGCTGGATAGATATATTCGGTGAAGTCCTTCTCACGTGTACGAGCACCCTTAGAACCAACACCACCACGAGCCTGCTCCTTAAAGTCAGTTAGTGGTGTGCGCTTGATATAACCAAGGTGGCTGATAGTAATGACTACAGGGTCATTAGGATAGAAGTCCTCAGCATTAAACTCATGCTCATCAGGGATAATCTCTGTACGACGGTCATCGCCATACTTCTCCTTAACCTCCTGCAACTCTTCCTTCATTACCTCCTTGCAACGCTCAGGATTATTAAGAATCTCCTCCAAATCCTTAATGGTTTGCATGAGTTCCTCAAACTCCTGATGCAACTGGTCAAGACGAAGACCAGTCAGCTGTGACAAGCGCATATCAACGATAGCTCTTGACTGAAGCTCATCAAAGTCAAAACGCTTCTCAAGGTTTCTCTGAGCGTCAGAAGGTGTCTTGCTGGCACGAATAATACGTACAACCTCATCAATATTGTCGCAAGCCTTAATCAATGCCTCTAAGATATGTGCACGTTCTTGCGCCTTCTTCAAGTCGAATTGGGCACGGCGAATTGTCACATCGTGACGATGCTCAACAAAGTACTTAATGCACTCACGAAGACTCAACAGACGTGGACGACCAGCAACCAACGCGATACAGTTTACAGAGAAAGAACTCTGCAATGCAGTCATCTTGAAGAGCTTATTCAGAATGACGTTTGCATTCGCATCACGCTTCACGTCAACAACGATACGCATACCCTGACGACCCGTCTCGTCGTTAACATTAGAGATACCCTCAAGCTTGCCTTCCTTAACGAGGTCAGCAATATATTCAATAAGTTGCTGCTTATTAACTCCGTAAGGAATTTCAGTCACAACAATCTTATCGTGGCTTTCATCGCTTTCAATCTCAGCCTTGGCACGCATAACGACACGACCACGACCTGTTTCATAAGCATCCTTAACGCCTTGAAGACCATAAATATAAGCACCTGTTGGGAAGTCTGGGGCTGGGATAAATTCCATCAAACCATCAGTAGAAATCTCTGGATTGTCAATGTATGCACAACATCCATCAATAACCTCACCAAGGTTATGCGTTGGGATATTCGTTGCCATACCCACAGCGATACCATTACCACCATTTACAAGCAGGTTAGGAATCTTTGTAGGCATCACAGCTGGCTCGCGCAACGTATCGTCGAAGTTGTTGACCATGTCAACCGTGTCCTTCTCGATATCGTCCATAACGTGCTCACCCATCTTTGATAGGCGGCACTCCGTATAACGCATCGCAGCAGCAGAGTCACCATCGACAGAACCGAAGTTACCCTGTCCATCAACCAACTTGTAGCGCATATTCCAGTCCTGTCCCATACGCACAAGCGCACCGTAAACAGAAGAGTCACCATGTGGGTGATACTTACCGAGTACCTCACCGACAACGCGGGCACACTTCTTGTAAGGCTGGTTGCTAAAGTTACCGATACCACGCATACCGAAGAGGATACGGCGGTGAACAGGCTTGAAACCGTCACGAACATCAGGGAGGGCACGTGCCACAATCACCGACATTGAGTAGTCGATGTAGGAGCTTTTCATCTCCTCCTCGATGTTGATCTTCATAATTCTGTCCTGATCAATTGTTTGATTTTCGTCCATTATATATTTTTTCTGTTATAAATTTCTATCACTTTAACGAGCTCATTCCCATAAGGCTAAAATTGCCCACAATAGCCTTTATTTCCCTTCTGAGCCGTTTTCGTACTTTTTCAAGGTGTAAAGATACGAACATTTTTTGATACCACAAAGGGCTTATAACGAAAAAATGTTATCAGAACATATTATTTCAATGGCTTTATTTCTTTTTAGGATTTACGTTAAATCTCCATGACAAGGATAACATCACATATCGGGGAATACTATTATTCCATGTTTCGGTCCTACCCTGTGCATTCATTATGTATTGAGTATTAGAAAGCTGGCGAAGCATATCAAAGCCTTGCAACGTTACTAAAAGTCGCTTGTCAATAAAGCTGCGACTTAGTTGTGCATTCCATATCCAATCAGTAGTATTTATCTCTGAGAGCTGATAACCACGGCGGGCAAACATGGTTAGGTCGGTAGTTAACTGTAGTTTCCATGGCAACGTTATCTGCACATTCATACCTATATTATAATCTCCAGCATGAATATTACTGAATCCCTCACGTTTGCTTTTAATCAGATAGTATGTACCTCCGCTATGAAGCGTGAACTCATAGTTATCATTTGGACGATAATTAAGTTTCAAGACATTACCTATCTTCCAGTTATTAACGATGCTCCACGAACTTTGCGTAGCACCTTGCACCATCGCCATATCAACGCTATGATTATAGTTGAAGGATGCTTGATTATCAAGCGTCAATTTTCGTGCTTTATCCAACGCACGTATATATCCTATTTCTAAATCATATCGTCTGTTGCCATTCACGCTGACAGGTTGAATCGTTGAAACACCTGTTTGTTTATCAAAGACAAGGCTATAAGCCACGGCATTATCCGTCTGATGATAACCCATGTTGATACTTAACTGGTTATTCTCCTTTCCTTTAAATGTCTTGCTGCCTTCTATGTCATAATAATGAATATTGCGCAGCTGCGAATTGCCTAATATGATATTCATCGGATTGCTATCATCACGATAATCTACCATCGTTGTAAGGTCGGGAAATTCAGAATTCATCTTTACTTTCACCTCCCATGTATCACTTCTCAACCATATAGTAGGTTCAAAGAATACTCCATGTCGAGACACATCGTGTCGTCCCATGCGTTGATAATAAAGGTTGGCATGAGCTATACGAACAGGCAGCTTGACACTTATCTCACAATTCAAGAGTTTACTATGCAAGTCTCTATAGCAGAAGTTAAATTGATGACTATTCTGATACTCAGTAAAGTGATAAGTATTCCCATTATCAAGGACTGTAGCCAAGATGCTTGTGGCAGAGGGCAATCTATCGAACAAGCTGCTATCACGTCCAGAAATCTTATCAAGACGATAGAGTGGATTATCCGTTTTTATATAAGAATATGCGTAATTATACTCAGGTTGTAAGCTGATATTTCTAAAAGCCCAATTATAACTGATACCAGCTGACAACTTAAGGTTTTGATTAAGGCGGTTTATATATTGATTACGATAATCACGTGGAAGACTATGCTGTTGATAGGTCAAATCCTGTAGAGAAAAGGTCTTTTGCGTGTTACGGTTATAATTGATTCCAAAATTCCACCTAATCATATCAGCAATAATGCTGATACCATTTCTATTTTGAAGATTAAAATCAACATTCCTCGATTCAAGGCTATTTGCCGATAGCATACGGTTAAGTAGTGATTGATTATCAGAAGTCTCAATACTACTATTATTTAAGCCATGACTATGGGTATATGAAAAAGAAAGGTTATTAATCGTATAATATTCGTCTTTTTGGATACATAAATTGCTGCCCGCTGACCAATTTTCAGAACTTCCTAACGACTTATACCTGCTATGCTGATATGAATCTCCACCATACAAGAATGTTTGTTTAGATGAGTGAGACTCGTTGTCAGTATTTGTATGATTCCAAAGGCTACTAATATCGAACCAAGAAAATTCATTTCCTAAAAAGCGCATATATTGAGCACCAACCGTTTTAGTCGTCTGCAATCCACTCCCTACATCTTGTGGACTCCACTCGCCATTGAGTGCCGCTCGCTGATTGTCGTTAAGGTTGTTGCTATTGGCAAATATTCCGACGCGTTCCTTGTCGGAAAATCTTATGCCTAAGCCACGTAGCTTGTATCTGTTTTTCGAGCCCGCACCTGCCTCAATGTTACCCATATAGCCGATAGCATACTCCTTTTTCAGCCTTACGTCCATAACATAGTTCTTGTCGCCCATATCACGTCCTGCCAACTTTGAAGCTGCTCCCGACTTGTTAAAAACCTTGATTTTATTAACCGTATAGGCAGGTAGATTCTCCAATGCCAACTTTGGGTTTCCACTGAAAAACTCTCGTCCGTTGACTAAAAGACTTTGGATATACTTGCCATTGACGAATATTTGCCCATCTTTGGTCAGTCGTGCGCCTGGCAACTTGCTGATTAGTGCGTCCAGCATGCTGCCCTCTGCAAGATTAAAGGCGTCTGCATTGTAGACAATCGTATCGCCCGCAACAACCATTTTGACCTTTGTAGCCTTTACGGTCACTTCTGCCATTTCATGCACTTTTGCCAATCGTATCGACTTTACAAATACAGTAAACTCTCGCCTACTCCTCAATGTAAAGCGCATATAGCCGTCCTCATAACCCTCAGCACTTGCCCGCACAATATAATTCCCAACCTTCGTCAAGCTTTTAAACTGATAGAAGCCCGCATATTCTCCAGCCTCTGCAGGAGCGGCTATCAAGCTATCTATGACAACACTGTCTGAGGTCATCAGGTAAACCTTGGCACTTGGTATTCCTGCTCCCGTCATGTTATCAAGCACTTGGCCTTGAACAGGGATTGCGTCATCATTTGCTTGTACATTACTGCAGCAAAATAACAACATTAACAACAAAAGTAGTCCGTTTCTCATAAGATAGTCTGGCGTTGATTGTCGGTGATATAGATTGTTTAATTTGATTACAAAGATAAATAATATCTTTCTGAAAAACAATAAAATGAGCATAAAAAAAACACATACTAATGCAACTTACGCCATAAACGCCTATCAATTAACACCTTACTTCTGTTTAACATTCCGCTCAAAAATTCAGTCCTCCCAATAGGTTGCAATCACAATCACAACAATCACAAATCATATTAAGGATTTTCCGTTTTTACTGATACCAAAGAAAGACATTATATATTATTATTTATTAATAAGGTATTATATTATATGGATTCTCCTTTTCGTTGTATTGAAATTCCTTATTATGATTTTGTGATTTGTGATTTGTGTGATTGCCCGCGCCCCCTTTCGTATCTGTAAAGATACAAAATTATTTCTGAAAAACAAAATTTCCAACGTGTATAAAATGATTATTTAGGAATTAACCTACTGATATCTTGATGATTATGTATTCTTGATAAATGAAGATTTCCTTACACTGTACATGAAAATCTATCACCAATAAACAGGATAACACAAAAACATACTGCCCTCAAAATTACAAAATTACAATTACAAATTACATTAAGGTTGGTAGGAGGTGTTGTCGGCAGCTAAGAGGATATAGTTTTATTATAATATATAATATTATAATATTATATATTATAATAAAGAATTTAATATTAATAATTATCATATTTAGAATTTTAAAACTATCAATTTTTAACCTCTTTGCAAGTGAAGAAACCCTGATGGGCCTTAATGTAATTTGTAATTGTAATTTTGTAATCGAGGGAGAGAATCTCCAAGATACTCTACTATCATGAACCAATCTGCTCGATAATAAAACAAAATATGTTTACGATTTGGGGTGAAAATATTTTAAGCCTATCTTTTCACCTGATAAAGCATATCTAAACATATTGCAGACATGGCTTTTAGTAAGCTTAGAAAAGGCTTCTACGCATAAAGAAAATAAATGATAGCAATAGCGTGCCCAGTTTTGGTGAACAATTGCTCACAACGAACATAACACACTTGTGTGCAATAGTTTACAAGCAATAAAACACTTTTTAACACGCCTTTTTCTTGCAATCTTCAAAATTAATAGTTACCTTTGTATGGTCAATATGAAAGACCGCGGAAGAAATGAAAAACAACACAAACCGTCGTCAGCTGTGAAGCTAAAAAGACACGTCGTCAGCTGTGAAGTTTTTAAACATAAATCAGCTGTGAAGCTCTAAGACATACAAATCTGCCCACACCGTTATGTCAGCAATCACAGAACTGCCCTCACGCTGAAAACGAAGAACATTGCTCGCTGGCTTAACTTGCTGCAGCTGATAGCCATGCGACTGAAGACCAGACACCAACGTATGATAATACCCCTTGTCCCAAAAGACGATTTGCAACGCTCCTCCCCTATCGTCAATGACTGCAAGGCTTGAATTATCCTTCTTTGTAAAGAGTCTGTAAAATGGATGTTTAGATTGGTCAAAATCCGTGTTAGGACCGACATGCCAACCCCATAACTGGCGAGAGTCATCAACCACCAATTCTGTAGGTATCTGCCTAAGTCCGTACTTACTGAAAAGATAAGGTGCAACAGCCCGCTTCCCTTTCTGCACCTGATATTGAAGTAATTCGAGCACAGGCAATGGAAGTAAAGGCAGATTCCCCTGCGCAGATGTGCACAGAGGAATCAGTAGGAAAATAAGTTGAATGATTATTCGCTTCATGACAGTCCTTCCAACTCATTGAGCCAGTTGGTTGACATCGCATCTGATGGCATACGCCAGTCGCCACGTGGTGAAAGACTCACGCTACCCACCTTCGGTCCATCAGGCAAGCACGAACGCTTGAATTGCTGTGAGAAGAACCTGCGGAAGAAGATGCGCATCCAATGAAGAATGACGCTGTCGGGGTAAACCCCACGGAAAGCATTTTGAGCCATCCAATAGATTTTTGAAGGGCGGAAACCACAACGAAGAACGTAATAAAGGAAGAAGTCGTGAAGTTCGTAAGGGCCAACGAGGTCTTCTGTCTTCTGAGCAATTTCTCCCTTTTCATCGGCAGGCTTCAACTCTGGAGAGATTGGTGTTTCCACGATGTCGGTCAATATCTGACGTACATTCTCATCCTTAGTAGTATCGGCAGCATAACGCACAAGATATTGTGTCAGCGTCTTTGGAACACCAGCATTCACGGCATACATACTCATGTGGTCGCCATTATAGGTACACCATCCCAAGGCAAGTTCGCTAAGGTCGCCCGTACCAATGACAAGTCCGTTCATCTGATTACTCAAATCCATCAAAATCTGCGTACGCTCACGTGCTTGTGCATTCTCATACGTAGAATCATGCACCTCCGGATCATGACCAATATCCTTAAAATGCTGCAAAACAGAGGCTTTAATATCAATCTCGCGAATCGTGATACCAAGACGTTCCATGAGTGCCATAGCATTCTTATAGGTTCGTCCTGTTGTTCCGAACCCTGGCATGGTAACGCCGACGATGCCCTTACGGTCAAGTCCGAGTTTGTCAAAGGTCTTGACAACGACAAGGAGGGCAAGGGTGGAATCAAGTCCACCACTGATACCAATAATGGCAGATTTACAATCAGTATGTACTAATCTCTTTGCCAATCCACTCACCTGAATATTATAGATTTCATCGCAAGCCTCCTGCATATTCTCTGTCTTAGGAATAAAAGGATGCTGGTCAAACTCACGTGTCAACGTAAACTCACGCATAGGGTTGAGTGGTGGCAAGCAATCCACGTGTAGGGCGAGTTCGTCAATCTGACCAGTAATACCCGCTAATCCTGAAGCAACAGGACGTTGTGCGTTAACAAAAGTACTATTGGTACGACGTTCGCTACGTAAATTTTCAATATCAATTTCAGATATAACTAACTGTGGGTCAATCTGAAAACGCTCTGACTGCTTAACAAGTGAGCCATTCTCAAAAATCAAAGCATTTCCACCAAAGACAACATCCTGCGTACTCTCACCAAAGCCACTACTACTATAAACGTATCCGCTAATAGTGCGTGCGCTTTGGTGGGCAAGCAGTGACTTTAAGTAACTGTGCTTTCCGATGAGTTCGTCGCTGGTAGAAAGGTTGAAGATAATCTCGGCACCTGCCAAGGTAAGGTGATTGCTCGGTGGTGTTGGAGCCCATACGTCCTCACAGATTTCTATAGCAAAGGTAGCACCCTCTGACGTTCGGAAAATCTGTAGTTCTGGTGTTACGAGAATATTGTTTCCTGCAAAGAGAATGTGCTGTGGACGCAAGTCTTGTGAAGATGCAAACCATCGCTTCTCATAAAACTCGCTGTAATTAGGTAGGAAGGTCTTTGCCACGATACCTAAGAGTTTTCCTTGTTGGATGACCAACGCACAATTAAGGAGCAACGCTCCCACAGCTACAGGTGCACCGACAATGACAGTAATATCTAACTGGCGAGTAAATTCGAGTAATTCAATGACAGCTTGCTCAGTATCGTCAAGAAGAAGCTGCTGCTGGAAAAGGTCCTGACAGGTGTAACCCGTAATCGAAAGCTCTGGGAAAACAATAATCTCTACGCCCTGACCTTCTGCAATAGCAATCTGCTTCTCTGTTTCTATAAGGTTGAACCTTGTGTCTGCAACCTTCACTGCAGGAATGGCTGCAGCAACCTTTATAAGTCCGTGTTTCATATTAAATGAAATATTATTTAATTGTTACCTGAGTAGCCCCATAGCCGTATTCACGGAAAGAAGCGTCTTGGTAAGAATAATGCTTGTATTTATAATTAAGTTCATGAATGATAGCATGACGCAATACGCCTTCGCCCTTTCCATGAATGAAAATAAGTTTCTTGCCACGATGAGCCTTGTATTGCTCAAGCGTACGACGGAAGGTATCTAATTGATATTCAAGAATATCGGCTGCTGTCATACCCGCTGTTGTCTCGAGCAATTCATCGGCGTGAAGGTCTATGATAATCTTGTCATCACTAAGAATCTGTTTAGCAGGCTTTTTACGCTCAAATTTATAACGCTTGGCAAGTTCGTCCGTCTTCTTGTCAATCTCTTCTTCTGACAGACGGCTTGGTGATGAATAACCCACCTTCAACTTCTCTGTAGTTTCGTCCTCTGCCTTTCTTGTTAAAGGTTCAAACATCAGGTGTTGAACCATTTTATCCTTCTCAATCAACGTATATATCAACGCTAACTGCTCGAAGAAGTCGCTTTCGTGGAAAGTATTGAGCTTATAGAACTTCACGGCATCAATCTTCACCTGAATGTCACAAGTTGGCTTGAGCACAAAGGGCTTATCCTTCTTATAGCTGTGAAGCTGGACACATCCCTGCAACATATCGTTGAGGTCAGCAAGCGTAAAGTCCTCAATCAACAGCTTCATATTTGGTTCCAACTCACCCACAGCCTTCAGTACCCACTTCTCTTCTTGCTTCAAGGCATAGGAGAAGTGAACATAATAATTAGAATCGTTGACAAGATAAGACTTAAAGTGTGTCGTCGTCAGATTCTTTATATCGGTAGGTGTGAAAGCAAGATAAATAGATAACTCATCACCCCCCACACGTTCTCTTACTGGTGCTTCAAAATTTATAGAAGGGTCATCATCGGGTTCAATATCTGCATCGACATCACGCCAATCCTCCCCCACTTCCTCTTCTTCTGCTCCTGAAGCTGTCAATCGTTGCTTTATGCTACGATTGTCCTCGCCTTTCTCTATCTTACGTTGCTGCTGGTCAATACGCAGTTTTGCACGGTCAGTGGCAGCATCTTCGACAACAACAACTTCGCTCGCTACTGTTGGTATCTGAAAACCGTCTTCATCTTCAACTAAAACAATTTTACCTTTGAAACCAGCAATGACTCCACCACCAGTAGAACTCAAAAATCTAACTTTATCACCTATTTTCATTCTTTTTTCTTCTTAATATTTATAAAGAATGCAACCAATAGGATATCAATCAGCTGCATTTCCTCCCTCTTTTAAATGCTAAACCTACTTGTTTCCTATAAATAACCTCACGTAAAGGGAATGATACTATGGTATCAATAATGAAGAATCACCATAGCTAAGGAAACGGAAGTCATGGCTGAGGGCATAATCATAAACCTTACGCCAATCGCCCTTTAAGAAAGCACTCACTAAGAGTAACAACGTTGATTGTGGTTGATGGAAATTGGTTACGAGTGCCTTGACAATCTTATAAGTATAGCCTGGAGCAATAATAATCTGTGTACTTGAATGTAACACATTTAATCCGTCTTTATCCAAATAGGCAAGCAAACGACGGATTGAATCCTCTGCAGTTATCGCCTTACCATCCACTATGACCAATCCTTCTTCATTATGTGGTAAGTCATATGGCTCCCATTGATTGACATGAAGGTCTTTCTCTGCTATTTCTGGAGACAACACTAACTTAACACCCATGTAATAAAGGCTTTCCAGTGTTCTCACGCTTGTTGTTCCGACAGCAACAGCATGGCAATTATGCTTCAGCAGTTTCTCTAAGGTCTGACGACGAACGACAACGAACTCCGTGTGCATACTATGCCCCTCTATCTCCTGACTCTTCACAGGCTTGAAGGTCCCTGCACCTACATGAAGCGTAAGTTCCTCACGATCAACACCATGTTCATCCAAGGCTTTCAGTACTTTATCGGTAAAGTGAAGCCCAGCTGTAGGTGCTGCCACTGAACCTTTAATCTTTGAATATACGGTTTGATAAGTTTCCTTATCACTTTCCTCTGTAGCACGGTTAAGATATGGGGGAATAGGTAATTCACCTACTGCTTCAAGAATCTCAGCAAAGGATATGTTTGTATTATCCCACTCAAATTGAATCCAATGATTCGTTCCACCAGCTTGCTCCTGCACCTTACTACGGTCCATTGTCGCTGTGAGCGTCAACTTTTGCCCCTTGATTTCAAATGCACGTTTTAATGCACCTTCCTTCCACTTCTTAAGGTTGCCAACCATACAAAGCCACGCACACTCATGATTTGTTTGAAACATCAACTCATAATCTGTTGGTTGTGCTGGTTCCATGAGGAAGACTTCAATAAGTGCTCCAGTTTCCTTACGAAAGTGCATACGTGCTTGAATAACTTTCGTATTATTGAAAACCATCAACGCTCCCTTAGGCAAATATTCAGGAAGATTATAAAAAATGTCCTCCGATACCTCACCATGCTTATAAAGCAAAAGCTTGCTATGGTCGCGCTCTGTCAACGGAAACTTGGCGATGCGCTCATCAGGGAGTGGATAGTTGTAATCAGAAATGCTAATATGTTTTGTATCTTCAGACATAACTTTATTTTATATGGATAAGACGGCACGAAAAGCCGCATAAATAAATGACAAGATAAGTACACAAATAACAACGTCAATATCTGCGAAACTATAGCCTGTTCGCGTATATTTTGTTGAAATATAGTGTAATTTGTCGCTAAACCGAATATAAATGCGAAGGTATAAAAAATAAATGAAAACAGCGACGCTTGAGCCAAATATCATTCCAACAAATACGTCAGAAGGGTAATGAACGCCAAGATAAGGACGTGATAGTGATACCATAACGCTCCACGTTATCATCAAGATAGAAAAGATGCGGTCACGTACCAATAAACTGAAGAATACAGCAATCACAAAGGCATTGGCGGTATGAGAAGAGAAGAAACTATAACCGCTTGCCGTATAGTGATTTACTGCCCTAACTATCCCTTGTAAATCAGGGTTGTTGAGAGGACGTGGTCGGGCTACAAGTGGCTTGACAATACCAAGATTTATACCATTTACGATAAGAAGCCCCAACGCCACCGTTCCAATAACAAGCATTATCTTCTGCCAATTCTCATTATTCTTTATAACCAGATAAAGCAAAGACGCATAAAGAGGAATCCATGTAAGAGCATTGGTCACCGTAAGAACAAAATAATCAATAAAAAGGTTATCGCCTCCATTGAAAGCGAGTAAAATTGATTTATCAAGTTCTCTTAAGACGTCTAAATTCATCGTTTGGTTATTATAAGAATCTATCTGACAGATTATAATTTATATGGCTTCAACATTGTCAGCCTTAATCCAACCTTTACGACCATCACTCAACTTAATTTCCGTCCACTGACTCATACTGTTATCAGTAATTCTAACTTTAGATCCTTCATGAAGAATAAAGGCTTCAGCAGATTTCTGATCAGGCGTCTTTCTTACAACGGCTGATGGTGTCATGATAATACCATGTGATTCTGAGTCTAACAAATAAACCTGTTGTATAGCAAAGAATGTGTTGATAATGAAAAATAGGAAAAAGACAGGCAATACCACCTTTGACAACTTCCTAAGGAACTCAACGTCAACAAACAAGTACACAACAAGCGCTAAAAGCGAAACAAATAGACAAATAAGACTAAGAATAGCCCACATGTCTACGCTAAGATAATTAACCAGTGCCTTATACCATGTTACAAAAAACATCTCTGGCTCTGGTGTCAAATTGTCAATTGTCTTTGATTGTGCCAACTGAAGGTTGAAACGAATATCCTCATCGCTTGGAGCAAGACGCTGTGCACGCTCATATGATAACACGGCATGTGGGATGTTATCAAGGCGATAGTAGCTATTGCCAAGATTATAATATAAGGCAGCAGATTCGCCCTGCTTCAATAGTTTCTCATAACCTTTAACAGCTTGCGTATAATTTCCTTTTTGATATAGCTTGTCGACATCAGCCTTTGTTTGTGCTGATAACTGTAAAGAGAAAATAGACAAACATATGATAAGGAAGAAGAAGCTGAAAGTCTTCTTGCTTGATGGCTTTAATTTCTTAACCGCTTCTTCCATATCAGCTATTGCCTTCATTGCTGCATCAAGTGTTCGTTTCATATTACCTTTCTCATCTCCAGGAGCATAACGCTCATATTCACATTCATCAATAGCAGCAATGTAGTTATCAATCACATCGAATGGTACATTGATTTTACTAAACTGCTCACTAATATTATCACGTGATAATAACTCAACAGGAAGGTTGAGCTTATCACTCGCATAACCCCATAATGTCTTCAAAACCTCATCATAAAAATCAAGATTCTTATTCTTCAACATTAAGAGTTCTGCTGCATGCAAACGACTGGATGCAATACGATTAGCATTCTTTCCACGTTTAAGTACCATATCCACACGATGCGCAAATCGATCACGATAATAGAATGAAAGAACAGCACCCGCTCCTAAGAGTAAAATAAGAATGATATAGTATGTCACAGAACCAAAGAAGAAGTTGCCAACTTTATCAAGTGAACTGTCACCTATCTTCAATGGTAAAATGTCTTCATTTGGTAAATCAACTGAAAGAATATCTTTTGAAGAGCCGTCACCTCTTGATACTTTTAACTCCATCGGCTCTGTCTGCAGCGTTACGTATTTCTTCTGCGCTAAGTCATAGTAGCAGAACTTTACTGGAGGTATGGCTACAAGTCCTTCCTGATGAGGAATAACAACCTGATCGTAAACCATGTTACCCTCTGCACCCTTTGTTGTCAACTGGGTCTTATCAGTTGTTTTAATATCAAATGACTCAAAGCCCTTAGGAATCTGAATGATAGGTTTCTTTATCAACTTCAGATTTCCTGCTCCACTAACAACAACACGAATCGTAATAGGATTACCAGCCTTTACTTCTTTTTTATTTAATTGTGCAGAAAGATTAAAATGACCAACACCACCAGAAAAATCTGTAGGACGATTAGGTAAAGGTAAAACCTTAATAGCTAATCCTGGTGCTACAATGTCTTTCTTAAAATTTGTACTACCACCATCAATACCAAAGGCTTCAAATGGATTAAAGCCATTAGATTCTTGTATGATACCATGAAAAGTCAATGGTGGAACCTGTAAAGTACCTGTCATTTGTGGATACATTACATACTGGCTCCATGTAACACAATTATATAAACGCTTACCAATACGCTCCTTATGGAAAGTTTTTTGTTGTGGCAAGTCAACTTCTTGCACATGAAAACCAACCAAGTCGGGCATCTTACCAATAAGTTGGCGTAAGTTCTTTGTTGTATAGACCTTGTATGTCAGTAAAACAGGCTCCTGTTCATAAACAGTAGTCTTATTAGCACTTACCTTGATAAACAAATCGTTAGCTGTAATCTTTGCTGCTGCAGCACGAGAGTCTGTACGTGAATCATAATATCCACCACTTGTAGCACTATGAGAACCTGTAGTAGCTAAAATTTTAACAGGGGTTGATGCAAGCTCCTGATCATTCACAAAAATATGGGCAGGACCAATATTTACATTTCCTTTCTTAGTTGCTATAAAGACATATGTAAATGAAACAGAAGACGAACTACTTGCATGCCCATCAATGAATTGATAGTTTGATTGCGAAGAAGTTGCAGGACCAAACACTTTCTCAAGTCCACTTGATAATCTTCCCAATTGAAATCTACGAACATCTTGGGTGTATACGACGTATTCAACCTGAAACTCCTCGCCCACTGTCACTTGTTTTGGTGCAGCCACCCGAACACGTTGTGCTTGTAAAACACAGACACTTATTAGTGACAGAAATAAAATTATATATCGTTTCATATTTTCAATATTACCAGTTTTTATCAAGTTTTTTATCAGAAGGTTGGCGCATAACCTTTGATAGACGCTCTTGAGTTTCTTTCTCTTGCTGTTTAACAGCATTGAGAAGTTGCTCAGCATTATCTTTGCTCATGCCTTGGTTGTCTTTCGGTTGTTTATTCTTCTGATTATTTTTTTGATTGTTTTTATTTTGATTCTGATTTTGAGGTTGCTTCTTTTTCTTTTCTTTATCCTTATCAGATTTATTTTTATCAGATGATTGCTGATTTTGTTGCTGTTTCAATTTACGTTTACATAACTCAAGGTTATAGCGAGCATTCTTATGATTTGGATTACTACGTAAAGCACTCTTATAAGCCTCTATAGCCTTTTCATAATTTTGCTCATCTTGAAAGATTGTACCAAGATTATTATAACTGCTTGAGAGGCGAACTGGGTCTTTTTCTAACTTTGCAGCATTATCATACAATTTCTTTGCTTCCTCATTCTTTTTTTGTGCTTGTAGGCATCTACCCAAATTATAATTAGCAATCGCATTGCTACCATCTTTATCAATAGCTTTATGATAAAGAATTTCCGCCTGTGCATAGTTTTTTGAAGAGAAAAGCTTATTTCCCTCTCTTATGAGTTGATTAGCTGTTTGTGCATTACTCCCGACAAACACCAACAACATACATATTATGATATAAAGTCGTTTTACCATACCTTTTACCAACGTCTTTTTCTTTCAAGTAATAAGACATCTATAATTAGCAGAATGACAACAAGCAATGCTAATGCCTGAAATTGTTCATCAAAGTCGCTGTAAACAACATTGTTAATTTTACCTTTCTGCAATTTATTAAGTTCTCTGCCTAAGACAGCGTCAGCCATACTGCTATTTGTAACATGTAGATAAACACCATGTCCTGCAGTTGCAATCTGTTTACACATTTCTTCGTTAAGACGAGTCTTCACAACTTCACCGTTAGATGTTTTCAATTCACTGCCATCAGGCATTGGAATTGTTGCACCCTCTGTAGAGCCAACACCTAAAATAAAAACTCTTACCCCCTTGCTTTGTGCCTGTTTTGCCATTTCTTCAGCACCACCTTCATTATCTTCACCATCCGTAATTAAGATAATAGCCTTTCCGACCTTAGAGTTTGGTGTAAAACTATTCATAGAAAGTTGAAGTGCCTTACCAATATCTGTTCCTTGTGTACCAATTAAAGAAGGATTGATATTATCTAAAAACATTTTAGCTGAAACATAATCACTTGTTATAGGTAATTGAACAAAAGCATCTCCCGCAAAGACAATCAATCCTATTTTGTCTTCACTAAACTTATTCATTAAATTCTCAACCAACAACTTACTCTTTTCTAAACGTGAAGGAGCAACGTCTTCTGCTAACATTGAATTACTAATATCAAGTGCAATTATGGTTTCTATTCCTTCACGCTCCCTGTTTGTAGCAATTCTACTTCCAACCTGAGGACGAGCGATAATAAGTATAAGGAGTAATAATACTAATTCTACCAACACAAATTTAATCCAAACTCTCCTCTTACTTGTCATAGGAGAAAGTTGGTGTATAAGTGTTGGATTCCCAAACTTCATCAATCGTTGCTTACGCTTACGAATGGAGTACAAGTAGACGATTACTGATAAGGGTATCAGTAATAATAACCACAGATATATGGGATTATCAAATCTAAACATTCTTCAACTAATCTTGTTAAACAAGCAAATCTTATTTGTATCGCTAAGAGATAATTTTATGGCAATCGTCTGAAGACTGTCCAACGAAGAATTAGCTCAAAGCAGAAGAGTAACAAAGCCAACCAAGCAAAAGGCATATAAGCTTCATGTAGATGATCATATGACTTAATATTCATTTTGGTCTTTTCGAGTTTATCAATATCTTGGTAGATTTTTGATAACTCAGCCTGACTCTGTGCTCTATAGAATTCACCATTCGTCAATACGGCAATATCTTGTAATGTCTTATAATCGATGGCACCAATATCTTCCCCCGTCTCTCTACCTAAGCCGATTGTATAAACTCTGATGCCAAATTTCTTTGCTATGGTAGCAGCTGTCATTGGAGAAATAGAACCAACATTATTACTACCATCGGTTAACAGAATAACAACCTTACTTTTAGCTTTAGAATCTTTTAAGCGACTAACAGAGTTTGCTAATCCCAGACCGATAGCAGTGCCATCTTGCATTAATCCATTTGTAACTAAATCCGTACGAACATTATGAAGAAGATTCAACAGGGCTGCATGATCAAGCGTCATTGGGCACTGTGTAAAAGCTTCACCTGCAAAGATAGTAAGTCCTATATTGTCACTTGGACGACTACTGATAAACTCAGAAGCAACTTCCTTTGCGACTTCCATACGATTGGGAAAAACATCTTCTGTTAACATACTTGCAGAAATGTCCATTGTCAACATGATGTCAATTCCCTCGGTTTCTTTGTTGTCCCAAGCATTATAAGTTTGAGGACGTGCCAAGACTATAACTACTAAAGCATAGACTATACAACGCAAAGCCATAGGGAGATGAATCATTTTCACCTTCCAACTTTTTGGAGCATGTTGATAAGCAAATGTGTCACTCATCCTCATGGTTGGTTCTTTACCTTTACCACGAAAGAAATACCATAATAGATACGGTATCAATAAGAGCAGTAAAAGGAGATATCCACTATTGGCAAATTCCATTTCTATAATTCTATTTATATTACATCAAAAGCGCATAAGCTTCAAATGCAGCGTAAATAAACAAAGCTACGGATGTCACTAATAGCAATCCTATAGCGAGCTTTATTATCTTACGTGAACGGGTATCACTTATGTTTTCTTTTGGTTCATCAACAACCTCTTTTGGTTCTTCAACCTTTGTACTATCTATAAAATGAACAATACTATCAAGATAATAAGTCATGTCATTCGCATCTGTTGAATATTTAGCGAATTTTACAAGGTCTGCTGTGTTGAATACTACTTTTAATTCAGGAACATCACATACATCCTTAATGCTTTCTAAGATCTCATGAGAAGTCATTTCCAATGCGTTGATATCGTAACGCTGTGAAATATATTTTCTGAGAACGTTTGTAACATCTGTATAATAAGCTTTCTGTTCTGCATACAACATTTTATTTGCAGCTATCTCAGAAAGGTCATGTTTTGCTTGCTCATAGTAGGATAGTACACGTGTATTCTTTGGTGTTCTACCATTTTTCTTATGGCAAAGAATTCTATAAAGATAGAAAACAATGCAGATAAGTATAAGTGCAAGTACAAGTACTAAAATTACAGGAACCCATTCCGTCCATGAGAAAGGAACCTTTTGAATATCATCTGGTGGCATCGGAGTACTTTTCACTGTATCAACAGGAACTGCTTGAACATCTATAGCAACATTGCCTGTCATCTTAGTCTCACCACCTACAATAACATTCTGCGCAGGAATAGTATAGCGTTTAGCATCCCATGCAGTTATAGTATATATACGTCTAATTCTTACCTTGCCATTTGCATCAGCAGTATCAGACTGAGCACTAAGTACTTCTACATCTGGAACTATCTCTTTTTTATTATTAAATTCAGGAAAAGAAATCTTTGTTCCTTTAGGTGCATATACAGTAATGAAATAGTGTGAACGCCCACCTATCAATATCTTGGTAGAATCCACACTTGCCGTTACCTGTACTTGTGCATGGCTTACAACTGCCAGGATAAGCAATATAAGTATAACAATATATTTTTTCATCGGTTCCTCTTTGAAAACAACGTCATCAACATCCTTACATAGTCGTCATCCGTTGCTATAGCCACACTATCTACATGGCTCTGACTGAGCATTTCATGTAGACGCATCTCTCGCTCCTCCCAATATTTATTATGTACTTTACGCAAACGTGCATCATGTGTATCAATATACATTTCATGTCCAGTCTCAGCATCTAAAACCTTCATCAAACCAACATCAGGCATTTCTTTTGCTCGAGGGTCATATACTTGAATTGCAACAACATCGTGCTTTTTATTAGCTATTCGTAGTTCTTGACTAAAATCCTTACGCGTATAAAAGTCACTGATTACGAAGGCTGTACAACGACGCTTCATCACCTTGTTAAGGTATTCAAGACTTACACCAACATCTGTTCTTTTGCTATTTGGTGTAAAAGTGAGCATCTCTCGAATAAGATAGAGAATATGCTTACGTCCTTTCTTTGGGGCAATATACTTCTCAATATGATCTGAGAAAAATATAACGCCTATCTTATCATTATTTTGAATGGCAGAGAAAGCCAATGTAGCAGCTATCTCTGTAGCACACTCACGCTTTAACTGACCTGAAGTACCAAAATCAAGAGATCCACTGACATCTATTAGCAGCATCACTGTCAACTCACGCTCCTCTTCAAAGACCTTCACATAAGGACGATGAAAACGACCAGTTACATTCCAATCTATATCTCTAACATCATCACCATACTGATACTCGCGTACTTCGGAAAAAGCCATACCACGCCCTTTGAAGGCAGAATGATACTGCCCAGCAAAAATATTCTGGCTCAGTCCTAAAGTCTTGATTTCAATCTTACGGACTTTCTTTAGTAATTCAGTAGTATCCATAGAAAATGATGATAATGCTTCTTAAACTCTTCTAAGAATATAATTGAAGATTAAGGCACCTGTACTTTGTTGATAATCTCACTGATAATCTTCTCCGTTGTAAGGTCGGCTGCTTCTGCTTCATAAGACAAACCTATTCTATGACGCAAAACATCATGTGCAACTGCGCGTACATCTTCAGGGACAACATAACCACGATGCTTTATGAAAGCATAGGCACAACTTGCCTTTGCAAGATTGATACTTGCACGTGGACTTCCACCAAATGTTATCATTTGCTTCAATTCTGGCAATTGGTAACGCTCTGGATAACGCGTAGCAAATACGATATCAGCAATATATTGCATAATTTTATCATCAATATATACATCCTTAACCACACGACGAGCCTCAAGAATCTCATTCGCTGTAATAACTGGATGTACAATAGGCATACTCTCTTGAAGATTCTCGCGAATAACAAGTTTCTCCTCTTCTAATGTAGGATAATCAATAACAACCTTCAGCATGAAGCGATCTACCTGTGCTTCAGGAAGCATATAAGTACCCTCCTGCTCTATTGGATTCTGAGTAGCCAATACGAGGAAAGGATCTGGAAGTGTAAAAGTAGAGTCACCAATTGTTACTTGATGCTCCTGCATAGCTTCTAACAATGCACTCTGTACCTTTGCAGGAGCACGGTTGATTTCATCAGCGAGAACAAAATTAGCAAATACAGGACCTTTCTTTACATGAAAGGCTTCATCCTTCTGAGAGTAAATTTGTGTACCAACAACGTCAGCTGGCAAAAGATCTGGAGTAAACTGAATACGACTATAACGTGCATCAACAAGCAGTGATAGCGTCTTTATAGCAAGGGTTTTTGCCAAACCAGGCACACCTTCAAGTAGAATATGACCATCACTGAGCAATGAAATAAGTAATGAGTCTATCAAATGTCTTTGACCAACGATAACTTGATTCATACCTGTTGTAAGGTTGGTAACAAAAGTACTCTGTCTTTCTATCCGCTCGTTCAACTCTCTAATATCAATAGATTCTGCCATTATCTTATGAATTATTATTGTACTATTATATTCTTATTCTATTATTCGCAAAAGTACAACATAAATGCGGATGAAGCGAAGAATAGTGTCTAAATTATATTAAAAAAGTCCTTAAAACTTCTTTTAAGGACTTTTTTCTACATAATTACACCTGTATAAAACAAATGTAGCTTTGTGATATTTAAAATACTTACTTTCTATACTCTGGCCTTAATTCAACCTTTGGAACTTTCATTGTATCACCAGCTTGCATTGTCTTACGACCATTAAGAACCTGGAAATATCCAACCATATCGGCACCAAGCGTCTTTCGGCTATATTTCTCCATCGTCTCATGTTTCTTTAAAACAACAATGCGATCAATACCTATGATATTATAAGCACCATAACGAATCCGAGGATCTCTATTTAGAACTGCAAAGGAATCAACTTGAGCCGTCTCTTTCTTTGCTGGTGCATTATAAACTTTAGTTGCTATTGTTGTATCTGCAGAGACTGTCTTTGTGCCAAGAGAAGAATGGTCATCAGAAGTATTTGCTTGCTCAGCTACCTCTTTCGTATTCTTCTGTGATTTTGTGCTACCCATTCGTGCCCAAAGGAAAACACCAAGGCATATTATAATAATAAATGCAATTAACGCAACCTTCTTCAGTAAGCCATTCTCTGAACCTTCTACATCAAAATCTTCATCTTCAGAAATGCGTGTAGACGCAGAAGTTGTAGACTCTGAAGGCTGTGACAATTCTATTTTCTCTACATTCTCCTTGTGTAAAGATGCTTCTTGCTTTTCTAAAACATTTGATACAGCTTGTACAGGCTTAACATCGTCCTCTATAGTCTCCTCTTCAACCTTTGTATCAGCGTTTAAATCAGCAACTGTTTCAACTTCTGATTCAACCTTTGGTTCAACCTTTGACTCTGTATCTACGATTACCTTTTCAGATCCCTTATTATACTCTTCGAGAACAGAAGTTTTTTCTTCTGTCTCAGAGATTTCTTCTACATTTGAAGAAGGTTCTTCGATTACATCAATAGGCAAGCTCTTTTCAACAAGACTATCATCAACATCAACCGCAGATACTTTTGCCGAACTATTCTCAATTACTTCTTCTTTAGTAACTTCTACCTCTGTTTTCTCTTCTTTGCTAACAGCAGTCTTCTCTTGCTCTGAAGTTTTTTCAGGAGTAGAATCATTGACAAGTTCTGACTTAATTTCATCAGAACTCTCCTCAACTGGAACACGTTCTAACTCCTCCGTATCAACGCCATCATTGATAACGACAGTCTCAAATTGCGAGAAAGGTTTATTTACAAGTTCCTTCATCACTGCATCTGGAGTGAAACTGATCTTGTCGTGGCCTTCAATAAGTACACGCTCGCCAGTATTAACGTTAACACTCTCACGAGGTTTTACCGCTTGCACCTTAAAAGTTCCAAGTCCTTTAATCTTTACTTGATTACCATTTTTTAATTCAGAACTTATAATGTCAAAAAAGGCATCAACAAAAGCTGCCGCATCAGCAGCCGACAGATTATGCTGTTTAGCCAATGCACTTGTAATTAATTGTATTGCACTCTTAGCCATTGTCTTGTCCTCCCTTTCTTACATGTCCTTTGATTGTTGCAGCAGGTTTGAAGTTAAGAACCAACTTTGGAGGAACCAGCATACGCAAACCTGTTGAAGGATTAACCATAACACGTTCCAAACGCTTTTTAACTTCAAACGTTCCGAAACCAATAACTGGCACAGGATCGCCTGTTTCGAAGGACTTACCCATCATATCTACAACAGTTTTCACCATCTTTTGGCTTTCATCCTGTGTATATCCAGTTCTTGCTGCTAATGCTGCAATGAATTCTTTATTATTCATTCTGTTTTCTCCTTTTATTCAAAAATTCAGAATCTATAATCAAATTAACTCTTAGTTTATAAATTCAATATTATGAACTACAAACTATCACTTAACAACCTCTCCAAAAAGGTCAAACTCATCGGAGTCTGTGATGCAAACATCATAGAATTTACCGATACGTAAAGACTTCTCTGTTGACGATATCAAGACCTCAGGATCTACCTCTGGTGAACAGAATTCTGTACGACCAACATAGTATTCTCCTTCCTTACGATCAATAATAACCTTAAAGGTTTTACCTACCTTCTCAGCTTCCAACTCTTCTGATATCCCTTGTTGAATAGCCATTAGTTCATCGAGACGAGCCTGCTTAACATCCTCTGGTACATCATCTTTATAATGATTTGCACTATAGGTACCTTCTTCTTCAGAATAAGAGAAGGCTCCCATACGCTCAAAGCGAGCATTAGTTACAAACTCCTTTAATTCTTCAAAATCTTCATCAGTCTCACCAGGAAAACCAACAAGAAGTGTTGTACGAAGATGAATACCTGGTACACGACGACGTATCTCTGCAATTAAATCAAGTGTTTCCTGCTTACTCACATGACGGCGCATACGGTCGAGCATATGGTCCGAAATATGTTGGAAGGCTATATCCAAATATTTACACACATTTGGTTTTTCTGCGATTACATCGAGAAGGTCAAGTGGGAACTGATTTGGGTAAGCATAATGGAGGCGAATCCACTCTACCCCCTCTATATCAGCCATTCGTGATATAAGTTCAGTAATATGATGTTTACCATCAAGGTCTACACCATAGTAGGTCAGTTCCTGCTCAATAATCTGAAACTCCTTCACTCCTTGAGCAACAAGCCCTCTCACCTCATCCAAAATTTCTTCAACAGAACGTGAATGATGACGACCCGTAATCAATGGAATGGCGCAATAAGCACAATGACGATCACAACCTTCAGCAATCTTTACATAAGCATAATGGCGTGGCGTTGTTAGGTGACGAACACCATTACATGCAGGAACATCAGCCTTACCAAGATCTGTCAGCAACTGTTTATAATTGAACTTACCATAGAACTTATCTACCTCTGGAAGTTCTGCTTCAAGTTCGTCTTTGTATCGTTGTGACAGACAACCCATTACATAGAGCTTATTAAGCTGTCCATTCTTCTTTCTATTGATAAATTCGAGAATCGTATTGATACTTTCTTCTTTTGCAGCTTCGATGAATCCACATGTATTGATGACGGCAATCTCACCTTGTGGACGCTTTGAGTCATGTGTACAATGAAAGCCGTTTTCTTCAAATTGTTTCATGATTAGCTCTGAATCTACAAGATTCTTTGAGCAGCCCATGGTAACAATATCTATCTGATTTTTCTTCATTCGTTCTTTGTTTGGTGATAGGTGTTGAATGTTGGGTGTTGGGGTGTTGGGTGTTGATGAAGTGATATTACATCCATTTATGCAATTCATTAACACCCAACACCCAACATTCAACACCCACCCCCCTATTTAAATAGGCTATCAACAAACTGCACCTTATCAAAGAGTTGCAGGTCTTCCATGCCTTCACCTAATCCAATATACTTAACAGGAACCTTCAATTGGTCACTAATACCTATCACGACTCCTCCCTTAGCGGTTCCATCGAGTTTCGTAATAGCCAAAGATGTAATCTGTGTTACAGCAGCAAACTGACGTGCTTGTTCAAAGGCATTCTGTCCAGTACTTCCATCAAGTACAAGCAGTACTTCGTGTGGAGCCTCAGGAACAACCTTCTTCATTACATCCTTAATCTTCTTTAGCTCGTTCATCAAGCCTACTTTATTGTGCAAACGACCTGCCGTGTCAATAATCACTACATCCGCACCATTTGCCTTAGCACTTTGCAGTGTATCAAAAGCAACACTTGCAGGGTCAGCTCCCATCTGCTGTTTCACTACTGGAACACCAACACGGTCACCCCAAATTTGAATCTGCTCAACAGCTGCAGCACGGAATGTATCGGCAGCTCCGAGATAAACTTTCTTTCCAGCTTGCTTAAACTGCCAAGCAAGTTTACCAATCGTCGTGGTCTTACCAACACCATTAACACCTACAACAAGAATTACGTAAGGATGTGTATCTTCTGGCAAAGTCCACTCACCATTATCACCAGTATTATTTTCAGTGAGCAATGCTGTAATCTCACTTTTAAGAATAGCATTTAATTCGCTTGTAGAAACATACTTATCGCGGGCAACGCGTTCTTCTATGCGTCGAATAATCTTAATAGTTGTATCTACACCTACATCAGACGTTACAAGAATCTCTTCAAGGTCGTCTAAGACCTCATCATCTACTTTTGACTTTCCTGCCACTGCACGTGTCAGTTTTGAGAAAACATTTTCTTTTGTTTTCTCAAGTCCTTTGTCAAGTGTTTCTTTCTTCTTCTTACCGAATAAACCGAATAATCCCATATAATTAGCTAATTTGTTGCAAAGATAATAAAAAGTTGACGAAAAAGCAAATTTGCTTTACAACACAATGAAAATTAGTATTATCCAAGAAATATTTACGCTATAATTTACGTGTTTAAGCCTAAATGTATTCTTTTTTATGATAAGATTGAATAGTAGAGTTTGTTTTTAATAGAAATAATATAGCTCATCACATATCGTGTTAAGCCTCCGCACCAGCCGTGTTAAGGCTTCGCACCAATGGTGCGGAGCCTTAACAACATGCTTTATAATACTAATATAAACTATATTTGTTTGTGATTAGGAGTGTCATTTACTATTAAAACTGGGTTATATAGTATAACATCAATCGAAATATTAGTTTTATCAGATTACAGTAAACACAAGTAAGCATTCCTTATGCTTAAAAAAATGCTTACTTACAACGTTACTAACGAGTTTATGAGAACTTATTAAGTATCTTTAATCAAATCGATATATAAAATACTAATATTCAAATATGTATCAATAAATAATTAAAGTAAATTATCGATGCTTATGCTTTACATACCAACTATGGATAAACGTATCATACAGAATCAGTGAGACTGCTAAAATTCCAAGTCCAATCCATAAGATGAGAGGTAGTTCAAGATTAAATACTCCATAAGAAAGAACCAAACCGACACCGATACCTGTTTCCCAAGCCAGTAAAAACGTACTCTGACTCGTTCCACGTTGACAATGGTCTGACATCTTTATAAAAAAGAGTAAGAATCTACTTCCTATCAATCCTACACCCAGACCAATAAGGATTGGTACGATATAGCTAACACTTTCCTGATTTCGGGTTATCATCAGTAGAATCGCAATACCAATAACAATCATTCCTGTTGTGGCTTCACTGCGAAGATCAGCATCTGCAAAGACAAATCTTTCAGCAAGAATTGCTATAATAAAGCCCACCATCAGCATTCCATAAAAACGAGGACTGTGTTCTATACTTAAAAGAAGTCCAACAACAGATGTGATAAGAGTCACATTGACAAAAAGCCAATGACTACCTTTCAATAGAAAACGATCGCAAGAAAAGCGAGAGAAATCCTCACTTGGCATACGAAATGGAAATCTTATTAAGTTGACAAAGATAAAAGAAACAGCCAAGCAGATACAAGACAAGAGGAGTACTGAAGCAAAATTCATTGTTTGATATACCATGATTCCCGCTAAAGGACCAAATGAAAGTGCAAAACGTCCAAACCATGTTGCAGCATGATTTGCTTCTGTTCTGTGTACTGCTTCAACGGTATCAATAATGAGTGTACTAAGAAGGACGAGTTGCGAAAGACCATAGAAAGCACCTTGTATGAAACGAAGTCCTACAAGTAGCGTATAATCAAAAGAGTTATAAGGTAAACTACTTAGATAATAAAGTACCCCTGTAACTGCCAATAGTAATAATGTTGAGACATTAAATACATTTTTGCGACGATAGCGTTGAACAAGATAGCCAGAAAGACTACCAAAGAGATATATCCCAATAAAGAACACACCCATTACCAAAGCTATCTGTAACATAGAATATCCTCTAACTTCCATACGCAAAGGTATGGTAGCAATGAGCATATAAGACGACATGACTAACAAGAGATTAGCCATCGCCAATAACCAAAAATGCTTATTCCACAAACGAACGTGAACAGGTATGTTTTGAGTATCCATAAATCATTATTATCCAGAAATTAATCATTATGTGCGTTAGACTCTGAAATATGTAATGTATTTTGTTAGAGATAGATGAATACAACAATCTCTATTTAGCTTTTAAATACATATTTCCATTAATAAATCCAACATCATTTAGAATTGTAATTTATAAATTCTTACCTATAAACGAATATTAATATGACTCAGATTCTGAAGGAAAGCTCGTATCCTTCACACATTTAATATATTCTTGTACACCCTCTGTCATACATTTGTTGACATTAGCGAAATGACGGAGGAACTTAGGCTTGAAGCCCTGTGTCATACCAAGAGCATCTGCATAAACAAGTACCTGACCATCTGTACCATTACCAGCACCGATACCTATCGTTGCAGCTTTCACCATAGAAGTAACCTTTGTGGCTAAAGATGCAGGAACTTTCTCAAGGGTGATAGCACTGACACCTGCAGCATCAAGTGCAAGTGCATCTTCTATAAGTTTTTCAGCTTCTGCGTCGTCTTTGGCACGTAGTCCATATCCACCAAACTTATGAATACTTTGTGGAGTAAGACCAAGATGTCCAATAACAGGAATACCAGCATCAACTATTCCTTTAATAGTATCAGCAATCTCCTTACCGCCTTCCATCTTAAGTGCACCTGCACCAGTTTCTTTTATAATACGAATAGCATTGCGAATACCATCTTCACGACTTATCTGATAAGAACCGAATGGCATATCACAAACAACAAGACAACGTTGACAAGCACGTACAACAGAACGTGCATGATAAATCATCTGTTCAACAGTAATAGGAGTTGTGTCTTGATTACCTGCCATCACATTCGATGCAGAATCACCAACAAGAATACTGTCGATTCCTGCGGCATCAATAATTCCTGCTGTCGTAAAGTCATAGGCAGTCATTTGAGTAATCTTCTCCCCCGCTGCCTTCATTTCCAATAATGTTTTTGCAGTAACTTTCTTCTTATCTGTTGTTAAATATCCCATAATACTTTTATAATTCAATAGTCCAATCCTTTCCATTGTATGCTTTATAAGCAAATATGATTTTGAACCTTGACTTTTGTTTCGGGCTGCAAAGTTACTCCTTTTTAATGGTCTGACAAAGTAAAACCATCATAATTACTAATAACCTCCTTTGTGTAAGGCTCTATTTCAGCCACAGAATTAGTCGTAGCAAGACCTATTACACGTGCTCCTGACGCAATTCCCGAACGCAATCCATTAAAGCTATCTTCAAAAACAATGCATTCTTTAGGTGATACACCAAAACGAGCAGCAGCCTTGAGATAACAATCAGGTGAAGGTTTACTCTCCGCGAAGTCTTCCGAGGTTAGAATCTCGTCAAAGTATCCCTTAAATTCTGGATGCTTATTGTAAACATTCTGCATCTTATCAAGGTTAGAACTTGTAACAACAGCAGTCTTTATACCTTTACTTCTAACGTCTTTTACAAAGTCCTCAAAACCAGTAATATAATTAAAAGGCATACTCTGTTCATATTCATAGAGAAGTGTGGTTATCTCCTTCTGCTTTTCTTCTTCTCCTGTAAAATACTTATCGTATATCTGAACAAGTGTCTGTCCTTTAATAATATGCTCAAAATTATCAATGTTAGGACGAAGTCTTTTATCCAAATTTCGCCAAAACAAGGTGTATAAAGGCTCTGTATCGAACACAACTCCATCCAAATCAAACAAACAAGCTTTTACCATTTTCCTCATTTATTATTATATATTATAATGCAAAGTTACAAAAACTTTTCGTAACTTTGTAGCCTATATATGACAAAGAAGTTATTTACAATATTTGCTTTTTCCACAATGCTAATATTCATTATGAGCAGTTGTGAACACAAGTCATCAGCACCAAAGAAGTTGGATATCCCAACAGCTGTCGTTTCTGTAGACACTGTAGCTCGTCTTTCAGATGCAATACAATGTCATGTACATGTTGATTTCACCTATTTGAAAGGAAACAAATATGCTGCTGTCAATGACTCTCTGCTAAGAATGGGGCTTTTACAACCAGACTATTTCGCTATCAATAACGATAAACTCACTCCTCAAACAGCCATTCTAACCTTTGTAAGGCAGTATATAAAGCAGTATATGGAAATAGCTCAGCTTATTCGTCAGAGAGAGAGAGATAAAAGTCAACTCATTGGGGAGCTAACTATCAAGACAGAATTAAGAGCTGCTGCGGACAAATATATTACCGCCTTATCACATATTGCCATTAACAATGGCAACGGTCAGCTTACAAAGTATACGATTGTACGTAATTTTAATCCCCAAAACGGCAAACTTATCACACTTCAAGACCAGTTTGGCAAGGATTATAAAGAGAAACTAACAAAGGAAATCATTGAGCGTATAGCTGACAGAGAGAACCTCGAGGAAGATGATATAGCTGGATTACAAGCAAAGGGTTATTTCATTGGTATAGCCCCCTACCCTGCAGATAACTTCATTCTTACAGATGATTCAACTGTATTCATCTATAACCCAAGTGAGATTAGTCAGAAAGAAGTTAGAGTTGCTATCGACAACTAACATTCTCTACGGCTTTATTTTTGTACCGATAAACCTCATACAAAAAGATTATGATTGAAATTATAAAGAAATACTTTCCTCAACTTACTCCAAAACAGGAAGAACAATTTGCAGCGCTCGATGCACTATATCACGATTGGAATGCAAAAATTAATGTCATTTCGCGTAAAGATATTGATAATCTTTATGAGCATCATATTCTTCATTCATTAGCTATCGCAAAATGTATAAACTTCCGTGAAGGTACAAATGTTCTTGATTTTGGAACAGGTGGTGGTTTTCCAGGTATTCCTCTTGCCATTTTCTTCCCTGAAGCCAACTTTAAACTCATTGATGGTACAGGTAAGAAAGTGAGAGTTGCACAGGAAGTTGCCGATGCAATTGGCCTTGATAATGTCCTCCCTTCTCACTTACGTGGAGAAGAAGAGAAAGGTAAGTTTGACTTCATTGTATCACGTGCAGTGATGCCACTGCCCGATTTGATGAAGATTGTCAAGAAGAATATTGCATCAGACCAACATAATGTTTTACCAAATGGTATCATTGTTTTAAAAGGTGGAAACCTTGATGAAGAACTGAAACCATACAAAAACATTGCTGAGAAAACTGAACTTTCACAATGGTTTGATGAAGAATGGTTTAAGGAGAAATATCTTATTTACGTACCAGGATAATCCTATTCCCTACGCTTCTATAATATAATTCTTCTCCATTATCAACCATTTACACTCAAATATCACTTATGCTTAAAATCCAAACTTTTGAGGTTAATCCTCTTCAGGAGAACTGCTACATTGTCAGTGACGAAACTAAGGAATGTGTTATTATTGATTGTGGCGCACTTACCGAAAGCGAACAGAACTCTATCATTGATTATATAAAAGGGGATGGGCTAACACCTGTCCACAATCTTGGTACCCATGGCCATCTTGATCATCACTTTGGTGATGCTGCTCTTCTTACTGCCTTCAACCTCCAGCCAGAGGTTTCTGAAGGCGATAGTGTATTTATGAATAATCCAAAGCAGGCAGCAGCACAGATGCTGGGAATGCAATTAGACTATGACTTGCCTGCTGGTGATTTAAAACTAACTGACAAGCAAATTATATCATTCGGCTCACACACCTTTAAGGTTATGCATACTCCTGGACATTCTGGCGGTTCAGTATGTTTTTATTGTGCAGAAGAGAATATCATCTTTACAGGTGATACCTTGTTTAAAGGAAGTATTGGTAGAACAGATTTCCCTGGAGGTAGTATGTTTCAGATTATTAGTAGTCTTCGAGAACTTGCACAGCTTCCCGATACTACTATTGTTTATCCTGGGCATGGACCACAGACATCTATCGGTTTCGAGCTATCTCATAACCCTTATATGGACCGATAAACACAAGTAAAATAACCCTTCAAGATGAAAGCAAGAAGTTCGCAACCCGAAAAGATACTGCTTGGTATCGATCCTGGCACTAATGTGATGGGATATGGTGTGCTACGTGTCTGTGGAAATAAAGCTGAACTTGTTGTCATGGGTGTCATTGACATGCGCAGGGAGAAAGATGTATATCTCCGATTAGGCAGAATATTTGAACGTGTAACAGGTATTATCGACGAATATTTACCCGATGAAGTAGCCGTCGAAGCTCCTTTCTTTGGAAAAAATGTACAATCAATGCTGAAACTTGGACGTGCGCAAGGTGTTGTTATTGCTGCTGCTATTAACCACGATGTCCCTATTCAAGAATACGCACCATTGAAAATTAAAATGGCAATTACGGGAAATGGCTCAGCCTCTAAGGAACAAGTTGCTGGTATGTTACAAAAGCTACTACATCTACGTGACGATCAAATGCCCCATTTTATGGATGCTACGGATGCTGTCGCAGCAGCTTATTGTCATTTCTTACAGATGAGTCGGCCAGAAACAGATGCAAAACACTATGGGTCTTGGAAAGACTTTGCACGCAAAAATGCGGACAGAATAAGATAAACGAAATATCTAACACGGCCGTATTTAGTTATGAATACAATTATGTACATTAAACCTATAAAACTTCAATGACGTCAAAGATAACAACTAAAACAACACAAGGATTTAAGTATCAAGCGTATGAAAAATAGAATAATAGCTCTTTCATTCCTACTCGCATCTGTACTTACGGTGAATGCCCAGCAGGAGCGTGTATCGAAACAACTATATGCAAGTGCTTACAAGATAGCAACTGACAGTAAAGAAGATGTAAACGTGCGTAAAGCAGCTTCCTTTAAAGTCGACGCAATTACCTATCTTAATACTCGAACATTATCTGCTCTTGTTGATACAACGAAGCAACTTTCTACTAAGGATATTGCTCATCTCAACGCACAACTTGACTCTATGGCTTATTATATGCATGAGTATGTTAATCTCTTTACGAAAGAGTATGCACGTGCTGACAAGCAAAAGAGAAAAGAGCAAATTCTCAAGATATTCCGTGATGCAAGTATTAATCACCCACTCTACAATGACCCTGATAAGAATCTTGTTTTGGTATACTTCAATAGTCAGGACTATCTTACTCAGTTCTCCCTCGATACCGATTGGATTAAAGCATTGGCAGAAGTGAAAAAGAAATTGGCTGAGTAGTATAAATTCAATATTTTAAGATACATAACAATGCAAGACGAACAATTAAGATATTCATTTGAAGACAAATTCAAAGAGGATTTGACTACTTATCTACAAGGGAAACAACTTGTAGATAATATGTTGCCAGATATTACAGACATGGAAGATAAGTGGTTGGGCATTGCTGAAGCTTACTTACCTGATGGTATGCGAGAGTTTGCCAATTATCCTACCGTTTCTCTTGGTTGGATGATGTATATCGGTATGGCAATAGCTAAATACTGGGATGAAGACTGGGAGTTATATAGTAAGGTAGAGAATCTCTACACGTATCTACGTGATCGTATTGATTACGACCACATGGATGACTATATTTGTGAGAAAGTTCTACTTCTTTCTACTGAAGAGCATAAGGATATTGCTGCTATTGTAGGGAAATGTGCAGCACGAACCAATAGCCTACTCCGTCATCTTCCTATTGCATCAGGTAGCAGTGACGCCTTTCAAGCATACGTAGCAGCACTGCACCAAATGTATTATATGGGTGCAGCCATACAGCTAAAGCGTATGGGGTATCACATGACTAAAATATAGTTTTAAGCAGAACACACTTCATTTATTGTAACAGATAATACTACTTAGTAATTCTATTCAGCCTAAAGTTACAAAAATAGCTTACAATACATCAGAGTCATGAAGGTGTCTTCCCCATTTCAACTTACCTGCAGACGCTTAGCACACATCTTGCGAATGCCCCGCACATATTGTGCGAAGGCTTAGCACGAATCGCCATAAGTATTAAACACCTTATTAATTATATATAAGGAAGCAACAATTTATTGCTTTATTACAATAGAAAGTATCTTTGTTGTTGTTGTATGATTCACAATAAGCATAAAAAATAGGGACACCCAATGAGGTGATCCCTGTTTTATTTTATACCTATCAGTATCTAAAGATAGATATTATCATTTAGAAGTACTCTTCTTGTATACCATTAACATTGATAGTGTCAGCCGTCTGACAAGGATTAAACTTAGCAGGAATAGCAAACTTAGTAGCTTGATTATATCCTAATCGTTTGTCAGCATAAACACGCTGCATAAAGTAAGCCCATACAGGCAAAGCTGTTGTAGCACCTTGACCCATTGATGTGTGGTCGAAATGGATATCACGATCCTCACCACCTACCCAGCAACCGCTAACAAGTTCTGGTGTAATACCCATAAACCAACCATCCGAGTTATTGTTTGTTGTACCCGTCTTTCCACCAATATCAGCTGTAAGATGGTAAGCGTAACGCAAACGACTACCTGTACCACCCTGAATAACGGCACGCAACATATCAATCATTTGATAAGAACTTACCTCTGAAATAACCTCTGTCATCAATGGTTGGAACTTAGCAATGACATTACCATGGCTATCTTCAATCTTAGTTACAAAGAGCGGAGCACAACGAATACCACCATTAGCAAACGTTGTATAGGCACTTGCCATCTCACCAACAGAAGCCTCACAAGGTCCAAGACATAACACCGGACTTGTATTCTTATCAATATCAGGATTGTTCAATCCAAAGTCATGTAGAATGCTTACGAACTGAGACGGACCGAGGAGATTAATCAGATATGCTGAAATCCAGTTGTTAGACTGTTGTAAACCCCAGCGCAAAGGAACCTCTTGACCATAACGAGCACGTGAACCATTGCGAGGAGTCCATCCTCCATAAGTGCGCTGTACGTTTGGAGCAAGAGTACAAGGGGTCATACCATTCTGCATTGCAAGTGCATAAAGGAATGGTTTTATAGTTGAACCAACTTGACGACGACCACCCATCACAACATCATACTTGAAATGCTGATAATCAATATCACCGACATAAGCCTTGACAGCACCCGTATGTGGGTCCATACTAACAAAGGCTGAACGGAGGAATGACTTATAGTAACGTATTGAGTCGATTGGCGTCATCACCGTATCAATATCACCATGATATGTAAAGAGTGTCATCTCATGTGGTGTACGGAAACTACGTCTAATCTCATCAGGTGTAGCTCCTTGCTCTTTCAAACGCTGATAGCGTAGTGTCTGGCGACAAGAGCGATTCAATATCTCTTTAATCGTACGACGTGATATATTAGATGAGAACGGAGCATTCTTCTTATAACGCATAGCCTGATTGAACTGTGACTGTAAGTATCCACCTACATGCTTACGCACAGACTCTTCAGCATACTGTTGCATACGTGTATCAATGGTCGTGTAGATACGTAAACCATCAGTATTCACATTATAAGGCTCACCATTACGCTTCGTATTCTTATTACACCAGCCATAAAGTGGATCCTGCTCCCATGCAATTGAATCAAGAACAAACTGACGATTCTGCCATGACTGATAATTCTCACGCTCCGGTTTCTTTGCCATCATGTATTGACGAAGGAATGCTTGGAAATAGTCACCTGCGCCATTCACTGGCTTTGACTTCGTAAAATGAAGTCCTAAAGGACGCTGTGACAATTCTTTATATTCATCTTTCGTTACATAGCCAGACTTAACCATCTGCATCAAAACAACGTTACGACGTTGCAAACAACGTTCTGGATGACGAAGAGGATTGAACATTGAAGGGTTCTTGCAAAGTCCTACTAACATAGCAGACTCAGTCACCGTCAACTTACGTGGTTCCTTATTGAAATAGACATTAGCAGCTCGCTTGATACCAACAGCATTATGAAGGAAATCAAAATAATTGAAATACATAGCAAGTATCTCTTCCTTCGTGAAGTAACGTTCCAACTTCACTGCAATAATCCACTCAATAGGCTTCTGCAAAAGACGTTCTACTGTGCTGTGTGCCTTCTCAGAGAAAAGCTGTTTAGCAAGCTGCTGTGTGATTGTAGAACCACCTCCAGCACTTGCCTGTCCCATCACACCACGCTTCACAACAGCACGTCCAAGGGCTATAAAGTCAACACCTGAATGTTCATAGAAGCGTTCATCTTCTGTCGCAACAAGGGCATGAACAAGGTGTGGCGACAGTCCATTATAGTCGATTGCCACACGATTATTGTTATCCGCGTTCCAAGTACCGATAAGTTGTTGGTCTGAAGAATAGACTTGCGAAGCAAACTTATCTATAGGGTTAGACAATTCATCCATATCAGGCATGTACCCTACCCATCCGTTCCATACAGAGATGAAGAATACGAAGACCAAGCCCAAGATGGCAAGAAGTGACCCCCAGAGGAAATGTACAAAGTGTCTTCTCATAATTGTGAAAATATTATGCAAAGATAATGTAAATCAATGGATAAGCAAAATAAATAGATATTTTTTTGTTATAGGTGGATATTTCCTATTCTATAGTTCGTTGATTAGAAAATAATAATGTACCTTTACCAACAGAAAAGAACTAAAACATCACAAAACAAAAATGGAAAAGCATAACTTTGTGAATATCCAAGGGTTAGATCGTGAGCAACTACTCTACCTTATTGAAATGGCTCAAGAGTTTGAGAAACATCCAAACCGAGAGCTACTTAAAGGTAAGGTTATCGCAACGCTCTTCTATGAGCCTTCTACACGTACCCGACTTAGTTTTGAAACAGCGGCTAACCGACTCGGCGCACGTGTTATTGGCTTTACCGATGCAAAGGTTTCAAGTGTCAGCAAGGGTGAAACACTAAAAGACACCATCCTCATGGTCTCTAATTATGCCGATGCAATTGTTATGCGACATTACATAGAGGGTGCAGCACAATATGCTTCTGAAGTGGCTCCAGTGCCTATCATTAATGCTGGCGACGGAGCACATCAACATCCTTCACAATGCTTGCTTGACCTTTATACGATTAATCAGACACAAGGAACGTTAGAGAACTTAAACATCTATCTTGTTGGTGATCTTAAATACGGTAGAACAGTTCATTCTCTTCTTATGGCTATGCGCCATTTTAATCCAACGTTTCACTTTATTGCACCAAAGGAACTTGCTATGCCAGAGGAGTATAAGGTATATTGTCGTGAACATAACATCCACTTCGAAGAGCATGAGGATTTCACGCCAGAAGTGATTGCTAACGCGGATATTATCTATATGACACGTGTACAGAAAGAACGCTTCTCTGACTTAATGGAATATGAACGTGTAAAGAACGTTTATATTCTTCGTCGTGATATGCTCTCTTTGGCTCGTTCAAACATGAAGATTCTTCATCCGCTGCCACGTGTAAACGAGATTGCATACGATGTCGATGATAGTCCACACGCTTACTACATAGAGCAGGCTCGCAATGGTCTCTTTGCGCGTGAAGCTATCTTCTGTCATTGTCTTGGTATATCAATGGAAGAAGTAAAAAACGATAAGACAATTTTAGAATAATAACTTAATCATTTTTACGAGTATGAGTATATTAAAAAAGAGTACGTTTGCCGCTTTGCTACTGATAGTTTTGACCACCCTATTCAGCTGCGAACTAAACTCTGAAGATGGTCGTTGGGATCCTATGAAGTGGACTTCGAACCGCCCAGGAGACCCAAGAAAGATTACTGCTACAGCAGAAGGTGGAACTTATCAATTAAAATGTACCAACTATGGGGGACCATGGATTAGTAGCGTGACAGATGCTGACACAGTCATCTATGCCAGTAGTAAAGAGCAAGATTTTCGTCATATTAAATATGATTGGTATGATATATCAGCGAAAGAGAATACTTTTTATATTACTCTTCTCCCCAATACAACTGGCAAAGAACGCAAACTATCCATCGATGTGACAGCAGGTGACATCTTCGATCATATAGAAGTGACACAAAACAAATAAAATATACTCATAATATCTATATAACTATATCCATTTAATGAGCATGAATAAACTTAAGAATATAACATTTATAGCGTTGTTGCTGGGACTTTTAACCACCCTATTCAGCTGTGGCAAGGATACTGTTGATGAACTCCACAGAGCGACATTTAAGTGGACTACAGACTATACAGGTGATCCAAGGAACATAACAGTTCCTGCTGAAGGAGGTACCTATAAGTTAGTATGCGCTGACTACCAAACTCTGCGATTTGCAAATATGGTTGTTGATGAGTCCGCAGCACAATATGGGGATAAGGTTATCAGCACTGGTATAGTGGGAAGATGGTACACAGCAGAATTAACAGGCAACACACTCACGATAACCATCGAGCCTAATACCACAGGTAAAAGACGTAAAGTAAACTTTTGGTTAAGAGCAGACGATGCTGTTGATAGAGTAGAAATCACCCAAGAAAAATAGAAATAGACTCATAATGCCTATGAGTGAACAAAGAAAACTGCCCACAAATACCCTGTCAGGCATTCCTTCATATCAAGGAGACGGAGTGAGGCTCATATCATTATGTCAAAGAAAGAACGTCTGGTAGCTGCTATTGAGAGCGGCACCGTTATAGATCATATTCCAGCAGAGAAGACTTTTCAGGTTGTGAACCTATTACAGCTCCAGAAGCTCTCCACACCTGTCACTATTGGTTTCAACTTCTCATCGAAGATGGTAGGCACAAAGGGAATCATTAAGGTGAGCGATAAGTTCTTTACCGATGATGAAATTTCTCGTTTGTCGGTCGTGGCACCGAACGTGGTGTTGAACATCATTAATGACTATGAAGTGGTAGAGAAGAAGAAGGTTGTGACACCGGATGAGCTTCGGAGCATTGTAAGATGCAATAACCCAAAGTGTATCACTAATAATGAACCAATGAATACTATCTTCCATGTTGTCGATAAGGAGCATGGTATTCTTAAATGTCATTACTGCGACAAAGAGCAGGAAATGGAGAAGGTTGAACTGGTATAGGTTGCAAGTTGGTGAGTAAACAGGTTTACAAGTAGACAAGTTGCTTGTTTCGAGGGAGACGGATTGATAAGTTAAACAACTATATATTAGTAATTTAATTGGTATAATTAAAGTTTATTATAACCATATATTTTATAAGTTATAGACTTGTTTGTTCTCCTCAAATACGCTCTCTTCCAAATTATTTTCATGAAAAAAAATATTTATTTACGTGAACAGAAATATTTTTTTTCATGAAAATAAATATTTCTCCTTATGAAGATAAATTAAGACTAACTTAGTATAAGTACTAAGTGAATACAGTTACACGTCTTATTAACCTACAAATCATTGCATAACAAATAGGTTTTCTCATTTTTTTTTCGTACATTTGCAAGCATAGTATAAGGAGGAATTCCATTCATTCGTAGACAAGTAATAGAATCTTGATGGATAATAAGAATGCAACTTTAGAGTTAGGCACAAAACCTATTGGTAAATTGTTGGTACAATATGCGTTCCCAGCAATTATTGCTATGATAGCAGCCTCTCTCTATAACATAGTAGACCGAATATTCATTGGCCAGATTGTTGGACCAATGGCTATATCCGGTTTGGCAATTACTTTCCCTTTTATCAACCTCGGAGCAGCCTTTGGTGCAGCAGTAGGAATAGGTGCATCTACATCTATCAGTGTGAAATTAGGTCAGCGTGACTACGCTACTGCAGAGAACATACTTGGTAATACTGTAACGCTTAATTTGATTATAGGAAGTGCATTTGGTATTATCTGCCTTATCTTTCTTGACCCAATCTTGCGATTCTTTGGTGCAAGTGACGCTACAATCCCATACGCTCGTAGCTTCATGGAGGTTATTTTGGCAGGAAATGTAATCTCTCATATGTACTTTGGAATGAATGCAGTACTTCGTGCAGCATCAAAACCTCGCCAGGCAATGATGGCAACAATATTCACTGTCTTGATGAATATTGTCTTAGACTTTATCTTTATCAGACTTTGGGGATGGGGAATTCGTGGTGCAGCTTTCGCCACAGTCTTATCACAAGCATTGGCTTTATGCTGGCAGATGAAGCAATTGACTAACCAAAACGAAATTTTACATTTAAAGCGGGGAATCTATCGTCTTAAAAGACATTTGGTAGAAAACATCATCTCTATTGGTATTTCACCATTCTTGATGAATGCATGTGCTTGTGTAGTGGTTATCTTTATGAATAATCAACTTGTCAGATACGGTGGTGATATGGCTGTTGGAGCATTCGGCATAGCTTATAGTGTGGCCATGATCTTTGTAATGTTTGTCATCGGATTAGACCAAGGTATGCAGCCTATTGCAGGATATAACTATGGTTCACAGCAGACTGATAGACTCATGCGTGTATTGAAACTTACTATCTTTGCTGCAACAGGGATAATGGTTACAGGTTGGCTCATTGCTCATTTAGCTCCATATTATTGTGCTCGTATGTTCACAAAGGACCCAGGATTAATTCGCCAAGCAATTAAGGCTATTCAAATAAACATGATGATGTATCCTGTCGTGGGATTTCAGATGGTTGTAACAAACTTCTTTCAGTGTATTGGTAAAGTAAAGATAAGCATATTCTTATCTCTATCTCGCCAATTACTATTCTTAATTCCGTTACTTGTTATCCTACCACATTTCTTCAACTTAAATGGTGTATGGGCATCATTGCCTTCAAGTGACTTCTTGGCGTCATTAGTTGCAGCTGTCATTATGATGGTCTATATGCGTCGGTTGAAAAAACAAGGTGTAAACAATCAAAACTTAAATTCATAAATAAAGAATCTAAATATGGAAAAGGAACTAATCATAAACGTTGGTCGTCAGATAGGCAGTGGTGGTCATATTATCGCCAAGATGCTTGCTGAAGAATTCGATTGCCAATACTATGACCGAGAGATCCTTAACATTGCAGCTAAGGAAAGTGGGTTTTCAGAGAAGTTCTTTGAGCAAAACGACGAGCAAAAAGGATTTATGAAAGGGCACTTTCATATACACCTACCTCTCTTAGGTGACAATGACTTTTATAAGAGTAATTTTTCACAAGAAAGTCTTTATCAGTTCCAAAGTGATGCCATTCGTGAAGTTGCAAAGCAGAACCCACGCTGTGTGTTTGTTGGTAGAACAGCAGATTACGTATTACGTGATAATCCTAACACCATCAATATCTTTATAACAGCTTCAATGGATACTCGTGTTGCTAATATATGTGAGCGACGTGGATGTACCAAAGAAGAAGCACGTAAATTTATTGAGAATGGTGAAAGCGAGCGTGCCAAATATTATAACTATTACACAACAAAGGTTTGGGGGCATGCTGAAAGTTATGACCTTTGCATTGATGCCAGTATACTTGGCTTAGAAAAAACAAAGGAATTAATAGCAGACTTTATCAGAAAGAAAAGTATTTAATGAAACGAATTGGTATAATCTCTGATACTCATGGCTACTGGGATGATAAATATGAATACTATCTTGGAGAATGTGATGAGATTTGGCACGCTGGCGATATTGGATCATTAGAAGTTGCAGATAAGTTTGAGGCAATGAAACCCATCTTCCGTGCTGTATGTGGGAATATAGATGATAACACTATGCGCAACCGATATCGGGAAATTCTGCGCTTTAAGTGCGAAGATGTTGACGTGTTACTTAAACATATTGGAGGTTATCCTGGACGTTATGACCGTTCAGTACAGAGTATGCTCTATGCTTCTCCACCCAACCTTTTTGTTGATGGACATTCACATATTCTCAAAATACAATTCGACAAGACACTAAACCTACTTCATATCAATCCTGGTGCAGCTGGTCTTCGCGGATGGCATAAAGATAGAACTTTAGTGAGATTAACCATCGAAGGTGATAAATTTACTGATTGCGAGGTTATAACATTAGGAAATAAACAACAAGAAAATAAATAAATTTGAATTGTAAAAGAACAATATAAAGATTCGATTACAATCAAAGACTATTAAAACTTACCCAAAAGAATAACAAACATTTTAAATAACATAGATATGAAAACTTATTTAGTAACTGGTGCTGCCGGCTTTATCGGAGCAAACTACATTAAGTATTTACTTCATAAGAAGTATGTGAATGAAGATATTAAGGTTATTGTCCTCGATGCACTTACATACGCAGGTAACCTCGGTACTATCAAAAATGATATTGATAACGAGCGTTGCATCTTTGTAAAGGGTGATATTCGTGATCGTGAACTTGCCGACAAACTCTTTGCTGAATATGATATTGACTATCTCGTAAACTTTGCAGCAGAAAGTCATGTTGACCGTTCTATTGAAGATCCACAGTTGTTCCTTTCTGTAAACATTCTTGGTACACAGAACCTTATGGATGCTGCACGTCGTGCATGGGTGACAGGTAAGGACGAGCAGGGTTATCCTACATGGAAGGAAGGCAAGCGTTATCATCAGGTATCAACAGACGAGGTGTATGGTTCATTGGGAGCAGAAGGCTACTTTACAGAGGAGACTCCACTCTGCCCACATAGCCCATACTCAGCAAGTAAGACAAGTGCTGACCATTTCGTAATGGCTTATCACGACACGTATCATATGCCTATCAGTATTACACGTTGTTCAAATAACTATGGTCCTTACCACTTTCCAGAGAAATTGATTCCATTAATTATCAATAACATCCTCGAGGGAAAGAAACTCCCAGTATATGGTGAGGGTTTGAATGTACGCGACTGGTTGTATGTAGAGGATCATTGCAAAGCTATTGATATGGTTGTACGTGAAGGTCGTGTAGGTGAAGTTTACAATGTTGGTGGACATAATGAAATGAAGAATATCGACATTGTTAAACTCACAATAAAGACTATCCATGACATGATGGAAGAGGATAAGAACCTCCGTACTATCCTCAAGAAGCAGGTCAAAGACGCAAATGGTGACATTGATATCAGCTGGATAAATGAAGAGTTAATCACACATGTTCCAGACCGTCTTGGTCATGATGCACGTTATGCCATTGACCCAACAAAGATAAAGAATGAGTTAGGTTGGTATCCTGAAACAATGTTTGCTGACGGTATTGTAAAAACTATCCGTTGGAACTTAGAGCATCAAGACTGGATTCAAGAGGTTACTTCTGGAGATTACCAAAAGTACTATGACATGATGTACACAAAAAAAGGAAGATAATAAATCAACTAAAATATAATCCTACACCCTCGTCTACCCAAACAAAATAAATAGCGAGGGTGTAAAACCTTCTCACAATCAAAAGATAGACAAACATCTTCAAATGAAAAAAATATTATTATTAGGCTCAGGCGAACTGGGCAAAGAGTTCGTTATAGCAGCTAAACGTGCTGGACAATATGTCATTGCTTGTGATAGTTATGAGAATGCACCAGCCATGCAGGTAGCTGATGAGTCTGAAGTAATAGATATGCTTGATGGTACAGCCCTTGATGCTATTGTAGATAAGCATAAACCGGACTTGATTATTCCTGAGATTGAAGCAATCAGAACTGAACGTTTGTTTGATTATGAAGAACGTGGAATACAAGTTGCTCCATCAGCACGTGCTGTAAACTTCACCATGAATCGTCGTGCTATACGCGACCTTGCAGCACGCGACTTAGGGTTGAGAACAGCCAAATACTTCTATGCAAAGACATATGATGAGTTCAAAGCTGCAGCTGACGAGATTGGTTTCCCATGTGTCGTTAAACCTTTAATGAGTTCAAGTGGACATGGTCAGAGTTATGTTCATAATGATAAAGAACTCGAAGAAGCGTTTAAGAATGCGTTGGATGGCGCACGTGGCGATGTGAAGGAGGTGATTATTGAAGAGTTTATTGAGTTTGAGAGTGAGTTTACACTGCTTACCGTGACACAGAAGAATGGCCCTACCCTCTTCTGCCCACCTATCGGTCACATACAGAAAGGTGGTGATTACCGTGAAAGTTGGCAACCATACGCTATCTCAGAAGAATCATTACGTCAGGCGGAGCATATTGCCAATGAAGTAACACGCGCACTTACAGGATATGGTATCTGGGGAGTCGAGTTCTTCTTGACAAAGAAGGGAGAAGTAATCTTCTCTGAACTATCGCCTCGCCCACATGATACTGGTATGGTTACATTGGCACATACTACGAACTTCAACGAGTTTGAACTTCATTTCCGTGCGGTTATGGGACTTCCAATCCCTGCAATCCATCTTGAGCATGCAGGTTGTTCGGCTGTAATTCTTTCTCCTATTGAGACAGACAAACCTTTATCATACAATCTATTAGATGCTTGCAATGAAGATAAAACACGCCTACGTATATTCGGTAAACCAATTGCTCACGTGGGTCGTCGTATGGGTGTAGCACTCTGTTATGGAGAAGTAGGTACAGATATGGATGCACTTCGTGATAAAACTAAGCGTGTTGCAGCAACCGTATTGGGTACAGATCCCTATATGAAGAAATAAAGACTGAATAGTCTAAAGGCTGTAAGAATGAAAGAAACAGAAGCTTCAATAGGAAAGATTATCTCCTTACAAAAGATGGTTGACCCACGTGGTAACCTCTCTATTGCTGAGGGAATGAAGGATATTCCTTTCAACATTTCTCGTGTTTATTGGACATACGATGTACCTTCAGGTGCTTGCCGTGGTGGTCATGCCCATAAACATTGCCGAGAATTCATCATTGCTGTTAGCGGTTCCTTCACGGTTACCCTCGATAATGGACGTGATAAGCAATCTTTCCTCTTGAATCATCCTTATCAAGGACTCTTAGTTGAGACTGATACCTGGCGTACGCTCGATGATTTTTCATCGGGAGCCGTATGCCTTGTTTTGGCAGAAGATTCTTTTGAAGAGAATGATTATATCCGTGAATACACAGAGTTTCTTAACTATAAGTGTTCTAAGAAAGGATAAAGGTAAAACCATAGATTAGATATAAAAGGATAAAAGAAGACCGTTCAGACTATCTTCTTTTATGCAATCCTAAAATATAATGTTTGAAGTAAAGCAATACACGCAAGAACAAGCACAAGCGTGGAACGAGTTTATTGAGGATTCACGACAAGGAACATTCCTTTTCAACCGTTCCTATATGGATTATCATGCCGATAGATTTCAGGATGCTTCGCTGATGATTTATCGAAAAGGACAGCTCTATGCACTCTTACCAGCTAATCGTTTAGGCGACACACTTTACTCTCATCAAGGATTAACTTACGGTGGACTTGTAACAAAGAAACAGGCTACTACAGCAGAGATTTGCGAAGTATTCATAAAGATTAATGAATATCTTTACCATTCTGGAGTAAAAAGAGTTATCTATAAACCTACGCCATGGATATACCATCATTATCCTGCCGAGGAAGATCTCTATGCGCTAACATATATTTGTCATGCAAAACTAACGGCTCGTGACATATCAAGTACTATTCCTTTCGATTCACATATAAAGTTCAATGAGAGCCGTAGAAGTGGAATTAGGAAAGCAACACGTGCTGGCGTGACAGTTCGGGAGAGTCAAGACCTTGCAACTTTTTGGGATATTCTCGATAAGAACCTCACCAATAAGTATACTACTCACCCTGTACACTCCCTTGAAGAGTTAACTTTACTCCACAGTCGGTTCCCTAACTCGATTAGACTATTCATGGCATATAATGACAAAGGGATAGCTATTGGGGGTACTATCATCTATGAAATGCCACGAGTTGTTCATTCTCAGTATATCTCAGCATCTCCAGAAGGGAAAAGGCTTGGGGCTATCGATCTTCTCTTTGACTATATTCTTAATAATGTATATGCCAATCATAAGGGCTTCTTTGACTTTGGTAAAAGCACAGAAGAGGAAGGAAAGATTCTAAACACAACGCTTATTTTCCAAAAAGAAGGCTTTGGAGGACGAGGTGTATGCTATGACTGTTATGAGTGGGAAACAGATACTATCATAGAGTAATATAAAGATCCCGACCATACTCAACCTACTTCATTAAAGAATAAACATGATAAACTATCTCTCACTTCAAAAAATAACAGCATTACATGAATCAGAGATTACAACAGCTGTTAATCAGGTACTACGTTCTGGCTGGTATCTGCAGGGGGAGCATATAGCTTTATTTGAAAATAATTATGCACAATACATTGGTACAAAGTACTGTGTAACATGTGGTAATGGGCTTGATGCACTCTGTCTTATCTTCCGTGCCTATATAGAATTAGGACTTCTCAAAGAAGGAGACGAGGTCATTGTGCCTGCTAATACCTACATCGCGACAATCCTATCCATCACCGAAAACCATCTTACCCCTGTCCTTGTAGAACCAGATATCAACACTTTAGAGATTGATGAGAAACAGATTGAACAAGCTATCACCTCTCGTACACGTGCCATTATGCTTGTACACCTTTATGGAAGATGTGCCTATATGCCTTTCATTGGCGACATTTGTAAACACCATAACCTCTTACTGCTTGAAGATAATGCGCAAGCGCACGGCTGTCACTTTGGTAACAAACGTACAGGAAGCCTTGGAAATGCAGCCGCACATAGTTTTTATCCAGGCAAGAATCTTGGTGCCTTAGGTGATGCTGGAGCTGTGACAACCGATAATGAACAGTTGGCACAGACTATTCGTAGCTTTGCCAACTATGGCTCTGCACGCAAATATGAGTTTTCCTTCAAGGGAAAGAATAGCCGTATGGATGAAATTCAAGCTGCCGTTCTCAACGTAAAACTCCCCTATCTTGACAAAGAAAACCAACGTAGAAAGCAGATTGCTAAAGCATACTTAGAGGGTATTAACAACCCACAAATAACATTGATAAAGGATAATGACAGAGATAATGTTTATCACATATTCCCTATTCTCTGTCCAGCTCGTAATCGTTTGCAACAATATCTCAAAGATAATGGTATTGAAACGATGATACACTACCCCATTCCACCACATCAGCAAGAGGCTTATAAGGAATGGAATGAGCGACATTATCCTATTACAGAGTTCATCCATCACCAAGAACTCTCCCTCCCTTGCAATCCAACAATGACTGATGAAGAAGTTTATCAGATTATTGACAGCATCAATATGTATCAATAAAACTAAATCATAACGTATGAGAAAGATAACCTATATCACATCAACATTCCTTGCGCTAATGGCATTACAGGCGCAACCAATCAATGCAGACAATATTAATAAGGTACCAGCAAACCAACTCACCTGCCCTGCAGATGCAGTGACTTTCATCTCGAAACGCCCTAAAGAAGCAGAAAGACTTTTCCGCTCAGAAGCTGTTGAGAAGGAAATACAGAATATTATAAAGAAGTTAACCAATAAACGTTTGGCATGGATGCTTGAGAACTGCTTCCCAAACACACTCGATACTACTGTTCACTATGGTGAGGAAGCTGATGGAACACCTGATACTTATGTTTATACAGGTGACATTCCTGCTATGTGGCTTCGCGATTCTGGTGCACAGGTGTGGCCATACGTACAGTTAGCAGGAAAGGATAAGAAACTGAAGAAGATGTTAGCTGGTGTTATCAATCGTCAGTTCAAATGTATCAATATCGACCCATACGCTAATGCGTTCAATCATAAACCTGACCCAAATGGACGATGGATGACCGATGAAACAGATATGAAGCCGGAGTTACACGAACGTAAGTTTGAGATTGACTCACTCTGTTACCCTATCCGCCTTGCATATGAATATTGGAAAGTAACAGGCGACACAAGTGTTTTTGGTCCAGAATGGGTTAAGGCAGTAGAGAACATTCTAAAGACTTTCCATGAGCAGCAGAAGAAAGACGGCAGAGGAACCTATAAGTTCTTACGTGTTACCGACCGCGCACTTGACACAATGAACAATGCAGGTTGGGGTGCACCTGTTAAGCCTGTAGGGCTGATTGCATCTGCCTTTCGCCCTTCAGACGATGCGACAACATTACAATTCCTTGTTCCATCAAACTTTATGGCAGTATCTTCTCTACGCAAAGCAGCAGAGATATTGACTAAAGTAAATAAGAATACAACACTTGCTGCTCAGTGTACTGCCCTTGCTAAAGAAGTTAGTGATGCTTTGCAAAAGTATGCGGTATATGAACATCCAAAATATGGTAAGATATATGCTTATGAAGTAGATGGCTTTGGCAGCTACTTCTTAATGGATGATGCCAACGTACCAAGTCTGTTAGCTATGCCATATCTTGGTGATGTAAGCGTAGACGACCCAATCTATCAGAACACTCGCCGTTATGTATGGAGTGAGGATAATCCTTATTTCCATCGTGGCAAGGCTGGCGAGGGTATTGGCGGTCCACATATTGGTAACGATATGATATGGCCAATGTCTATCATGATGCGGGCTTTCACATCAAAAGATGATAAGGAAATTCGACAGTGCATTGAAATGTTAATGAATACTGATGCCAGAACAGGCTTTATCCACGAGAGTTTTTATAAGGATGATGCTAACAAATTTACACGTGAGTGGTTTGCATGGCAAAATACTTTATTTGGTGAACTCATCGTTAAGTTGGTAAACGATGGCAAACTTGGTTTGCTCAATAGTATAAAATAGACCAGCAAAGGCACAATTGTAGAGATATTTCAAAAGTTAGAAGATAAATCTTTATATTTATCTTATTTAACATTATATATTTGGAAATATAACAAGATTTAGATATCTTTGCAACGTGTTTTTCATGGTATTAGATTATTAAGGTTAGAAGATTAGTTGTCGTGAGACAAGTAATCTTTCAGTCCCAGACCAACAGTCTGGGACTTTTTATTTTTAATATACTTTGACTTTATTGTCTTAACAAATCGAAATAACAAAGTCTTGAAAAACCTCATTAAGCATAGAAGATGATGCTTTTGTTAGCTTCTAAAAGTGAAGCATCATTTAGGAGTTGTAACAAAAAATTATACTTCATAGATAAAACAAGATTTTATAGTACGATAAAAGAGCCAGTTTTCTATTGCAGAACTGGCTCTTTTATTATGTTATCATATTCGTTTGGAAGAGAATGTCAGATGGTTTAGTGTTACAATATTATCCTTCTCAAAAAACAATCAACGAAGTATACCACTAAATCCAAGATAATCCTTTAATTCTCTGAATAACTTATTAGTTCTTTAATATTGATTGATTTCAACTCATTAAGATAAATCTCGCGTATACTTCCCACCCTATTATATATGTCATGGTTCCATGCTTTTTTAGGAGAGAAACCTAAAAGCGCAAAATCAGATGCTGGAGTAGATTCTAAACGAGCAATCATTTCACCTACAGTTATGTTATTTGTATCGTGCGTAGGCGTATAAGTTACTTCATCAGAAGTAGGTGAAAAGTTCTCTGAGATAAGATTGACCTCTTTTAATCTATAGAGAATATCAGTCATCACACGAATAGGAATATGCGTTTCAGACTTTATTTGTAATGCAGTCTGAGGCTTTTGACCATTTGCAAAACGTTGACAGATATGGCTCAATACAGTCGCACACAGTATTAAAAGGTCATTATGACATATTTCTTCTGTATCTATCAGACACTCATAGTACTCTAAATTCTGATTAAAATAACAGAGTTCTGCACAGAATAGACAGATATACCACGATGCAAGTATCCACAACATAAACAGTGGAAGTGCTGCAAACGAACCATAAATAGCATTATAACTTGTAAGGAAAATCTGTCCATGTATATAAACCGCTTGTAAGCAAAGCATAGCGATACTGGCTATCATCGCAGGAGCTACTGTCTTCGTAATCTTAACCTTCGCATTGGGCATGAAAACATAAAGCACAATAAACATAAGGGTAAGGATAGCCCATGGCACAAGATAACGAAGTGAAAAGATCGCAATAGTTCCGAGAAAGCGCAAACCATTTAGATTCTCTACAAAGCTATAGAAATAGATGCTAAGTCCTGAAAGAATGATAATGCTAATAGGTACGAGAAACATTAAAGCCGTGTAATCTATGACTATCCTACTAAGAGAGCGACTATCTTTAACCTGCCATATATTATCAAAAGCAGTCTCTACCGTTCTAATCAGAGAGAAAACACTATAAAGCATTATCATCAGTCCTATTCCAATAAAGAGTCCAGTCTTAGCATGAACAAGGTAAGACTGCGTAAGCTTTAACAGCCAAGTAGCCGCTTCGGGTTGTGCAGACAACATTTCACGAAATTGTTTTTCGAGAAACTGCCCAAAACCAAAGCCATTTGCAATTGCAAAAATCATAGATGCTATGGGCACGATTGCCATTATCGTAGAAAACGAAAGTTGTGCCGTAGCAGCAGCATGATCGCGCACAAAAAAGAATTTGACAGTAAGATAAAATTTCTGAAGCTGTTTGATTAGCATATTTCTACGCTTTGAACTATGCTCAGTTTTCATGAACATACCAACAGTTAAGAAGTACTTAATGCTTTCTATATCTATCTTCATTATGGTTTCTTATTTTAGAAAAAAGTAGGAGTTATTATGCAAACATAATAAAAAAAAGCGAAATTAGCAACAATTACACCTATTTATAATAATAATACTAACGAGATTCATCCAAAACAATAAGTCTACTTTTAGTTACTTCTTCTCATCATCTTGTAAAGTTAATAATCCTCGTCTTGTAATAAAAATTCATATCCTTAATTTTAAACAAGGCTTAATAGCGTTCGAATTAAGGCTTAATTGACATCCAAAAGACGCCCTTTTGCGATGCTGTTAACGCCCTTTTGAAGGCTAATTAAGCACCTATTTCCAAGCACTTTTATAATTAACTGATAGTCTGTTAGTTGCAAAGGTCCATATTAAGACTTTTATTTTGCTTATTTAAAGCAAATATACTCAGCTTTTTGTAAGTATTTTTTGCAAGGCAAAGACAGCTATCAACGTAGATTATAAGAAGCAAATAAAACAGCGCATACAGTTAATCTAACATTTAGTTTAACCCTATGCGCTGTCTTTTATATCAAGAGCCAATTAGAACTGGAAGTAAATAAATGGCTGTATATCAGAACTCTTTACCTGCATAATAATAAAGATAACAATCGTAATTGCAATTGCAGAGAGTAAGACACCACCCTTCTCTAAGATACGAACACAACGGTTTTGCCATGAGTCTGGAATCCAATGCGTAAGAAGCGCAAATATCATCAGTAAGAATACATACTTATACCCCATGAAGACGTCAGGAAGTACAGAAGGATTGAACTTCGTAAACATTTGCTTTACCATAACCCACACTGCATCAAAGTCCTTGCAACGGAAGAACAACCATGTGAAACAGAGAACGTGGAAAGTAATAAATACTGAAATAAACCGACGAAGACCAGATGGATGATAACGACGATCGTGTTTCAAAACAGTCTGAGACCAAAACTTATGTATACAAACCAATGCACCATGCAAGACACCCCAAACAATGAAGTTCAACGAAGCTCCGTGCCAAAGACCGCAAGCTGTCATAGCCACCATCTGATTGAAATACATACGAAGTGTTCCCTTCTTGTTTCCACCAAGTGAGATATAGACATAATCACGAATCCAAGTTGAAAGCGAAATATGCCAACGACGCCAGAAATCAGTCATGGAATCGGCTGTAAGCGGTGCATTGAAGTTCATTGGAATCTTAAATCCAAGCAGCAATGCAATACCAATTGCCATATCAGAATAGCCAGAGAAGTCGCAGTAAATCTGAATACAGTAGCCATAAAGACCAAGAAGAACCTCGCCACCAGAGAAGAGTGTTGGGTTGTCAAAGATACGATCTACAAAGTTTTGTGAGATATAATCAGAGATAACCGCTTTCTTAAAAAGACCAATGATAATAAAGAATACTCCCTGAGCAAACATCTCACGGCTGATATGTAACGGCTTGCGAATCTGTGGACCGAAGTCTGTTGCACGCGTAATCGGACCAGCAAGAAGTGTTGGGAAGAAGCTGACATAGAACGCATAGTCAAGCAATGACTCCATTGGCTCAGCCTTCTTTCTGTATATGTCTACAACGTATGAAATTGTCTTAAAGGTGTAGAAGCTAATTCCTACTGGTAAGAAAATATCCCAAGGTTGGAAGTTTCCACCAATCATCTGTGTAACCATTCCAGCAAAGAAGTTGGTATACTTAAAGTAAGCCAACAATCCAAGGTCTATCAACAGTGTCAAAGCCAACCACAACTTAGGATGCTTTCCCTTAGCAACACGTCTTGCAATATAGAAGTCGCTGACAGTTACGATAAGTAATAATAGGAAATAGAAGCTACTACTCTTATAAAAGAAATAATAAGAGAAGAGCGTCACAAAGAGAAGTCTTGCATCAACCTTGTTTCGCAGACAGTAATAACCTATCATAAAGACAAGGAAGATAAAAAGGAATGCACCTGATGAGAAAAGGAGCGGTTCGCGTGAATTATAGAGCAAGATATCTGCTACCTTTGTAATATCAAGGCCTGAGACATATGACTCTATATTCTGTAGGAAGATTTTTAATATAGCCATGAACTGGCTGAACAAATTACTTAAATCCATCTGTTTCTATGTTGTACTAATCAATACTTACTCTTCAGCTAATTTCTCACGTCTTGTATAATTCTTTTGTCCTGCTACGATAGACTTGAAAATACGCTGACTGACATATTTACCACCTTTATAATTAATGTGTACATAATCCTTTGTACCCATACTCTGTTCGTCTACGATGCGCATCATCGTACCTGGACCACCCATAGCACGGAAAAGATTATAGAAGCCGACATGACAATCGGCAGCAAGTTGTTCTTGGTAGCCCACCAACATTTCAACACCTTTCATTGTACCATCAGGTGAAGTCTTTGAGCCACGGTCAGGACTACTAACAATAAGAATACTCGTTTCTGGGAAACACTTGTGGAAAAGGTCTACAACAAGCTTCATGTCAGCCATATACTTCTTCAATCGCTCAGGAGTTGTTTCTGCATCTACAGCATTGACACCAAACTGAAATACAATAAGATCATACGGACGAACAAGAGCAAATTCCTTCAACATCTGTTCTGGAAGTTTTGCCAATGATGTTCCAGAAGAACCACGCATACTGAAGTTGTCAACAACAATTCCTTCGCGTCCCTCTTGTGATGTACCAAAGAGAACAGTATTAGAACCATTCACCTTTATTGTTGCATGAGAAGTAACACCATCCATCTTTACTGCTTGTACTGCTGCCGACGGATTAACACGCTGCGTACTTGTCTTACCACCATCAATCTCAAAGGTTACGTTTGCACCTCCCTTTGAACGAAGATAGAGCCATGTGCTTGCCCATTTTTCAGTGCGACTGTAGTCATGAGACAATGAAAAAGGAGCATAAGACATAGTAGCTTGTCCATTCATTGTATAATAACGCTCCGCAATACCTGCTTGATTAACATCATAACTTGCAGGTTTCTTAACCATATGTTCGGTAAGTCCCATGAATTTATTATCCACTGTATGCTTGTATTGGTCAAGATCATTACCAGCATCTATCCAACCTACGCCATAACCACCATACTGCTTCTGAAGGTCTTCACGTAAATCAGCTAATAAGATGTCTCCTTCTATATATGAATCACCAAAATAGGCAATACGAACAGGACGACCAACTGCTTGCTTCTGAGCCAACATATTAAGTTGACTATAGAAATGATCAAGTCCACCAGGTTTACCTGCAGAATAATCAACGATACGCTCTGTACCCTTAGGCCATTCTTCCTTAAAATCTATAACCTTTCCATCTTTATCGTAAGCAACAATAGCTGAAGGTTTCTTTGGGGAAGGAATGACGTCTTCAAGTACTTTCTTCTTTTGGGCAAGATCACTCAGAATGTCTATCTCTCGGAGCTTCGCGTCTCCTATCTTGAAGGTAGGAAGAAAATGAAGCAGAAAAAGAAACAATGCTACTAATAATGTTAGAAGCAATGTCTTATATGTATTATCTTTCATTTACTAATTATCTTTTACCTAAATGCATCACTTTTAAAATGCAAAAAAACATAGTATATTGATTATTCACTCTAAGACAAGGGAAGAGAATTTAGTTCTTCATCCAATAACTTAACGCCTTTCATTGTGCAATAAGCGCGTATAAAGAATAATATACTAACATGTGCCAGTTCCTTTATATCGTACTTCTTATAAAGATATTGATTCATAATAGCATTCTGTAAAGCAACTGTCATTGTACGTACGATATTATAATTTAAATTAGGAAGGAACAACCCTTCGTCTATACCACGCTGTATAAAAGCATGAGCATCGGTTTCTCTTTCATCATGCAACCTACGGACATAAGCCAATAACTCTGGATATTTATGTATTTCTTCAAAGAAGAGAGGGTTAATCTGACTAAACTCTTCTAAACGAAAACGGCATACTTCTATAATTATATTAATTACATTCGATCCAGTTCTGCCTATCTCGTCCATCCGTCGTTTCTCTCTTTGCTTATCATGTCGTACCACTTCTAATAGCAGTTCTTCCTTATTGCTGTATATTTCATAGAGTGTACGCTTTGATATTTTAAGTTCATTGGCAATATCATCCATCTTAACACTCCTTATTCCATGCTTATGGAAAAGGTTTATGGCAGTAATGAGAATCTTCTCTTTAAGTTCTTGCCGATAAGTGGTTTCTGTAGCTGTATTATACATTAAACTTTATTTTTTCGACAAAATTACAAAAAACTTTCATAATGACATCTGTTTTAGAGTGGATTTTACTAACTTTGTAAGTCAAATATACATTTTTGTAATATTAAAAGTAAAAGATTAACTATGGTCAAGGTAACAAAAGAAGCCGCTTTGGAATATCATAACAACGGCCGTCCTGGCAAAATTGAAGTAACGCCTACAAAACCTTATAGTACACAGACTGACCTTAGTCTGGCATATTCGCCTGGCGTGGCATACCCATGCTTAGAGATTCAGCAAAATCCAGACGACGTATATAAATACACCGACAAAGGAAATTTGGTTGCTGTTATCAGTAATGGTACAGCCGTTTTAGGATTGGGTAACATCGGTGCTATGAGTGGTAAGCCTGTAATGGAAGGTAAGGGCTTGCTGTTTAAGATATATGGTGGTATTGATGTCTTCGACATAGAAGTAGACGAACAGGACCCAGATAAGTTTTGTGAAGCCGTGGAAAAGATTGCTCCAACCTTTGGTGGTATCAATCTTGAGGATATTAAGGCGCCTGAATGCTTTGCTATTGAGGAGCGTCTAAAGAAGACACTTGACATTCCTGTTATGCATGATGACCAGCACGGAACTGCTATCATCTCTGCTGCTGGTTTGAAGAATGCACTTGAGGTAGCTGGCAAGAACATTGCTGATGTGAAGTTAGTTGTTAATGGTGCAGGTGCTGCAGCTATTTCATGTACTAAGCTTTATATGGCTTTAGGTCTAAAGAAAGAGAATATTGTAATGCTCGATTCAAAGGGTGTTATCACTTCTGATTTAAAGAATCTTACACCACAGAAGGCTCTCTTCGCTACTGACCGTCGAGATGTTCACACTTTAGAGGAAGCTATTAAGGGGGCTGACGTATTTGTTGGATTATCAAAGGGTAATATTCTTACACAGGATATGATTCGTTCAATGAATGAGAATCCTATCGTCTTAGCTTTGGCTAATCCTGTTCCTGAGATATCATACGATGATGCTATTGCAGCACGTCCAGACGTAATCATGTCAACTGGCCGTTCAGACTATCCTAACCAGATTAATAATGTGATTGGTTTCCCATACATTTTCCGTGGTGCATTGGATGTTCATGCTAAGGCTATCAATGAGGAAATGAAGATGGCTGCTGTCCATGCTATTGCTGACTTGGCTAAACAGACAGTACCAGACGTTGTTAATCAGGTTTATCATGTAAATGACCTTACATTCGGTCCTAAATACTTTATCCCAAAACCAGTTGACCCCCGACTGATTACTGAAGTTAGTGCAGCTGTTGCTAAGGCTGCTATGGACAGCGGTGTAGCACGCACTCCTATCAAGGATTTCAAGGCTTACAAGCAGCACCTGCTTCAAATGTTAGGTCAGGAAACAAAATTGACACATACTCTCCACGCCACTGCTGCACAGCATCCACAACGTATTGTATTTGCTGAAGGCGGTCACCAGACTATGATGAAAGCTGCTGTACAAGCTAAGCAAGAGGGAATCTGTGTTCCTATCTTATTAGGAAATCCTGACCGTCTAAATCGTGTTGCCAACCGTTTGAAGCTTGATATTTCAGATATTGAGATTGTTGACATGCGTGCGGATAAGGAGCAGGGACGTCGTGCTACTTATGCAAAGCACTTAGCAGAGAAGCGTGCACGTGAGGGTTATACTTTTGAGGAAGCATATGATAAGATGTATGAGCGCAACTATTTCGGTATGTCAATGGTTGAGAATGGTGATGCTGATGCGTTTATCACGGGTCTATATACCAAATATAGCAATACGATTAAGGTAGCAAAGGATGTTATTGGTATTCGTCCAGAGTATAAACACTTTGGTACTATGCATATTTTGAATACGAAGAAGGGTGTATTCTACATAGCAGACACACTTATTAATCGTCATCCTGACGCTGAAGTGTTGGCTGACATTGCAAAGTTAGCTGCTAACTCTGTTAGTTTCTTCAATGATAAGGCTGCTATCGCAATGCTCTCCTACTCTAACTTTGGTTCTGATAAGGAAGGTTCTCCATTAAAGGTACATACTGCTGTTGAAAAGTTGCAAAAGGAGTATCCTGACATGGCGATTGACGGTGAGATGCAGGTTAACTTTGCATTAAATAAAGAACTACGTGATGAGAAGTTTCCATTCACTCGTTTGAAAGGATTAGATGTTAACACGCTCATCTTCCCTGACTTGTCTTCTGCCAACAGTGGTTATAAACTTTTGCAGGCATTGAGTCCTGAAGCAGAGGTTATTGGTCCTATTCAGATGGGTCTTAATAAGCCAATTCACTTCACTGATTTCGAGTGCTCTGTACGTGACATCGTGAACATCACAGCCGTTGCGGCTATTGATGCTTATGTGGAGAAAGTGAAAAAGAACGCATTATAAGTAATAGTACTGTTCAGAAAAAGTTTATTAGCATACGCCTTCATGAGGATCTTCTTTTAAATGGATAATATAGCATTATCATTGAAAGATTAACTCAATTCATCAAGTAAGCTTTGCTTGCTTATGGTGGTATCACTTTTTCCTAACATAAAGTTGATTCAACTTTGTTAGCAAGTTGAATTGTATTTAGTACTTCGCACCATTGGTGTTTACCAACAACACAATACGTGTTGAGCATCAACACTACTTGTGCCGAACATAAATACATCAACTAAAAGTAAAAAAAGAGGTTCATCATGATATATTGTAGCACACTAATTTCATGTGGACAACATTTACAGAACAGTATATTTAAATAATAAAAGCAGGATACCAAAGGGTATCCTGCTTTTATTTGGGTCTTCAGCAATTTGGAGTGATACCTTTTGAGATTAGAACTTTGAAGAAAGGTCACACAGAGAAATGGAGAACACGGAGGATTGTTTATAACAAAGCTATTGTTGACACAGAGAGGCACCGTTGGTGCATGGAGAAACAGAGGATATTTGCGAGTTTTATTAATACTTTGGTCTACCTCATTACAAAGCAGTGGTTTGCAAGATTACTTAAAAACGTTTATTACCAAAGCTATCAGCAACACGTACACTACGGCTCTGTCGCTCTTTGTGCCTTTGGCACCTCTGTGATATTTTCTTTATGCTTTCACCTCAGTGTTCTCCCCCTCTCTGTGTGCCTTTTATATGTAGTAGGATTACTTTATCACTCCAAATTCCTGAAGAACCTTTTATTTTCTTACTATTTTTATCTCTATTCGGGAAATAGCTTTATTTATCGCTTTCAAATAATAGCATATAAATACACTCTATTCCATTAAAGAGTTTGATAATCTCGAGAGTAACGTAGCATCTGTTCTGTGTAAGACTCAGAGTAATCAACAACAACATCTATCGTCTCACCAAGTTCATTATAAACTGGTTTCAGAATAGGATTGATGAATCCTTTATAAGGTGCAATATTCAAACCCTCATACCTACGAAGAACTTCTGCATGAAGTACAGGGTCAAGATTGATAGCATACTTCTCTACTAACGTTCGTGCAGCCTCGAAGTCACCTTCACTCTTTATACGCTGTATCTCTGCAAGTTGATAAGCAAAAATATTGCGCAAAGCATCATAATCGTTAATGCGAACATATGTTTTAGATTCACTTGTGATCTTGTCCTCACAAGTAATAAGTTCTACAACATTATTCTCTTCGCCTAACTCCATTGCCCATTGTGCTATAAGTGCACGATTCTGCATATGCGACTCTTCTATCTGCTTTCCTGGTTTTATGCGAACTTGCTGTGTGAGCAGACCATTCATCATATAGCTGTAATACTGTGCCTTGTATGCCTCTTTACTGTCTAAAAGTCCAAGTTCTAAAAGTTTTTGATCAGCTATATAATATAATCCAAAGAGGTCAGCACGTGCTTCTTCAATTGTGTTACCATAATTCTTCAGTGCGTCAGGGTCAGTCCCTGGCAATAATCGTCCACTACCATGACCTAAACACTCATGAAGATCTGTATGAAGATTATCTGTTTTATCCGCATATAAATCCAACAACTTACAAGTGTCAGTATCAATAACAAACTCCTCACGGAATCCGTTACCCTTAGCAGCCATATCATATGCATGTGTAAGATTAGAAATCGTTACACTCTTTGAGCCATGTTCTGCACGAATCCAATCTGCATTTGGTAAATTAATTCCAATAGCAGAAGCAGGATATTCGTCTCCTCCTAACATTGCTGCACATATAACATTGGCTGTGACACCTTTCACAATAGCCTTGCGAAACTGAGAATCAACAGGCGAATGGTCTTCAAACCATTGTGCGTTGGCTGATATAGCCTGCGTACGATGAGTTGCTTCAAGGTCTTTATATTCGACTATGCCTTCCCAAGAACCTTTCAATCCCATTGGGTCACCATAAACTTCTATAAAACCATTAATAAAGTCTATTCTACCTTCTTGCTCACGTAACCACTCAATAGAGTAGATATCAAAATCATGAAGGTCACCTGTCTCATAATAGCGAATCAACAGATTTATAACATGAAGCTGTTGGTCGTTTTCAACAAAGTCTTTTGCACGATTCAACCAATATACAATCTTTTCGATTGCTGCACCATATTTGCCATCAATCTTCCATACATCCTCACGGATAGAATCGCCTTCTTTTACAAGAGTAGAATTTAATCCATAGGATGGAGCTTCAGTTGTTGGACCATCTTTCTTTAACTTAGCATAGAATTCTTCAACTTCATGCTGAGAAACGCCGTCATAATAATTACAAGCAGAAGAGCGTACAATATCTTTACCATCTGACTTATCAACTCGCTTTGGAAGAATCGTTGGATCAAAGATTACTGGACACAATTCGTTAAGTAAAGAAGTAACACTCTCTCCATCATTAAGTGGAAGCAACTTAGAATCAATTGCTAAGACTTCATTACGAAAAAAATCTTCCGTAAATAAAGGTGAGAATTTGTCGCAAGCATAATGATGATAAATACCATTGGCAAACCAAACGTGCTTCAGATATTCTTCTAAAGCACGAAAATTATGTTCTAACTTATCACCATTGAAGTTCAAATAGACAGCCTCTAAAGTTTTTCTAATACGGAGGTTGTATTTGCCAAATTGATCAAACGTTATATCACGTCCAAATAGTGTTGCTTCTGACAAGCAATAAATTAGCTGTTTTTGCCGAATTGTCAGTGATTCGAAATCCGGGAGCCGATATCGTAGCATTTGTATATCGGCAAACCGTTCATCCTGAAAGTTAAAAGCTTCTTCTCCTATCGATTCTATCATTTTGTTTTAATTCATTTCTTAAGTGGTTTTTTCAAACGCACTTCTTCTGAAGAGGGTTGTGCCAAATGGCGCATTCTGTAGTCACGAGGTGTGACACCATTTAATTTGTAGAAAGAAGCATAGAAAGACTGCCTATTGGAGAAGCCCACCATATCACTGATATCTTCCATATTCAGTTCTTGATAACGCTTGTCAACCAAAAGAGCCATTGCTTCCTCTATTCGGAATTTGTTAACAAATGACGTGTAGTTCATGTGGAATCGCACATTAACTACAGCCGAGATGTAGCGCGTATTAGTTCCTAAGTCCTCAGCAAGTTGCTTGGCAGAATAATTCTTGTCTTTGTAACGCTGCTGAATAAGAATGATATTAAGGATCTTCTCCTTTAACTCATCCATTAATTGCGGACTGACCAAACTACGGTAGGCGGCTACCTTCTCTTTTTTTTCTGTTAAATTGTACTTAGCCATAATCCGTGTATTTTTAGTTACCTATTCTGTTATTACACTGCAAATATAACATATTTAATTAAGAATGTCAAGTTTATGGCAAGTTTTTTAATATCTATTAGTTATTAAATTTCGCAAATATTTTATTACATTCCAATATATACATGTAGAAAATATTTACAAACATCACCTTAACATCTTTTTATACAAAGCGTTTCCGATTTTTATCTTTTACGCTCTTCTTTACATCAAAGTGATATTATAGATAAAAAACATCGTATAGTGAGATTTATTATTTTTTAACCCTTAACCGTCACATATGTTACCTTATTTGCTTTTTTTTATCTATAATTTTGCAGCCACAATAACATTATAGAAATAATATATAAATCAAAAAAACATGGCAGAGAACAAAATGTTCTGTTTCCAATGTCAGGAAACAGCAAAGGGTACAGGATGTACCATTCAAGGTGTTTGCGGTAAAAAAGCTGAGACAAGCCGTTGGCAAGATTTGTTACTTGGTGTTGTAAGAGGTGTAGCTACGATTTCAGACTCACTTCGCAATGCAGGTATTAAAACAAACCAGGAGGTTGGTGATTATATTGTAGATGCACTTTTTGCAACTATCACCAATGCAAACTTTGATGATCAAGCTATATTAAATAAGGTGGACAACGGTGTACGTATCAAACGTGAGTTGCTCGCACTTGCAAAAGAGAACAATGTAACATTGCCTAACTACCAGGAAGTAAACTGGGGTGGTGAGAAAGCAGACTATGAAGCTGAGGGGGATCGTGAGGGCGTTCTCCGTACAGAGAATGAAGACCTCCGTTCATTGAAGGAGTTGACAGTACTCGGTTTGAAGGGTATGGCAGCTTACTATGAGCACGCATCACGTCTCAATGAGCGTAATGAAGAGATTATTGCATTCATGGAAAAGGCACTTGCCACCATATCTAACCCAGCAGCAGACATGGACACATTGCTGTCTACTGTTATGGAAACAGGTAAGTTCGGTGTTGATGCAATGGCATTACTTGACAAGGCTAACACTCAGGCATACGGTAATCCAGAACTTACAAAGGTAAATATTGGTACAGGTAGCCGTCCAGGTATTCTTATCTCTGGTCATGACTTGAAGGATATCGAGCAGCTTTTGGAGCAAACAGAGGGAACAGGTGTAGATGTTTACACCCACGGAGAGATGCTCCCAGCTCACTATTATCCACAGTTGAAGAAGTACAAGCACCTCGTTGGAAACTATGGTAATGCATGGTGGAAGCAGAAGGAAGAGTTTGAAACATTCAATGGTCCTATCGTCTTCACAACCAACTGTATTGTTCCTCCTTCACCAAAGGCAAGCTATAAGGACCGCGTATTCACAACAAACGCAACAGGTTTCCCAGGCTGGAAGCATATCCTTGCTGATGAGAACGGTCACAAGGATTTCTCTGAGGTAATCGAAATTGCTAAGACTTGTAAGGCTCCAACAGCTATCGAACAGGGTGAGATCATCGGTGGATTTGCTCATGCACAGGTATTTGCTTTGGCTGATCAGGTTGTTGATGCTGTTAAGAGTGGTGCAATCCGCAAGTTTGTCGTAATGAGTGGATGTGATGGTCGTATGAAGAGCCGTGACTACTATACAGAGTTTGCTGCTCAGTTACCAAAGGATACTGTCATCTTAACCAGTGGTTGTGCTAAGTTCAAATATAACAAGTTGAACCTTGGCGATATCAATGGAATCCCACGTGTATTGGATGCAGGACAGTGTAATGACTCTTATTCATGGGCAGTTGTTGCCTTGAAGCTGAAAGAGATTTTTGGTGCAAACGACATCAATGATCTTCCAATCGAGTTCAATATTGCATGGTATGAGCAGAAAGCAGTTATCGTTCTGCTTGCTCTACTCTACCTCGGCATTAAGAATATTCATATTGGTCCTACATTGCCAGCCTTCGTTTCTCCAAACGTTCTGAAAGTGTTGGTTGAGAACTTCGGCCTTGGTGGTATCACATCTGTTGAAGAAGACCTCAAGAACATGGTAGGATAAACCAAATAACCACTTATTAAAACCAAAAGTCCATTCTTTTTAGAGTGGACTTTTTTATTTAACCCAAATCAATCATTATAGCCTAAACAGATTATATTATGGAATAATACTACGGTGAGAGTTTGAATACTGTGTTCTAATTACTCCATTTGAGTTAAAGTTTGAATGCGTATTATTATAAAGTGTATCAAGGTTAGTAAGCATAAAAAGTGTAGTGATTTAACAAACACATTAGAATGAAATAGCAGATTTGATTCTAACCAAAAGTATTTGTGTAAACATTTTTCAAACAACTTATTTATATATGCTCTTTGGGCATTGAAAAGACGCCCTTTTGGCTTGCAAAAGGTGCTCTTTTGGAGTCTTATTAACGCCCTTTTAGAAGCCAACTAAGCAGCTTCTCAAATGCAATCATGTAAGACTCTCAAAATAAGAGAGTTACAAAACTAAGTAAAATGCTCCTTTTATGACTTGAATCAACGTAAAATGCCAATTAAAATGTAAATAAAATTCAGCACAAAAACATCATAATTTGCAAATAATCATATCAATAATGACCTAACAAAGATTAGCATTGTATATCTACTTGAAAATAAATTAAATATAAATATGAAGTTTCTTATCCTTAAATGGATAAATTATTAATATTAATTTGTATCTTTGTGTTATCATTAAGAAAATTATAAACTCAAAAGAAATACAATGGAGAAAAAAGCACTTATTACGGGTATTACAGGCCAGGATGGTTCCTATTTGGCAGAGTTATTACTCGAAAAAGGTTATGATGTACATGGTACTATTCGTCGTTCATCAGTAGATTTCCGTGAGCGTATTGCTCATTTAGAAGGTCGTCCACACTTCCACTTGCATTATGCAGACCTTGGCGACTCTATGAGTATCCTTGGTGTAATCAGTAAAGTGCGTCCTGATGAGATTTATAACCTTGCAGCACAGAGTCACGTACAGGTAAGTTTCGATTCTCCTGAATTTACTGCTGACGTTGATGCTGTTGGTGTATTACGTATCTTAGAATCAGTTCGCCAGTTGGGTATGACAGAAACTTGTCGTATCTATCAAGCTTCTACTTCTGAGTTGTATGGTAAGGTTGAGGAAGTTCCACAAAACGAAAACACCCCATTCCATCCTTACAGCCCATACGCTGTAGCTAAGCAGTATGGCTTCTGGATTACAAAGGAGTATCGTGAGGCTTACAACATGTATTGTTGCTCTGGTATCCTCTTCAACCACGAGAGTGAGCGTCGTGGTGAAACTTTCGTTACTCGCAAGATTACACTTGCTGCTGCACGTATCAAGCAGGGCAAGCAGGAAAAACTCTATTTGGGTAATCTTGGTTCTCTTCGTGACTGGGGCTATGCTAAGGATTACGTTGAGTGCATGTGGTTGATTCTCCAGCAGGAGAAGCCAGAGGACTTTGTTATTGCTACAGGTGTACAGCATAGCGTACGTGATTTCTGCTATTATGCATTTAAGCGTGTTGGTATTGAACTCGAGTTCCAAGGTGAGGACATGGACGAGAAGGGTATTGATAAGGCTACAGGAAAGGTACTTATTGAGGTTAGTCCAGACTTCTATCGTCCTACAGACGTTGTCAATCTCTGGGGAGACCCAACAAAGGCAAAGGCGAAACTCGGTTGGAATCCTAACAGTACAAGTTTTGAAGAACTTGTCAACATTATGGTAGACAGCGACATGGCTAAGGTTGCTTCTGAGGGTGCTGCTGAGAAGGTTAGAACAAACCTTGAAGAGTATTTGGAGAAGGGTATCGTTAAGTAAGAACGCTTCATCCTTCCCTCCCTCTCTTATGAGAGGGATAATTACCGCTTATGCTGATAGTTGGCGATTCCAAATAATCGCTTACTATCAGCTATTATTACTTTTTATCGTCGATTCAACAAACACGTAATGAACAAAAATAGTAAAATATACATTGCTGGACACAATGGATTAGTTGGCTCAGCAATATGGAATAACCTCATTCAACGAGGATATACAAATCTCGTTGGACGGAGCCATAAAGAATTAGATTTGACAGATCAGCAGGCTGTGAAGCGTTTCTTTGATGAAGAGAAACCTGATGCCGTTGTCCTTGCTGCTGCTTTCGTTGGAGGTATTATGGCAAACTATCTCTATCGTGCAGACTTCATCATGCAGAATATGAAGATGCAATGCAATGTTATTGAGCAGAGCTACCTTCATAAGGTAGAGAAACTTCTCTTCCTTGGAAGTACGTGTATCTATCCAAAGAATGCACCACAGCCAATGCGCGAGGATTGTCTGCTAACTTCTCCACTGGAATATAGCAACGAGGAGTATGCTATTGCAAAGATTGCAGGTCTTAAGATGTGTGAAAGCTATAACCTCCAGTATGGTACTAATTACATAGCAGTCATGCCAACAAACCTTTATGGCCCTAATGATAACTTCCATTTGGAGAACTCTCATGTGATGCCAGCTATGATGCGCAAGATTTATCTGGCTAAACTTATTCATGAAAACAACTGGGGTGCTATACGTAATGATATGGATAAGCGTCCTATCAATCCAACTGATAAACTGCGTGCGGAGATTGGTGAAGGTAATGTTGATGGCAAGAATACAGAAGAGCGCATCTTGAAAGCACTCGCTTTCTATGGTATTGAGAATAATAAGGTGACCCTATGGGGTGACGGAAGTCCGTTACGCGAATTCCTTTGGAGTGAAGATATGGCTGATGCCAGCGTTCATGTCTTACTAAATGTAGACTTTAAAGATATCATTGGCATTGAGAAATATTCAAGTGTATTCTACGGTGCAAAGATTGATGGAGCTGTTGACCGCAACAACTCTGAGGGTCGTGGTGGTGCTATCCCATCTTTAGGAGAGATTCGTAACTGTCATATCAATGTTGGTACTGGTAAGGAACTTACTATCAAAGAACTTGCAGAACTTGTTAAGAAGACCGTTCACTTTGAAGGAGACATCATCTGGGATGCCGAGAAACCAAATGGTACACCACGTAAACTCATTGATGTTGAGAAGTTGCATAGCCTTGGTTGGACGCACAAAGTAGAAATTGAGGATGGTGTTGAGAAGCTCTACAAGTGGTATCAAGAAAGCCTGAAATAGACATCCTATTGGGCTAATTAGGCTTATTTGGCTAATTGGCCCAATTCGGCTAATTAGCCAAACAAACCCAATTTACTAACAGCGAACATTCATTCAAATCTTTACTATATGAAGAAACAAGTATTACTAACCGCAGCATTATTGTCTGCTACAAGCATGATGGCACAGAAGCTAACGTATCCACAAGCTCCTAAGGACGGAACTGTAGACACCTATTTTGGTGTTCAAGTTGCCGATCCTTATCGTCCATTAGAGAATGACAGTTCCAAAGCTACCGCTGAATGGGTAGCTGCTGAGAACAAGGTTACACAAGAGTATCTTTCTCGTATTCCATTCCGAGCGAAACTTTTCAATCGTATGAAGGAGTTGGCAAACTATGAGAAGGTATCGGCTCCTTCCTATATCAAATCTATAGGTAAGTGGCTTTTCTACAAAAATGATGGTCTTCAGAACCAAAGTGTACTCTACATCATGGACCGTCTTGGGGATGAGAAGAACGCACGTGTTTTCCTTAACCCTAACCAATTATCATCAGACGGAACCGTTGCACTGAAGGGTATCTACTTCTCACACAACGGTAAGTATGCAACCTACTCTATCTCTCGCAGTGGAAGCGACTGGCAAGAGTTCTATGTTATGGATGTCAAAACCGGAAAACTTCTTGATGACCATATTACTTGGGCAAAGTTTTCTGGCGCATCATGGCAAGGTGACGGATTCTATTACAGTGCTTACGATGCTCCACAAAAGGGACATGAGTTTAGTAATGTGAATTCTATCCAGAAAATCTACTATCACAAGATTGGTACTCCACAGTCTGAGGATGTTCTCTTCTATCAGAATCCAGCGAATCCTATGCGCTTCTATGCTGTAAGTGTCAATGAAGAAGAAACCATGATGTTCTTATATGAAAGCGGTGCAGGCTCAGGCAACATTGTCTATGTACGTGATCTCCGTCAGCCTAATAGCCAATTCATTCAGATGACATCAAATCTTGATTTACAATATAGTTTAGTTGAAACTATTGGGGACAAGATGTACTTCCTTACAAACGATGGCGCACCAAAGAACCGACTGATGGTTACTGACCTCAAGCACCCTGGCTTCAATGAGTGGAAAACACTTGTACCAGAGTCTAAGGACATGCTTGAAGGTGTTACCTTTGCTGATGGAAAGATGATTCTGAACTATATGAAAGATGCTTCCAGCCACGCTTACGTTTATTCTATAGATGGAAAGCAACTCTCTGAGATAAAACTTCCTACATTGGGCAGTGCAAGTTTCTATGGAGAAAAGGACCGGAAGGAAGTATTCTACTCCTTCTCATCTTTCACCATACCAACCACCATCTATCAGTATGACCTTGCCACAACTAACAGCAAGGTATATGCTGCACCAAAGGTTAAGTTCAAGGAGTCTGATTATGTCTGCGAACAGGTGTTCTATCCAAGTAAGGACGGAACAAAGATTCCTCTCTTTATCACTTATAAAAAAGGTTTAAAGCGCAATGGTAAGAACCCAGTATTCCTCTATGGCTATGGTGGTTTCAACGTACCTTTAACCCCTTACTTCTCTTCGGTACGTATTCCTTTCATCGAAAATGGTGGAATCTATGCTCAAGCATCCCTACGAGGTGGCAGCGAGTATGGTGAGGAATGGCACATTGCAGGTACAAAGATGCAAAAGCAAAACGTTTTTGACGATTTTATCTCTGCAGGAGAATGGCTTATTGAAAACAAATATACAAGCAAGGATTACCTCGCTATCGTTGGCGGTTCAAATGGTGGTTTGCTTGTAGGTGCTTGCATGACACAGCGTCCAGACCTCTTTAAAGTATGTATTCCACAAGTAGGTGTAATGGATATGTTGCGTTACCATAAGTTTACAATTGGTTGGAACTGGGCTCCAGACTATGGAACAAGCGAAGATTCAAAGGAGATGTTTGAGTATCTTCACGCTTACTCCCCACTCCACAATCTCCGTCCAGGCACAAAGTATCCAGCAACTTTGGTAACAACAGCTGACCATGACGACCGTGTTGTTCCTGCGCACTCATTTAAGTTTGCAGCTACCCTGCAGGCTGACAATGCTGCCAACACACCAACACTCATTCGCATTGATACCAAGGCAGGCCACGGAAGTGGTAAGCCTTTGTCGAAGCAGTTGGAAGAGCAGGCTGATATCTACGGCTTCATCCTTTATAATATGGGCTTGAAATATTAAGAGTTCAGAGGAGTTATGCTCACGCATCTTGTTTGAAAATTAACTTCTTGCAATAGCATAACTCCTCAAACTCTATAAATGTCTCATAAACAATAGTATTGTCTTAATTCAATTAAAATACTTAACCTCTTAAGTTTCCAATCAAATGCAGATTCTATTAGCATCCGCTAAGATAATGAACAGTACCACTGCGGTACAAACTCCACACACACACCTGCCTCGCTTCAAAAAGGAAGCGGGGCAGATGGCGTTAGAATTAGGTGACCTTTCTGTTGAAGAACTTGCAAAAACAATTCCATGCAATGAAAAGATTGCACTTGAAAATAAGTTACGTTATCAAGATTTCTTCAACGAGGAAGCCTACTTACCTGCCCTCCTCGCTTACTACGGACAAGCATATAAATGTCTTAAGGCGCAAGAATATAGTCAAGATGACTTCTCGTATGCAGACAAACATCTTTGGATAACAAGCTTTCTCTATGGTCTTTTACGTCCATTAGACCTTATCCACCCCTATCGTCTTGAAGGTAAAGCAAAGCTACCTTCAGCCGAAGGCAAGAATATGTTTGCCTATTGGAAACCTCATCTTACAGAAATCCTCATTGATGCTGTGAAAGCTGACGATGGAATCCTTGTACACTTGGCAACAGAAGAGTTCCAACATCTATTCGATTGGAAACGATTACAAAAAGAGATACGTATTATTCAACCGCTTTTTATGGTTGATCAAGGGAGCCGCCTGAAGGCTGTTAGTGTCTATGCAAAGAGCTGTCGTGGTGCTATGACAAGTTATATACTCCGTAACCAACTGACTTCACCTGATGAACTTCTTGCCTTCGAGTATGATGGCTTCACCTATCATAAAGATTATGGAGACGCAAATCATCCACACTTTATCCTAAAGCCTTAATCAGTATTCACACCTTATTATAAATATAAAAGTCAAATTAATTATGTCAATAGAAGAATATCGCCAAGAAATACTTACCTTATTACTTGCTAAAACAAACAGTAAGGGTGAACCACGTTTTGAAGAAGCAGCTGCTAAGGAGCTACTTGACCAACTATCAGACGAAGAGTTAGAAGAAGGTATCTTATTTAATACACCTAAAGATGTGGCTGATGTACTATCAGAAATAGGAAAACTCTAAAACTCATATATAAATAACAGAGGAAACCATAGACCACAAACGATAGTTTATTAGCGTTTTCTCTCGGCTTATTATAAGCATATTCCATCTTAAAATCACATCTTTAGCAAAGAAATATATTTACACAGCCTTCGGATATTTCTGCTTAAAAACGGGAAATAGAAGCGTTTTTCAACACGCTAATAACTCTTTAATTATCAAGACGTTATAAAGTAGTATAAAAAGAGGTGCTTAGTTAGCCTTCAAAAGGGCGTTAGTTAGAGTCTTAAAGAGCATCTTTAACAAGTCAATTAAGGCTTAATTAGATTGCTATTCATGGCTATTACGCTTCTCTTTACGAATTATTTTTTACAATCAAGACTTTGACTCGACAAAAAGAATACTATCTTTTACACACAAAACTATATTAACTTGCAACTTCCATTACCAACTAAAAACACTAAATAGTCAACACAGACAATAAGATAATATCTATCTACAATAGAAGTTCAAAACAACTATAAAAGTCGGCAACATATTTTTCAAGCAACAAAAGCCCTCTTTTATCTGAAATTTATGCTTTAATTCAGTTGATAATCAACAAATATTAGCTACCTTTGCACAAGAAAACTCCTTTTAAGATATGAACAACAGATACATGATGCGCGGCGTAAGTGCAGCTAAGGAAGATGTGCATAATGCCATCAAGAACATTGACAAAGGTCTTTACCCACAGGCTTTCTGTAAGATTATCCCTGATATTCTTGGCGGAGACCCAGAGTATTGCAACATTATGCATGCCGATGGTGCTGGAACAAAGTCTGCACTGGCTTACATGTATTGGAAGGAGACAGGCGATTTAAGCGTATGGCGTGGTATTGCACAGGATGCTATCGTAATGAATACAGACGACTTGCTCTGTGTGGGTGCGGTAGACAATATCTTAGTTAGTTCAACCATCGGTCGCAACAAGATGCTTGTACCGGGCGAGGTTATCTCAACTATCATCAATGGTACTGATGAACTCTTGGCTGATATGCGCAAGATGGGTATTGGCATTTACCCTACTGGTGGTGAGACTGCAGATGTTGGCGACCTTGTTCGTACGATTATCGTAGATTCTACTGTTACCTGCCGTATGCGTCGTGAGGATGTTATTGACAATGCAAACATCCGTCCGGGCGATGTGATAGTAGGTCTTTCATCTACTGGTCAAGCTACATACGAGACACGCTATAACGGTGGTATGGGTAGCAATGGTCTGACTTCTGCACGCCATGATGTATTTGCTAAATATCTTGCAGAGAACTATCCAGAGAGTTATGACCACGCTGTACCAGAAGAGTTGGTGTACAGTGGTAAGTATAAGTTGACCGATGCCGTTGAAGGAAGTCCTATCAATGCAGGTGAGTTGGTACTCTCTCCTACTCGCACATACGCTCCAGTCATCAAGCGATTGTTGGACGAGTTGCGTCCAGAGGTTCATGGTATGGTACATTGTACAGGTGGTGCACAAACGAAAGTACTACACTTCGTAAATGAGAATTGCCGTGTCATCAAAGACAATATGTTCCCAGTTCCTCCACTCTTCCGTGCTATCAAGGAGTGTAGCGGTACAGATTGGAAGGAGATGTATCAGGTATTCAACATGGGTCATCGTATGGAAATCTATGTTCGCCCAGAGGTTGCTGAGCAGGTTATTGCTATCAGTAAGGAGTTCAACATCGATGCACAGATTGTCGGCCACATCGAAGAAGGCAAGCGTAGCTTAACTATTAAGAGTGAGTTTGGCACATTTGAATATTGATAATTCACAATTATAACTTCACAATTTACAATTAGGAATATTGTTATTCTCCAAGTGTGAGAATACGCACTTTCATGTATCAGATTGTTTCTGATTGTGGATGTTGAACGATAGGTTATGAATTAAACTAAAAGATTATGATAGATAACAACAGTATATTACAAAAACTCGACGGACTTGAGGCCCGTTATGAAGAAGTATCAACACTTATAACAGACCCAAGTGTCATTGCAGATCAGTCACGTTATGTGAAACTGACAAAGGAATATAAGGACCTTGGCGACATTATGGATGCTCGTCGCCGTTATATCAACTGTCTTACCACTATCAAAGAGGCAAAAGATATCATTGCTA
>CAUTPS010000003.1:0-109629 GCA_963540415.1 uncultured Prevotella sp.
GGATGAAGTTCAATAGGAAGAAGACAGGTGTACTTTGCCGTATTAAGTTGTTGCCTGAAGCGATTAGGATAATAGAGAAGTATCGAAGCGAAGAAAGGGAAAGACTGCTGCCACAGATGAAGTATGCCACCTATCAGTCGTATCTTAAAGCATTACGCCTTAGAGAGGGTATAGCCTTTCCCTTTACCACGCATACGGCAAGACACACCTTTGCCACGCTCATTACGCTTGAGCAAGGAGTGCCAATAGAAACCGTGAGCAAGATGCTCGGACATAGCAACGTAAGTATGACCGAGCGTTATGCAAAGGTTACACCACAGAAACTCTTTGAGGAATTTGACCGCTTCCTTTCTTTCACCGAAGATTTACGTTTAACCATATAAAAGACGAGCATTATGAGAAGTACATTCAAGATACTGTTCTATATCAACAGACTGAAAACTAAGACAGACGGCAATACCGCCATTCTCTGCCGTATCACCATCGATGGAAAGAACACAACTATTAGCACAGGCGAAGAGTGCAATCCCTCCGAGTGGAGCACCAAACAGGGTTTGACAACCAATAGGAAGACCAACCAAAGAATCAATGAGTTCAGGGAATTGATAGAAAAAACCTATCGGGACATACTGACGAGGGAAGGAGTGGTAAGTGTGGAACTTATCAAGAACCGTTTGCAAGGCATTGCCACCAATCCCACCACGCTCCTTACCATGAGCAAGGTGGAACTGCAAGCCGTCAAGGAAAGTGTTGGAAAGTCAAGGGCGGAGGGAACTTATCTGAACCTGTCTTATTCTGACAGAAATCTCCGAGAGTTTGTGGAAGATAAAGGAGTGCAGGATATACTCATATCCACCATTACGGAAGACTTGATTGAGGAATACCGCTTCTTCCTTAAAAAGCATAGGCTGAAGTCATCTACTATCAACAACAATCTCTGCTGGCTGAGCAGGCTGATGTTCCGTGCGGTCAGTAGGAGGATTATCCGTTGCAATCCCTTTGAGAACGCCAGGTATGAGAAGGATGAAAAGAAGATACGCTTCTTGCAAAAGGGCGATGTAATGAAACTTATGGCAATGAGTATGAATGACAAGGAAGCAGAGTTGGCAAGACTGATGTTCATCTTTTCCTGCTTCACAGGCTTGGCTATCTCAGATATGGAGAATTTGAAATACAAGCATATCCAAACGGCAGCGGATGGACAGATGTATATACGCAAAGAGCGTCAGAAGACAAAGGTTGAGTTTGTCGTGCCGCTACATCCCATAGCGGAAGCCATCATCAGCCATTGTTGGAATGCGCAGGCAAGAAACGAAGAACAGCAGACGGTGAACGAAAAAGGCGACAGCCTTGTCTTTCAACCTCATTGCAGTCGTAGCGTGATGGGCAAGAACCTGAGCATCGTGGGTAAGGCTTGCGGTATCAGACAGAGATTGTCGTACCATGTTGCCAGGCATACCTTCGGTACGATGAGCCTTAGCGCAGGAATACCTATTGAGAGCATAGCCAAGATGATGGGACACGCCTCCATATCAAGCACTCAAGTTTATGCGCAGGTGACGGACAGGAAAATTTCGGAGGATATGGACAGGCTTATTGCCAAATACAAAGCGAAGGACAAAAATATCACAAATGCAAAAACAAACACAAAGACAATCCCATTGGTTGTCAATTCAAATGACAGAAAGGAAGAAACGGCATGAAAACGAACTATAAACAAAGGACAATGACTAACACGGAAAATCATCGTAGCTATTTTGATTGGGGCTGCAATATGCAAGTCATTCGCAAGGGAAACGGAGAGATAGCCATGACAGAGAGTGAACTTGTAAGGTTCTTCGGTGTAACGTGGGGTAAACTTAACCATAGACTGCAAGCGTTGATGAGATTTTCTAACCTGCATCCCGATGAGAGGGGTCAGGTGAAGAGACTGTTTTCATCGGCGAACAGTTGAAAGGTTATGCACCACTCTACCCACTCCCTACGATTATCACCTTATCTTTCCTACTGGGCAGCACGGAAGCGCATTTGTTCAGAAAGTACGTCTATCAGAAGTCGCAGAAATGTGTATCCATGATAACACCGATATTCCTGATAGGCAACATGGATAACTGATGGTAATACGCTTTTTTCTTTCACTGATTATATCTTACTACATAACTACAATAGGGTATAATACGGTGAAAGAAAAAAGCTTGTAGCGTAGTTAGTAAGAGAAGCATCCAGTTACTACTTAAAAACTACATACTACTTCTATTGGTAATCTTCCAGTAAGAACACACACTGCTTACCATTATATTCGTATCACTTGCAAAATGATATTCTGAAATGGAATGGAAATGATCAACCCAAATAAAAATAACTTCAAAGAATTTGGGTGTTTGGAAAATACTCGGTATTTTTGCAAAAATAACCGACTTAATATATGTTAATAAATAAAGAAGAGAAGAAGGTTGTTGATATTCTTAGGAACTGTATTGAAAAAGCAAACACCGGTGCTCTGTTTTTTAATAATAGTTTCCCAGAATACGACGATGAGTATGTGGGCAAGATTTTATCAGATTTTGTCCGACAGGATTTGTTGTTAAGATTATCTCGTGGCATATACCTTAAAGCGAAGAAAACTAAATTTGGTATAGTTTATCCAACTACCGAAGAGATAGCCCATGCAATTGCAGAGAGAGACAATGCTGAAATTCTCCCTACTGGTAGTACAGCGTTGAATATGCTTGGATTATCCGAACAAGTAACTATGACCCCTATTTTTCTTACCAGTGGGTCTGCAAGAAAAATCAAGTGTGGCAATAGAATCCTCACGTTTAAAAGAGGAGTACCTAAAAACTTCACCTTGAAAGGAAAGGTCACACGCCTTTTGGTACAAGCCATGAAGGCTATTGGGGAGCGAAACTATAATGAAGAGTGGGAAAGTGCCATTAGTGCAATACTTAGCAAATATCCAGAAGATGATACCATGTCTGATGATCTAAAGGTCATGCCTACATGGATACGACGAAACATAATAAAAATTTTAAGCAAAAACAATCATGAGTAGTTGGCAAAATCATAGTAGTGACGAACGAATAGCAATGATACAAACTGTAGGCCAGGATCATAATATCGAAGATAATGCCGTAGAGAAAGATTGGTGGGTGACGGTAGTTCTCAAAGCTTTGTTCAATACATCTTGTGGGAAATGGCTTCTTTTCAAGGGGGGAACTTCGTTGAGTAAAGGATGGAATCTCATCAATCGATTCAGTGAAGATATAGACATTTCCATTGGCAGGAACTTCTTTGAGGACGTCCTTAACTTGCCATTTGCAAAGTGCGAGAACAACAATCAGGTGAAGAAACTAAGAAAAGCATCACGGGATTATATTCATGGGACTCTCTCTGCAGAACTGGATGCAGAACTCCTTAAAATGGGAGTTAAAGGGTATACTATAATGAATGAAACGGTGACAGGGGAACCTCCAAGGTCTATAGACCATGATAGCGACCCGACTATAATATTCGTCAATTATGAGAGCATTTTGCCATCCAGCATGAGACTTATTGATGCGAGAGTTAAAATAGAAATCAGTTGTCTGTCTATGTCAGAACCCTATGAACAATGTGAAATTCACTCTCTTATCTTCGATAAGTTCCCTGAAGAGGATGATGAAATGACCGCATCAATTAAGACTGTAACGCCATCAAGGACATTCTTGGAAAAGGCATTGCTACTTAGTGAAGAGCTTCAAAAGAAGGAACCGAGATCCCTACGTATGTCTCGACATCTTTACGATTTGGATAGATTGATGGATACAGAGTTTGCTCAGAAAGCATTGAATGATGGTAAACTTTATAAGGCGATTGTAGAACATCGTCGCCGGTTCTATCATTTGGGATATGTGGACTATGATAAAGACTATCCCGCTAAGATTGATTTTATCCCCCAAGATGAAGTAATGAATGCTTATCGTCTTGATTACGAGTCAAATATGGTAGATGGCTATATATACGGTAAAGCAAAATCCTTTGATGAGTTGATGAATAGAATGGAGAAATTACTTATAGATTTCAGGCGGATTGTAATTTCTTAGAGCAAGATCTATTTATGGTTTGTTATAGATTTTGCGATACGACATGAAGGGGTTTCCATAAAAAGGTTGACAATTATCTCTTGTAGATAACGAGCCGGCCATTAAAAAGAGGTCTTTAATCATAGATTTTTAATATTTTTCCAAGTTTCTCAAAAAAAGTTTCTAAATCCGTGCAGTCTTTTAAGCAAAACATACTCCTTTTAATAAAAAGGTATGGTATATCTATGAAAATAGATGTTAATATAGACGCATGTAAAGAGGGAGAACGTAAGGCTCTCGGAAATTTATATAAGGCATATTCCGACAGATTAAAGAGAATATGCCTGCACTATGTGGAAGATGAAAGTACGGCAGAAGATATTTTGCACGATGCTTTTGTCATCATTTTTACCTCTATTAATTCGCTGAAGGACAACTCAAAATTGGAAGGATGGATGATAACGATTGTGAGAAACCTTTCGTTGAGATTCCTACAAAGTACAGAAAAAAGTAATATTCTTTTATCCAGTCTGGGGAAAGATTTGTTGAGCGAAGAAGACGATAAAGAAAAGAATATAGAGCTGGAGTTGTTGCTGTCAGCGATAGAACTGTTACCAGAGGGGAACCGAGAAATATTCAAACTCTCAGTTTTGGATGGTCTTTCACATAAGGAAATAGGGGATTTGCTTGGTATCAATCCACACAGTTCTTCTTCGCAGTTGGCTCGGGCAAAGAAAATGCTGCGTGTCATATTGATTAAGTATTGGATGCTGTTCTTGCTTCCCATCCTGATACCTGTCTATATCTATTTCGTAACGAGGGACAAGTTCGTTGACACATCTGATAATAGATCAACGGCTTTAGATACTCATCATAACTTTCCAAAACGAGTTCAACAAAATAGAGCTGCTTCTCAAAAGAATGGGCAGCCAAGGTATTCTATACCTTCAAGTGCTACTGAAAATGATAGGCGTGTTTTGGCAGAAAAGACTCTTTCTACTGAAAATATTTCTTCACAGATCATAACAGACAGTGTTGAATCAGAGCAGCAGCCAGTATTCTTCCATGTAGATTCCTTGCCAAAGTATTTGGCTACTGGTGAAATCAGTATAGACGACTCCGTGCTCCGTATTCCACAAATTTCAGAAGATAAAATGTTGGCATCGAATGGAAATATGAACCTCGATGTAAACCATAAGAAGAAATACCCGTGGACATTCAACTTCGGCTATTCCTCCAATGCTGGAGCCAATGGAGCTATGTCTAATTTGAACTATCTCTCGGTGGTAGATTATGCTAACGGCGGTGCGGCTGCCAAACTATATACCTGGGATGATTATGTAAATTATTTAGTCAGGAACAATGCGCTGATGGATTCTGTAGAGAGGGCAAAAATGTCATGGATTGCACTGAATAATGCAACAGAGGGCAATGCGTCTTTAGGTGAGAAGGCGCATCACTACCGCCCAAAAACATTTGGTTTATCGCTTAATAAGCAATTAAGTCAGCATTGGACTTTTGGCACAGGATTGACCTATACAAGGTTGAAGTCTGATTTTGAGAGCGAGTTTAATGGTGCGACTTTGTTGAAGACCCAGAAGATTGATTATGTGGGCATACCATTGCGATTGACCTATCGTATATGGAGCAAGGGACGATTCAATGCCTATACGACCGGTGGAGTGACATTCGAGATGCCAGTCCATAGTTCGCTTGATAAGAAGTATATCATAACGTCTGACTCGTCGTACACTCTGAAGGGTGACATCAAGCCACGTTATCAGTGGTCCGTTAACTTGGGTATCGGTGTGCAGTACAAGCTATTCAAACCTTTCAGCTTGTATATAGAACCAAATATGTTCTATTATTTTAGAAATGGTAGTAGTCTCGAAACTTACCGTACAGAGCATCCGTTTATTATTACCGTACCATTCGGATTACGGCTTACTTGGTAAATGGAGAGAATGAATTGATAAAAAAGTTACAAAACTGTGCAGTCTTTTTTCTGTTTTCTACTCTTACAATAAAAGACAAAACTTAAAAAATATGTACAGTATTTATGACTACATCCACAATGGAATGGTATTTGTCAACAATGTAGTACGCAGACAGCATAAGGAACTCACATCCTTGATGATATATTCCACAACAAGCTGTCAGTCTCGTTGCAAGCACTGTTCCATTTGGAAGAAACCTATAGAAAATCTCAGCTTAGATGACATCATCAAAATAATGAACAGCAAATGTGTAACTAAACGCACGATAGTAGGTTTGGAAGGAGGCGAGTTTATCCTCCATCCCGAAGCAGACAATATATTAGAATGGTTTGATACTAACCATCCTAATTATACATTGCTGTCCAACTGCCTTGCAACGAACAAGGTAATTTCTGCTGTAAAGAATCATCATCCCAAACATCTATACATATCACTTGACGGTAATAGAGAAACCTATCGTTATATGCGTGGGAGAGATGGGTATGACAAAGTGATTAAGGTTATAGAGGCATGTAAAGACATCGTGCCTATCTCCCTAATGTTTTGTCTTTCTCCATGGAACTCGTTTGAGGATATGAGGCATGTCATAGATTGTGCTAAACAATATAACATTGATGTACGTATTGGCATTTACAGCACAATGTCATTCTTCGATACAACCAAAGGTTTAATAGAATCCAATGATGCGGATTTCAACAGCCAGATACCCTCTTCCATACATCAAACATATGAGAACTTTGACTTTGTAGCTTTGTATGACGAGTGGAAGAATAATAGACTGAAGTTACGGTGTCATAGCATATTCAGTGAATTGGTCATCCATTCTAATGGGGATGTCCCCTTATGCCAGAATTTAGATGTAATCTTGGGTAATATTCACGAGAATACGCTCGATGAGATATTCAATTCAAGGAATACGTGCAAAATTCAATGTCAGTACTCCAAAGAATGTAATCAATGTTGGATCAACTATCACCGAAAATATGACATTATCCTGTTAAGAAATATAGAAAAGATAATCCCCAAACGGTTGATAGAGTTGTTTTATGGGAAGTATCAATGGACCAGCAACAGGCAAACTACCTATAATAAACATTTCAAACGAATAAAAGCAAAGCTAAAATGGGATATTTAGATAACATCATAGGCAGATACAAGTATATACGCAGTATGAGAGGGTTGAGTCATACTTACACGCAACAGTATGCTCTTGTTGGGTTTGGCAATCATTGTGCAAACAACCTTCTGCCCGTCATACAGTATCTTCAATTACCACTGAAATATATCTGCTGTACCTCAGAGAAGAAAGCCGAACTGATTTCTCAAAAGTATAAAGGAGTCAAAGGAACAACTTCTTTACAGGATATACTGCTTGATGATACTGTTTCTGGTGTTTTTGTGGCAGCTAATCCTCATTCACACTTTCAGATTGCAACCGAAACTATAAAAGCAGGAAAGTCCTTATTTATAGAGAAACCACCCTGTGAGAATGAAAGAGAATTAAAGTCTTTGATCGATACTATCATGCTATATGGCTCACAACATATCGTTGTCGGACTGCAAAGGCGTTTTGCCCCTGCCACTCAAGTATTGAAAAAACGATTGAAAGGTGATGGCAAACGACATTATCATTATCGCTATCTTACGGGGCTATACCCAGAGGGTGATGCCCTGCTTGACCTGTTCATCCATCCTCTTGACTATGTAACATTCCTTTTTGGAGAGGCAAAGATAAAAAGCTTGGATGTCATTCGCAGTAGAGATGGCGCCCAAACTTTATTTCTTGTATTGGAGCACCAAGATATAACAGGTATGTTGGAACTATCAACAGATTATTCTTGGCAAGAAGCACGGGAACAGCTAAATATCAGTACAGATAAAGGACTTTATATGTTGGAAAACATGGAGCAACTCGATTTCACACCGAGACGCTCTGCAGTGTTGGGCGTTCCGTTGGAGAAAATATTCCGAAACAATACAACCGTAGTCAATCTATACGGAAGAAACGGCTTTGTTCCAATGATTGGGAATAACCAAATCGTTTCCCAAGGATTCTTCTCCGAAATCAAGACATTTGCTGATATGGTTGAAAACAGGTATGAGACTAATCATACTTTGAGCATAGAAAGTGTCAGCCATGTTTATTCCTTAATGTCAGAAATAAAGAAGTATATGAAGGCAATTGGTGTCCATTAATATTTTAATAACTAATTAAATTCGACAAATTATGAAAAAGTACTTTTGTGTATTGCAAGTGCTCATTTTGTCATCATTGTTGTTTATTGGTTGCAGCAATGAAGATGAGCCGGTTTCAACTCCCACAATGCAAGTTTCGAGAACAGAATTGTTTGCTATAGGGACAACCCGAATGACAAGAGCTGCTCCAAGCTCCTATCTTTTTACACTTGACAACATCAAGTCTTTCAACGCGCAGACCCGTGAGATTATCTTCCAGGATTTTGAGCCGATAAGTCAGATCTTTCCCATTTACCGTAACATCGAAATACATTCGTATGGTAAGGTTTTACTCCATATCTCAACATTTGTATCTTCTTTTAATAGCCAAATTTTCACAGACTTATCATTAGTTTCAGAATCTGGCAAGTTTTATCTGAGTGACTGTTATCCACGCAATATTGAGGACAATAGTCAATATGTTAAAGAGAACAAGGCCATTCAAAAAACAAAAGAAAAAAGAGCGGCAGAATGGGGAGAGTTTCTCTCAATACTCAAAAAACACGGAAAGTTGATTGAATAGTAAACACTATCCATAAAATGTATGTCTTTATTGCGGATTTCAGCAATAACAGAAATACGTAATAATATAAGCAAGAAATAACTTGTAATTACGTTTATATAAATATCAACATATAAAATCCTTGTAATTATGAAAAAAGTATTTTACAGCCTAATCCTTTTCTGTGGATTATCTGCATGTTCCTCTGAGAAGGTATCTCTTGAGCCATTAAGAATTTATGATGTTGCAAATTCTAATTGTAAGTTAAGCATCTCTCCGACAGATACACGTCCTGACTTCTATGCAGAAAACAATGCTATGCCAGCAATATTAAGTATAGAGTTGGATAAAGACGGTGTTGCCCAATGTATGTTGGAAGATGTGAAAGCTAACTGTGCCGTAAAAAATATTTATGTGAATATCGCTAATCAAGATAATCAGATAACCCTTATCGTGTACCATAATGTCCTTGATGCACTTGCCGATTGTATTTGCAAATACGACGTTAATTTTAAGATTAGCAAATTGACATCTGGTAATTATAAACTGAAAGTGTACTATGCCAGACCAAATATGAAATATGATGAATCTAATATTGCATATAATGGACAAGTAAATATTGTTCAGAATAGAAAAGTCTCTGTAAAATTCAAACCAGAAATAGGTTTACCTGAGAATTAAAAATGTAGGTGGCTATTCAAAATATGACACTTGGGCTGGTATATATCAGGTCAAGTGCCATGTAGTATTGTCAATATGCCATCTTCATCTTATCTTTTTCCCTATAGTTATTTTTTAGTATCCTCTCTATTTCTGACTCCTTATAGAGTATCTTCCCTGCGAACTGCGTATAAGGAATAATTCCCTTGTCCCGATAGTCCTGCAAGGTACGGGGACTGATATACAGCCGCTCGCACACTTCCTTACCTGTGAGGAAGTGCTCACCGCCAAAGATCGGTTTGTGTGTCTGTGCTACTTCCTTTATTCTCTTGCTTACTCCGCTGATAGCGGACAGCACCACCTGCATATCGTCAGCCTCCATATTTAAGTCTCTTACCTGTTCCATAGTTCTCTTCCCTTATTTGTTATTCTTAGGTTTGTCTGTTTTCAATTTCTCCGATTTGGTTTGGAGCAATAGTTCTACATCCTCACGCCTATAATAGCACTTATGCCCGATTTGCGAGAAAGGCAGCACACCCGTGTCTCGATAGTGCTGCAATGTGCGCTTGCTGATATTAAGTAACTTGCATACATCACCATTGTGCAGCCAGTCCGTGTGATTGCTCTCTTCCCCAAATGCCTTGTGGCAGGTCTCGGCAAGACTGAGTATCTCATTCCTCAGCCTCGCCCAACTTGAATCCGTAATGATAAAATATCCCATAGTTTTATTGTTATTTTGTTTGTAATTCTGTCTTATTGGTATTGACAACACCTTTGTCTGTTCTGCGTTTCATCGCACATTTATGCCAACAAAAGTATGATGAGTTTGTCATATTTCAAAGTAGTAGGGAACAGCAGGGAAACATCGGGAAGTTTAAGGAAAAGCTAACGCATTTTATCGGCAGCCGTTTGCACATTCTTTCCCTGTTTTCTTCTTTCACCGTCCGTTTGTTGCAAAGATAGGGCGGTGCATGTCCTATTCAATCGGCGTTTGTTCAACTGGCAGCTCATGGCACTTTCAATATGGACAAACGCTACCTTATTTCTATGCTGATTCTATTGTTTGCAATATCGATGCAGAATACTGCAAACGTGTGCAAAAGGCATACTTCTATCTCTGTCTTTCCTTGCTATTTTATAACCAGTTTTGACTTAATTCGTGTTTAAATCAGTCATTTCTTTTCCTGTCTCCATAAAAATCCGTGCGAACTTTATTGCCAATGAGCGCAACATTATGCAAGCACTCTCCGAATGCTTGGAACTTTGACATTCTCTTGATAACTTCACTCTCGGAAACCAAACTAAGCATATAATGAAGAAGAATGCAGATAAAGGCAATTCAGTGGGCGAAAATAATACGCCCAAGCAAAGGAAGACCTCCTCCAAAAATGGTAAGATAGAAACCTATCTCTCCTCTCGCTATGAGTTCAGATACAGCACGGTGTTGGGGCGAACCGAATACCGCAGAATGAATAGCAGCGATTTCACAAAGGTGGGGCGCTATGAAATCAACACGCTCCGCAGGGAACTTGACAACGATGTGTGGATTATCACATCTTCCGACAACCTCTATTCCATTATAGAAAGTAGCTTGTCTCCACGTGTCAATCCCATACAGGAGTATTTCAAAAGGTTGCCATCGGTGGATTTGAGCAGTAATTCTTCCTTTTCACTGAAAGCCATTCTGGAACTGGCAAGCTTTGTGGCATCGGTAAACGACACCGACTTTCTGAAAGCCCCACGGGCAGTAGACGATTTTTGCTATTTGTTTAGCAGTTGCAGTAGTCAGATATAGTAAGCCAATGTCGTAAGTTTGTAGTATGAGTTGATACTACAAAGTATAATTGATTGTCAGCTGCTTAGCACAAAATAGTATGTAGTAAGAAGAAAGATGAAAAAGTTTGGAGAGAAATCAAAACAGGTCAAACTTAAAATGAAATAGAAATGGAAAAGAAAACTATGATGAGCGACAAAGACCTTTCATGGTTCTTGGGTGTGGAAGATGAAACAGAGAACGAATCTACTTCACAAGAAGCGACTGCGGTTCCTGAAAGAGAAAGACCAACAAACAAGCAGAACACAGAGAATTCCATGCACTCTGAGTCTGCACGGAATACTGAGAACGTAACCGTTCAGAAACGCATCAGTACCAAGATGAGAAAGAAAACACTTGAAGCCTACAAGCAAGCCTATCTTGTGCCGACCAAGTTAAACAATCGTAAGGCAGTCTATCTAAGTAGGGAGACACAGGAACGTGCCGACTTCATTGTGCGTAGGTTAGGCGACAGGGGTAGCAACCTTTCAAGCTTTGTGGAGAACATCGTTCGTCAGCATCTGGAGGAATATGGTGAAGACATAGAGAAATGGAGAAGACTGTAAGCCGTAAGAAAAGGTAGATGGTTTTCTGGAAAAAGGTCTACCTTTTTTGCTAAAAGGGTCTACCTTTTTGCTTCGGTTTAGTTCTCTGTGAGAATGCCACGAATGCAGTTAGTCATAGAATGCACAGCATTCGTTTTTAGGCTATAAAACGTTTTAAGCGTAAATGGTTTGTTCGGTAGCATTGCAAGACGTCAGTTTGTACCCACAAACTGCTCTTGCTCCCCTCGTCAGACTGTCGGGGAGATTAGACCGTAATCACTCCGTTCTCATCGGTCAGTGTTCGGGAATTAAGCAACAACGAATCATCTGCAATGATTAACTTTCAAGGAAACTTATATGAACAGATACAAAGGAAAAGCTGCCCGATGGCAGCAACGGGATAAGGAAGAACAGAGGATGAACAAGACAGAGTTCATCAAAGTAAGATGTACCTTAGAGGAAAAGCAACGTATCAAATCAAAGGCGGAAAATACAGGGCGGAGGTTCTCCGACTACTGTCGTGAGATACTCCTTAATGGCGAGATAATAGCCGTCCCCAAGATGACCGACAACGAGAGGGAAGCCATTGCCATCCTCCAACATACAGGAAGGTTCTATGGGCAGATTTCCAATCTCATCAAGCTCAAGGACGAGGATTGGCTACATATCACCAAGAACCTTTCGCTATGTGCCAAAGAGGCATTTAAGCGGTTTTACGACCCGCATTTTCGGGTGGATGATGAAATATATAAGGTCTTAAATCTAACAAGAAATGATAGGTAAATGCAAGGCGATAGCGCACGGAAGCACAGCTTTGGACTATATTTTCAGGGAAGGCAAACTCGGTAGTCGGCTTGCATTCCACAATCTTTGCAGCAGAGATCCAAAGACTATCTATGAGGAAATGAAAGTGGTCAGTAACTACAACAGCCGTTGCAGGAACAAGTTTCTCCGTATCGAAATTGGCATCGCACCGCAGGACGAGAAAAAGCTGTCTGTGTCCGAATATATGTGGATAGCACATTTGTTTGCCAAGCGAATGGGACTTGACAACCACCAATGGGTGGCAGTAACGCACAAGGACACCGATAATAGACACATTCACATAATTGCTAACCGTATCAGTCTGTATGGAGAAGTCTATGATACCACCTTTGTGAGCAATAGGGCTGCAATGGTGGCAGAGGAAATCAGCAGGGAGAAAGGCTTGACCATTGCAAAAGAGGTCAAGGCAGAAAGGAAACACCAAAAGGAAAAAGCCAGCCCTACAAGAGAGCAAACAAAGAAAGAGATGCAACAAATCTGTTATGCTTTGTTGGATAAATATAAAGGCGGTGGCATATCAGGGCATTCTATGTTCCTTTATGAATTGAACAAGAAGGGCATTATTATTGAGCGTATGAAGAATAAGCAAGGTAACGTCTATGGCTTAAAATTCTCATTTGGTGGACAATCGTTCAAGGCTTCCGAAATCGGCAGGGAGTTTGGCTACCATTCCTTGCAAAAGAACTTTGAACCAACCAATAAAGCCGAACAAAGGAGACGATAACAAAAGCTCACACATTGGTACACGAGACTGCACAATATAAAACTCACTCAGACACAGGCTATCAACTTGTTCTTCCCAGTCGTTCGTACATACCGCCTACAAAAGCAAACGAAAGTTCATCTATTGCACAAGCCGTAGGAAATGTAGCAAGCACCGCCTTGAATGCTGCCGAAGAAATGATTTCGGGGGCAGGTGGACTTATTAATCCACAGACACATGGTGATAATTATGCTGAGACTATATGGCAGCACAGGCTCAGAAACCAAGCCAAGAAAAAGAAGAAAAGAAGGAGAGGAATAAATTAATGTTTAAATTTTCGGAGATAGACACAAATAAAAGTTGTTTTCCTAACGAGATACAATAAAATTATGTAATTTTGTATCTCATATGCAATGCTTAACACTAAGAAAATATATAAATAGCTTGGGCAAGACCTTTGAAACAGATAGTTTATGCACAGCTTTAATAGTATCCAACTTCAATTTCTATGCACAGTCAAGGTGTAGATATGCTAATATATCCCAATTGATTTTGCAAAAATATCATTTTATAAAATTTTTTTTTTTTAATAATTACTAAATTGTAATCTATAATTATTGCTTATTTTCAATTCTACGATATTACATGGATTTATCTTTATTTACAGGTGGTGCTATTTTGGGTGCCGTAATAGGATTTTGGAATCAAATAAAGTCTTTTTTATGGTCAATAGTCTCAATATTAATACAAAAAGCAGATATAACTACTGAAGAGGCTCATAATACAATTATTGCATATCTCTATAAGGAGTACAAGCATGTATCAATATACGACCAGGTATTCGGAGCACAAAATGAATCTTACAGGACAGGAAAATACGGTTTGGTTGCGTATGAGCAACTTGGCAAAAAAAGTATGATATTTTTTGATAGGAGTAAGAAATGTTTTATAAATTTCCCATTTGTGTTCTCCATCAAACAAGAGAACCCTAAAGGTAACGGTACAGAATACCCTGAAGTTGATACCAATAAGGTGTTTTCTTCTTTACTGTTTATCAGGGGTACTATTAATATCGACCAAATAATTAAAGAGGCAACAAAAGTACGAAACAACCTTACTTGGAATATAGAAGATAAAGAAGGAAAAACTGACCGGTTTGAAATTTTTTATCTTCCAGATAAAGAAACTGATAATCAAAAATATTTTCAGAAGCAGAAAGATGGCCTAGTGTGGTACAAACAGAATCAATACCGGTTAATAGGGACGGAGAAGGACGAGTTGGGGAGAAAGAAAACTACCCAAGGTTCTGCAATTTCCAATCTTTATTTCCCTGATGATATCAAAAAATTAATTCGTTCGATAGAGTTATGGGTTAAGAGTGAGCAATGGTATAAAGAAAAAAATATTCCTTGGAAAAGGGGATGGTTATTGTATGGTCCTCCTGGTACAGGAAAGACTGCACTTGTAAGAGCTTTTGCTGAAGACCTTGACCTTCCTATTTATGTTTTTTCACTTGCTCAAATGAGTAATGGGACTCTTATGGATTGTTGGAAAAATCTACAATTAAATATACCATGTATTGCGTTAATAGAAGATATTGATAATATATTTGATGGTAGAAAGAATATCTGTCAAAAAGTGCCTTTCTATACTAACACATCAACTGGGGGAAATGAAGATAATGATACATCTCAGACTAAGGTGATGCAACCGTTAACATTTGATTGTTTCATTAATTGTCTTGATGGTGTTGATAAATCTATTGGCGTATTTACAATAATAACAACTAATAATATCCACAAAGTAGACGAGGCTATAGGCAAACCAAATGACAATGGTGAGTATGTTTCTTCTCGCCCAGGTCGAATTGATAAGGTGATAAAACTTTCTTACATGAGTAAAGATAATAGAAGAGAAATGGCAAAAAAGATATTATCCGAATACTTGGAAAAAATGAGTGATGTTGAGCAACATATAGATTCGATAGAGAAGGAAACTCCTGCACAATTTCAAGAGTATTGTGCTCAAATCGCTCTTGAGGAGTATTGGAAAAGGGAGGGAAATTAGAAGAAAGTCAAGTGACAGAATTTAAACCTATAGGAACATATTAAAGTGCAACTACTGGAATATTTCATCAAAAACGCTTTGTTATTCAAAGCAAATGATTATCTTTGCAGACAGAATAACAAGCGTTCTTTGTTAATGCAGAAACTTGCGACTAAAAGCAATTCGCTCGTTTCCAAATCGTTACCAGTATAGTCTGCACAATAAGAAAACTTCTTTATTTTCAATTAGATACATTCCAAGAACTATCTTGTAAAGTGACTTTGTAACCTGTTGATATCGTGTAAGTTGCAAAGGCACGAGAAATAGCGCTAATATATGACTTTTATAGGTGATTTGCAGCCTATTATGTAAATATATTTCAATCGTTTAGTACGCTTTTTAAATAAGAAAATCAGTACAGAAAGATAAAAAGCTAAATTCAACTTTGAATTCTTTTTTTCGAAGATAAAAAAGGAAGATTTCTCCTCTTTTTGTTTACTGGGCATATTTTTCTTGCACAAAGTTTTTGTGAATGTGCAGGAATTTATTTAACTTTGCACGTAAATCATACTTTTGTGCAATGGATTCTATTAAAAGTTTCAACGCGTGTATAGAAAAGAGTATCAAGGATAACTGGGATAAAGATGCTCTGACGGATTATCTTGGTGCTACACTTCAATACCATGATGTAGCCCGTAAAATAGAGAAATTACATATTCTTTTTGAGAATAGCGGTTTGAAGAAGGGTGATAAGGTTGCTCTTTGTGGAAGAAACTCTTCGTCATGGGCAGTTGCTTTCTTTGCAACGCTTTCTTATGGAGCTGTGGCTGTACCTGTTCAGAATGAGTTTAAGCCAGAGCAGATTTACAATATTGTTAATCACTCGGAAGCAAAACTTCTCTTTGTTGGTGATGTTGTGGCAACAACTATCGATGGAGAACAGATGCCTCAGTTGGAAGGTATAATATATCTACCAGACTTCTCATTGATTCTTTCTCGTTCAGAGTCACTGACAAATGCTCGTGAAAACTTGAATGCGCTCTTTGGAAAGAAGTATCCAAAGTTCTTCCGTGCGGAGGATGTAAGCTATTTCAAGGATGAGGCTGACGACCTCGCATTGATTAATTATACAAGTGGAACGACTGGTTTTTCAAAGGGTGTGATGCTAAGTTATCGTTCTGTGCGCAGTAATCTCGCATGGGCTATAGCTGATATTAAGCCACATATCAAGCCAGACAGTAAAGTTCTTTGTATGTTGCCAATGGCACATATGTATGGTATGATTTGTGAGTTTATTTGCCAGTTTTGTTTTGGTAGTCATCTTTATTTCCTCACACGTCTTCCGAGTCCTTCAATGATTGCCCAAGCTTGTAGAGATATTCATCCTGCCATTATTATGGCTGTGCCTATGGTAGTAGAGAAGATTATCCGTAAGAATGTCTTTCCAAAGGTGCAGAGTACGGCAACGCGAATGTTGCTGAAGATGCCTGTTGTTAGTAAGAAGGTGAAGGAAAGAATATGCTCTATTGTTATGGAGACCTTTGGAGGAAATGCGTATGAGGTAGTTACAGGTGGAGCAGCGCTTAATAAGGAGATTGAAGACTTCTTGGTAAGTATTGATTTCCCCATAACAAGTGTGTATGGAGCAACAGAGTGTGGTCCTTTGGTAACCTTTAGTGACTATAAAGACTTTGTTCCAGGCTCTTGTGGTACACCTGTTGTGAACATGGAAGTAAAGATTGTTAGTCCTGACCCTGCAAATATTCCGGGCGAAGTTATTACTAAGGGTGAGAATGTGATGCTTGGTTATTATAAAAATGAAGAAGCTACGAAAGAGGTTCTTGATAAGGAGGGCTGGTATCATACGGGTGATCTTGGAACGATGAGTGCTGATGGTCATCTCTTTATTCGTGGACGTATAAAGAATATGCTTTTAGGCTCTAACGGTCAGAATGTTTATCCAGAGGAGATTGAAGACAAGCTTAACTCTATGTCTATGGTGAGTGAATGTATTGTTGTTCAGCGTGGTGACAAGATTGTTGGCTTGGTTTATCCTGATTTTGATGAGGCAAAAGAGATGGGCTTCTCACAATCAGATTTGCAAGAGATTATGGAGCAGAACCGTCTGGAACTGAACAATATGTTGCCATCTTTCTGCCATTTATCGGCAATAGAGTTGCGTAATGAAGAGTTTGCAAAGACTCCGAAGAAGAGTATTAAGCGTTATCTTTATCAAGAGAAGTAAGATAATACAGTCCTCCCTAACGCTCTCTTTGTAATGTGTTTGCGTTCAGCACTATTCATGATGCGTATTAGCACATGATGTGCTGAGTATTAACACGTTTGAGAGAACTGGTTGTGAAAGTTATTGTTAGATAGTATAATAAGGTAAGGGTCGTTCATTGGACCTAATTTGTAGAGGCTGAATAGAGCTATAATTACGTTTTGGGTAGTACCTTGTTCTTCCAATAGATGGAAGAATAAAAGCTACCTCACATGAGTAATCTTTGTGCCTCTTTTGGTGTACATACGGTAAGGTGATTTTTTTGAAAACCAATTTTCCTGTCATTTCTGTCATCTGTTTCCGTCACTTAACTTATTGAATAACAGTGTAGATGTACGAAATGTTAAAAGTGACAGTAAACTAAAATAAAACTTATTCTTGTATTTTTGTGTAATAATTCATTTCTAACTTTAGTAAACTTTATGTCTATATCGCTCGAAAGAAACTGTGATAAATTCGGGAAGTAATAGAGGAGAGTAACTTTGAAACAGTATGTCCTAATACTTTGTTCGCTTCCTATCTATCAACTGATAAGTGTCTATGCTATTTTTAAAGATAAAGAAAGCCGCCTCTGAATGGTTCGTTCCCATAAAGAGGCGACTTTATGTATGTTCTGAAATTAGTATTACTTTACAAACTTCTTATTGTTCTGAATGTAGATTCCATGCGGTAAGATAGAAGCATCAGTACCTACATATCTGCCGTCAAGGGTATAGATACGGTCGTCAGAAGTTCTTCTTTCGATGATTGAAGGCGATTGAATGCCAGTAGGTTCATTGTTTATAAACTTGAAGTTAACATAACGTTCTGCATCGTTCTCTACAATGTCAGATATTGATCTTTTCAGTATTGTGCCATCATACATCGTAAATTTGTCTATCTTGTTTATGCCGTTATAAGGGTAAAGGTCACCATTGAGCTGTTGTGTGTATGTAGTTATTGACCCTCCAGCATTGGCTGCTGCTAAAATTTTACCATCAGCAGGGATAGGAATAACTCGTGGCTTGCCCTTTACGTTGTTAGGGAAATCGAAGACATTTACTTTGTCTGACCTGTATGAAACTCGATAGACAAGTAAGCCCTTGGCATAAGTACCATCTCTCCAACCTTGATACCATGGTCCTTTCTGTATACTCTGCAATACGATATACTCATTAGAGTCATTAGGATTGACAATCTTGTATGCCTTTCCACCATTGTCGATGCTTTTTAGGCTGTCGATATTGGTATCGTTTTTAAGTTCATTGATATTCATCCAACCCATAACTTCACGCTCCCATGCAAGATAAGATGCAGGTACACGTCCACCACGTACTTCTGTTCCGCCATCCATGAGGTCCCAGAACTCCATACCTTGGTTGTCTTGGTCTTTAGCTTCGTTATCAATAGCATAGATGTCTGGGAGTCCGAGTGTGTGTGAGAACTCATGACAGAATAAACCTATACCGTTAATTTTCTTGTTATTCTTAGATGTCTTCTCACTTCCATTAAGTTCATTGCTCACACCATAGCGACGGATACTTTTACCATCAAACTTATTTGAGATAGTAATAGTTCCTGACTTTGGCCATATATTTGTTTTTTTATTACCAGAGGTGTTGGCAGAGTGTCCTGCATAAATAATATAAACCAAATCAACGATACCATCATTGTTTGAATCATAATCCGCAAAGTTGACTGAATCATCAACAGCTTCACATACATCAGCAAGCAGTAAGTCCATTCTATCATTTTTACCAGCCCCATAGATGGCATGTGCTTTTGGTAGTTTGATAGGGCCTACAATGTCAAATTCAGGTATAAACTTTCCATAGCTACAATCCTTGAAGTAGCCACGAACACCCTTGTAGTTCTGATTCTGACCATAACGAGAATCTGTGAAATGACCTTCATTCATCAGATAGTTTGTGAACACATTCTTTGTATCTTGGATAGTAAAAGTTGTGTCTTGGAACTCTGCAAGGATGACAAGTGCCTTAGGACTACCTGTGTGAGGGAAATAAGGAACACCATTGTAGCCAGTATCTACGATTGGACCTCGTGTAAGAGGAGAGTTGTCGTAAGTGTTTTCAGATTCTTCTGCAATCTTATTAACGTAAGCAAAGAACTTATCCTTATCTTGCTTAGCAATCAAGTTACGCTCTGCTTGTGAGCGAGTCAAGGCTTCATGTGCAAGCTGTTTTGTAGCAATAAGGTTGCCACTTTTCTCTACTTTACCGATATAGTAGTTGTTATCCGCACCTTGTACAAGCAGTACACCATCAAGGGTTGTGTACCAGTTGATATGTTCGTCACCACGCAAGATGACTGTAATAACAGTGCCATCAGCCTGTCTTACTTGTACAGGTATAGATTCAGCCTTTGCTGCCCAAGTAGTAAGGGAACAAAGCATTAGGCATACTATGAGCGATAGTTGTTTTAATGTTTTCATTATATTCGCTGTTTAGTTTCTTTTACTTAATTTGTTATAGAAATATTGTCCCTTCTTCTGTGTACGTTTACCAAACTCAATTGCATGGTGTGGACAGTGATGATAACACGAGAAGCAGGTGAGGCATTTGCCATTGTGTAGCCATTTTGGTTCATAGCCTAAGCCACCTTTGATATCACCGACAGGGCAAACGTTGGCACAAATACCACACTTAACGCATCGACGACTGTCTACATGAAAGGGCTTATCCGTGATGAGGAAGCGTTCAAAGAAGCCTCCTACAGGCCCAGAGAAGAACGAAGGAATAGGACCCCTTATTAATTGGTTCCAACCCCAAATCTGATTGCTATCCTTATGAGGACGCTGTTTAAGAATCTTGGAGAAATCTTTTAACTGCTTTGCAGCAAGTTCCTTCTTTTCTAATTCTTTCTCTTTTGTATCTACATCCATACCCGGCAAACCAACGTATGACTCTGGCATTATTAAAGAACATACTGCATTAAGTGACAGTGAGTCACCCACTGCTTCATTCTTTAGTTGCTGCTGAAAGCGTTCCATAGCCTTGCCGATAGTATCTCCAGCTGTAACCAAGCAGAAACAATAATGTTTAACGTGGGAAGTGTCTTCTCCTTCCGTTTTTATCGTTAATTTAGTTAGAAACTCTTTTACAATGCTTGGAACTCTCCAACCATGTATAGGAAAGATGAAACCTACGTATTCATCCTTTTCTAATGTAAAAGAACAGTCGCTATTGATTACTTCTGGGATTGAAACAAGTGTGTCGCCTGTTTCTAAAGCCAATGTCTTTGCAGCCCATTTGCTATTACCTGTACCAGAAAAGTAGAATATCATGTGGCAAAGGTACTGATATTTTGTAAATCTTGCAAGATAAGTAAGTGCAATATTGTTGTTTCTCAGTTCTTTTTCTTACATTTGCAGGAAGTACATGAAAACATTAATGCTGTGAATAAGAAAATGGATTTACTGATGTATCCCTCAGTAAAGTTACTCGTACCTTTGGTGTTGGGTATTGCTGTTGGTGATGCTTTGGGAGATGATATATCCTCTATGTATTGGTGGATAATGACGGTTAGCATGATTGTCATTACCTTTGTGGTATGGAGGAAGAAGTATCTTCAAAGTTTGTTATTGCTCTTTACAGTCTTTTTAATTGGTGGGACATTTGTTTCAATGAAGCGGCAAAGAGCTCATATACAACTACCTAATACGCAAATAACCTTTAAGGCTGTTCTTCTTAGTAATCCAGTTGTTCATGGAAAAGTCATACAAACAGACTTAATGGTTATGACCGAAGGTGAACCGATGAAGGTAAAGGCTTCAATTCTTCGTGATACGATAACAAATCGCTATCAAACATTACATCTTGGAGATGGAATAGAGGCAACGGCCTATCTTGAAGAACCCATGAACTTCTCTGATGCTACCTTTGATTATGCCCAATGGTTAAAGCGACATGGTTATTTTGCAGAAACCTTTATCTTCTATAATCAATGGCAGAAAACCAAAGTCAGTCTTCGTCAGATGAGTTTTCTTCAACGTACATCTTTGTCTGCTGCGCTCCATAGAGAGAAGTTAATGAGAATATTAGAAAGTAATCTTGATAGCACTCATTTGGCTGTTGTTTCTGCAATGACACTTGGAGATAAACAGATGATTAGTAAGGAAATAAGAGAGGATTACTCCATAACAGGTGCAAGTCATGTCTTAGCTTTGTCAGGTTTACATCTAACTATCTTGTATGGTTTGCTTATATTTATTATGAGTTGGTGTGAACGCATTCTGCCAAGAGTATTTAAAAGGGGAATCAGTGAACTTCTTATCCTGTTTATTCTTTGGAGTTATGTTGTTTTGGTAGGGATGTCTTCTTCTGTTGTTCGCTCTGCAGTGATGTTAACTATCTATTCTTTTGTAACACTCTTGAATAGAGAGCGGCTGTCAGTTAATACTTTGGCACTAACCGCTATTATCATGCTTGTTAGCAACCCTTATAGCCTTTTCGATATAGGTTTTCAATTATCCTTCATCTCTGTATGGTCAATTTTGTTGTTCTATTCGCTCATCTATCAGTTAATTCCTTTACAACAGAAGAAGAGGCTTGTAGTAGTCAGATGGTTGTGGGGGATGATTGCCGTGTCATTGGCTGCTCAATTAGGAACAGCACCTTTGATAGCTTACTATTTTGGAAGGGTTTCCACAGTCTTTGCTGTTAGTAGTCTAATAGCAGTTCCAAGTACAATGTTTATTGTATCTGCGTCATTCTGTTTGTTACTTCTTAGTCCATTATCTTCTTTGTCATCGTTTATTGGGAAGTGTATTTGTGTTGTTACAGATGGACTGAATACCTCTCTTCACTGGCTTGCAAGCCTACCTTGTGCAAGTATAGAGAATGTTCATGTAACTATCTTTCAGCTCTTTATATATTATTTCATGCTGATGGCTATTTGGATTTTATGGAGTTTTTTTGGTTCTTCCGTTAAATGCGTAGATTGTTAATAGAATGAGCTTAATCCACATAAATGGTGTGATTACTCTCAATTAGATGGTTTTACAAGGGGGAATAAACTACATAATAAACGTAATGAGGTGCGATGTCTATTTGTTTTCTATAAACAACTTATTCCCTTATTAGTTGAGCTTTGTAAATTATTTTTATGTAGTTCAAAACCAATACATGCTCTTTTGACTTCTAAAAGACGCCTAATTGGCTTGCAAAAGATGCCCTTTAAGACGCTTACTAACGCCCTTTTGAAGTCCAATTAAGCACCTTTTACTTTACTGCTTTGTAACTAATTGACTTCCTTATGGTTACAAGCCTACTCATTGTATGTGTGTTTGCCGTTATTTATATATGTTTTACATGATATTATGTAATGATTTTTCACACTCTTGTCTGTATATTTTCGGAATCTTAATATAAAAAGGTTTTTTGTGTCAGAGGCTGCTAATAGGATAGATAGTTGACAGTCTTAGCTATGTTTTTGTTTAATGAGTAACTTCGGTTCTTCCGTTAAAGTAGTACGAAAAGCGTCCACGCGTTTAACGTAAGAGTCGTTTTTTTTGCAGGAAAGATAGAATTTAAGTAATTATTTGTAACTTTGCAGATAGTTATGCAACGATATTTTATCACCCTTTCATACGATGGAACAGCCTATCATGGTTGGCAGATTCAACCCAATGGGATATCTGTACAAGAAGTATTGGAACACGCTTTGTCTACAATACTAAGAGAATCGATTGCTATTACAGGAGCAGGGCGTACTGATACAGGTGTACATGGCAGAATGATGGTTGCACACTTTGACACGGAATTGTCGTTTGACTGTGCACAATTAGTTTATAAAGTAAATCGTTTATTACCACGTGATGTCTCTGTAAGTAGGATTGAACCTGTCGGTAAAGACCTCCACGCACGTTTCTCAGCAACCTCACGTACTTATCATTATTATGTTCATACGGGGAAACAACCTTTCTCACGACAGTATTCGTGTGCGCTTCATTACTCATTAGACTTTGATAAGATGAATGAGGCTGCAGCCTATTTAATAGGCGAGAAGGACTTTAAATGTTTCTGTAAAGCGGGTGCGGATGTAAAGACTACTATCTGTAATCTGACAGAGGCACGATGGATACCAACCAATGATGAGTTTGCTTTAACTACAGATGATACTGTTACGAATTGGTGTTTTGTAATAACTGCTAACCGATTCTTACGCAATATGGTACGTGCAGTTGTTGGAACTTTAGTCGAAGTGGGACGAGGACGTCTTTCATTAGATGAATTTAAGAAGATTGTAGACGGAGGAACAAGAAGTGATGCAGGTGAAAGTATGCCGGGCAATGCGCTTTTCCTTTGGGAAGTAAAGTATTAGAAAAGAACTTATGTGGATTCTTTTGGCTTTCGTCTCAGCAACATTATTGGGACTTTATGATACGTCGAAGAAGTATTCTCTTCGTGGGAATGACGTCATACCTGTACTCTTTCTCAATACACTCTTTTGTTCGGCAATCTTCCTACCGTTGATTTTATTATCTCAATATACCCATGTTCTTGATTCCAGTATCTTTCATGTAGGTTCAGGTGGGTGGGAGATGCACCGATGGATTATACTAAAGAGCGTTATTGTACTCCTTTCTTGGGTATTCGGTTATTTTGCGATTGCTCAATTGCCCTTGACGATAGTTGGTCCAATTAACGCTACACGCCCAGTGATGACGCTTGTCGGTGCTATGCTTGTCTTTGGCGAACGATTAAATGCTTGGCAATGGATAGGTGTCAGTTTGGCTATTATATCTTTATTTTTATTGGCAAGAAGCGGTAAGAAAGAGGGTATAGACTTCAAGCACAATAAGTGGATTATCTTTTTGGTATTGGCTGCTGTGATGGGAACCTGCAGTGGACTGCTTGATAAATACCTGATGGCAAGCCCTGAGAATGGTGGGGTGGGGCTCGACCGCATGATGGCACAAAGCTGGTATAATATCTATCAATGTATGATGATGGGTGTAGTTCTCCTTGTCTATATCTTCAATCAGAGAAAGAAAGCAGAGCGTACAGCCCATTTTTCATGGAAGTGGTCAATCTTGCTCATATCTATATTCCTATCAATGGCAGACTTTGCCTACTTTTATGCACTCTCATTACCAGGCGCAATGATTTCCATTGTGTCAATGGTACGCCGTGGTTCTGTTCTCGTGTCGTTCTTATGTGGTGCATTATTGTTTAGAGAAAAGAACTTAAAAGCAAAGGCAATCGACTTATGTTTTGTTCTCCTTGGAATGATATTCCTATGGATTGGCTCACGTTAAGATGAAGACTTACACTTTTAAGATAAAGAGTAAAAGTCTTTGGTTATTGATAAATATTTGCTATATTTGCAACGATATTGGTAGACGCCCTTCAGCGTTTAATATGAATAGGACTGCACATTAACTCCCCAAGGAGTTTATACCGTGAGTCTCTTAAAAGACGATAATTACTATGCAGAATGTTTTTCATGGATTAGGTATAGCATTGATAACTCCATTTAAGGAAGATTTCAGTATTGATTATGAAGCACTTGAAAACTTGGTTAACTACCATTTAGATAACGGTGCTGACTTCTTCTGCATTCTTGCTACTACTGGTGAGTCTCCTTGTCTTTCACGTGAAGAAAAGGATCAACTGACTGCTGTCATTAAACGAATTGTTAATGGTCGTGTGCCAATCCTAAAGTATTGTGGTGGAAACAATACTGCTGCTGTTGTAGAAGAAATCAAAACGACTGATTGGAGTGGTATTGATGGTATTCTTAGTATCTGTCCTTATTATAATAAACCAAGTCAGGAGGGACTTTATCAGCATTTTAAGGCTATTGCAAAGGCAAGCCCACTGCCGATAGTTTTGTACAATGTGCCTGGTCGCGTTGGTGTCAACATGACTGCAGAGACAACAGTTCGTATCGCTTCTGAGTTTACCAATGTTGTTGCTATCAAAGAGGCATCAGGTAACTTGGAGCAGGTTGATGAGATTATTAAGAATAAACCAAAGCACTTTGAGGTTATTAGTGGTGACGATGCGTTGACCTTCCCAATGATAGCAAGTGGTGCCGTAGGTGTTATCTCAGTTATTGGTAATGCTCTGCCTAAGGAGTTCTCTCGTATGATTCGTTTGGAATTTAAGGGTGAGTATGAGCCTGCACGCAAAATACATCATCAGTTTACTGAGCTTTACAAACTTCTCTTTGTGGATGGAAATCCTGCAGGTTGTAAGGCTCTCTTGAATGATATGGGTATGATAGAGAATGTATTGCGTCTTCCTTTGGTTCCAACACGTATTGAGACAAAGCAGAAGATGAATGAGATTCTCAAAGGAATGAGAATATAAAAATAATAATTATCAGAATCGTAGTATAACAAAAGGGCAGGTGACTGCCCTTTTATATTGGCTATAAAAGTAAAGAGCACGATAGAAACTCTACCATGCTCTTTCTTATTTCTTGTGTGAAATGTCTGTTTTATGCTTGATTTTTGGTTCATGCCTCACGGCAATCCCCAATCATCTTGCATCATTGTTACCCTTAATCAATCCTTTTTATTACCTTAACTAAAAACCTATTTGTGTTATTTGAACAATCTCTTTTGTTCTACCTTAAACTAAATAACTAAAAACCTAAATCTATTACTACTAACCTAAACAATCTATTATTTGTCTTTTGACGATGCAAAGGTAAGCATTGTTTGCGCACACACCAAATAATTCACGCATAAATTTCCTTCAATTTGTTGTTTCTTGATTTGTATCAATTACAAATAATGAAAACAGTTGTAAAGAGAAAGGAATGATAACAAGTAATTACCCCATTACTTCTTTGACTATATAAGGTTGTTGTATCCTATGATAGAAAGGATAATTTAGTAGATTTTCACTTCGGAAATAACCATAGAACCAACTGCAGCATTAAGTTTCTTGACTAAGTCTGATTGCATCATGCAGAGGTTGGCACGTAAAGCTGGGTTTATAATCTTTACGAATAGAGTTTGATTTTTGATAAATTTCTCTTGTGTATATCGAGCAACAGTCTCACCAGCCACAGTGTCCCATGCAGCAATAATACGTTTCTGTAATAGGGGAGACTCAAGTCCTTCTTGGCGTAAGAACTGATTGAGCAAGTCATCTAATGGTTGTACTTTCCGTCTAAACATACTCTTATCCTTCTCTTTCGTTTATTTCTCCACCTTCTACAGAGAATAACTTGTAATTGAAGGCACTTCCTTGTAGAATCTTATCTAAGTGATCACGGTTAGTATCTGTAATGAAAATCTGTCCAAAATCATCACCAGAAACCAAGTGCACTATCTGTTCCACACGACTACTATCGAGCTTATCAAAGATGTCATCAAGCAATAATAATGGTGTGTTATTGCCAGCCGTGCGTCTGAGGAAATCAAATTGTGCAAGCTTCAAAGCCAATACGTATGTCTTATTTTGTCCCTGACTTCCTTCTCGTTTCATTGGATAGCCACCAAGTTTCATCACTAAGTCATCCTTGTGCGTGCCATGAAGCGAATACCCCATAATACGGTCTTTTGCTCGATCACGCTGAATAACGTCTAACAAATCGCCACGTTGACAATGCGAAACATATTCGAGTGATACCTGTTCTCGCTCACTACAGATAGTCTGATAGATACGTTGGAAAACAGGGGTAAGCTCCTCTACGAAGGCTGCACGCTTCTTATATACTGCTTCACCATGCTCTGCCATCTGCATCTCAAGTAGTTCTAAAAGCGTAGCATCTGGTTCTTCCTCTTGCTTCAGCAAGCTATTACGCTGTTGCAAAGCCTTATTATATCGGCTGAGTGATTCTATGTAAGGTGTGTCGTATTGTGAGATAACCACATCCATCAGCTTTCTTCGCTCTTCGCTTCCTCCTTCAATAAGGGTCGTATCAGCTGGAGAAACAAAAATCAATGGCACCAGTCCGATATGCTGTGACAGTCGTTTATATTCTTTCTTATTGCGTTTAAAATGCTTCTTTGAGCCACGCTTCATACCGCAGTACACCTGTTCATGCTCACCAGCATCCGTACAGTAATCACCTTCCAGTACAAAGTAGTCTGCATCATGGCGCATCACTTCTGAGTCCTTTGGATTAAAAGCACTCTTACAGAACGAAAGATAATAGACTGCATCAAGCAGATTAGTCTTTCCCTCACCATTATGTCCAATAAAACAGTTAAGCTTAGCCGACAAGTTTAATGTTGCCGCCTGAATATTCTTATAGTTTATAATGGATAGTTTCTCTAATTGCATTGTCTTATTTTATTGCTTGAATGTTAAGGAGATGAATGTGAATGAATGCTCCTTATGACTAAAAGAACTGTAAAGAAACAGCTCCTTCTCTGTTAAGAGAATAAAAAGTAGAGTTAATCCGATTAACCTTTAAACGCTATATTATTCCTTTCCATTCTCTGCAAAGTTAACTCATTTCCGTTCAATAAAAGAAAAAAGTCGTTGATAAATTTCAATATATGCGACTTTTTGATTAATTTTGTCCCGCTATAATGCGCACCTTACAGTTTAGAATAAAATAAAAACATCATAACGTAAAAATGGTAAACAACAAAGAACAGGGTACATACGAAGATACCCTTTACAAATCAGAGGCTACGTTCTTGAAGTACAAGAAGCCTTTCCTTATCGCTATCGTTGCTATCGTAGTGGTTGTAGCTGGCTTTATCCTTTACAAAAACTACATTTCTGCTCCACGTGAGGCAGAGGCAAGTACTGAGTTGGCTAAGAGTCAGACACTCTTCAACAGTCAGCAGTATGATCAGGCTCTCGCTGGTTTCCAGAAGGTTCAGAGTGACTATAGCAGCACTGATGCTGGCAACCTTGCAAACCTTTATGTTGCACTTTGCTATGCACATCAGGCTAAGCCAAACTGGGCAAAGGCGTTGGAGAACGCAGAGAAGTTTAGCACAAGCGACGACGAGATGATTAGTCCAGCTTCTCAGATGGCACTTGGTGATATCTATGCTAACAACAACCAGAATGATAAGGCTGTTGAGTGCTTCAAGAAGGCTGCTAAGATGGCTAACTCTGAGGCTGCTGATAACACCAATCTCAGCATTGCTCCATTAGCATTGCGCAAGGCTGGTATCCTCCTCGAGAGCGAGGGTAAGAAGGCTGAAGCACTTGAGATTTACAAGGATATCAAGAAGACTTACGTCAACTCTCCTATCTATCAGGATATTGACAAGTACATTGAGCGTGCTTCTAACTAAGCAAACATGGCAACAGAACTTCATCATTTATCCGACTACGATGCACAGAGCGTACCAGATGCAAGTAACATGTGCTTTGGTATTGTTGTAGCTGAGTGGAATCCGGAGATTACTGGTGCCTTGCTTGATGGTGCTGTAAAGACACTCGAGAAGCATGGTGCTATTCCAGAGAATATTCATATTAAGACAGTTCCTGGTAGCTTTGAACTCATTTATGGTGCACAGATGATGACTAAGAATGACGGTTTCGATGCTGTTATTATTCTTGGAAGTGTCATCCGGGGTGATACACCTCATTTTGACTATATCTGTGAGGGTGTGACATATGGTATAGCTCATCTCAACGCATCACAGAATATCCCTGTTATCTATGGTCTTCTGACAACTAATGACCTTCAGCAGGCTAAGGATCGCAGTGGTGGCAGACTTGGAAACAAGGGTGATGAGTGTGCGATTGATGCTATAAAGATGGCTAAGTTCTAAAGCAATAGTATTAAAAGAAAAATATTAAAGGCAGTAGCAGCGGTTTATCCGTCAGCTACTGCCTTTCTTTGTTTACTTCTGTTTAGAACGTTATGATGCTTTATTTAGTGTGTAATTCGCTTTTTGTATAGTGAATTTTCTTTACATTTACCCTCTTGCTTTTTACTCCTAAAATGGCAAAATGAGGTCATTTCGTACACCTCTGTAATTCTCTTGTAATAAGGATGTTGCAAGACGCCATTCGAAAAGGTGCTTAATTGGACTTCAAAAGGGCGTTAGTTAGACTTCAAAAGGGCGTCTTTTGAAAGCCAATTAAGCCTTAATTCAAGTCCAATTAAGCACCACTTAGAATATTGGGTACTGAATTTTTATTACAAAAACGAGGTGTTGTGTGTTGTGAGAGTTTGTCTCAAAGTATTCATTTTCGTTTTAGCCAAACAATGCTCTAAGTGCTTCTTCAACCTTTCTTACGGGGTGAAGTTGTATATTGTACTTACCTGTAAGTCCTGAAAGGTTATACTTTGGAATAATGATATGGCTAAAACCTAATTTCTCAGCTTCTGCAATGCGCTGCTCAATACGGCTGATAGGACGTACCTCGCCACTTAGTCCGACCTCGCCACACATACACCAACCTTGTTCTATTGGTGTGTCAACATTCGATGAGAGAACGGCAGCAATGACACTGAGGTCCATTGCCATGTCTGTCACACGCAAACCGCCTGCAATGTTTAGGAAAACATCCTTCTGCATCAGCTTAAAACCGACACGCTTCTCTAATACAGCGAGGAGCATGTTAAGGCGTCGTTGATCGAAACCTGTGGCTGAACGCTGTGGAGTTCCATAGGCAGCTGATGATACAAGTGCTTGTGTCTCAACAAGGAAAGGACGTGCACCTTCAATAGTACTTGAGATAGCAACACCCGAAAGTCCCTCATGATCTTCAGTAAGAAGAAGTTCGGAAGGATTGCTAACCTCACGAAGTCCCTGCTGTTCCATTTCATAAATACCGAGTTCTGAGGTAGAACCAAAGCGGTTTTTAATGCTTCGGAGGATGCGATACATATAATGTTGGTCGCCTTCAAACTGAATTACGGTGTCAACAATATGCTCTAATATCTTTGGTCCAGCAATGCTTCCCTCTTTATTGATATGTCCAATGAGAATCACAGGAACGCCACTTGTCTTTGCAAAGCGTAGAAGGGCTGATGCACATTCGCGCACTTGAGTAATGCTTCCGGGACTACTGTCAACGTCTTCTGTTGAGATAGTCTGGATAGAGTCTATCACAACAAGCTCTGGCTGTACGTCACGAATATGCTCAAAAATATGTTCTAAGGATGTTTCCGACAAGATAATGATGTTTTCTGCAATATCTTTGGAAATACGCTCGGCACGCATTTTTATCTGATGAGGACTTTCCTCACCGCTGACATAGAGTACACGTTGCGTCATGTGGAGAATTGTCTGCAGTGTTAGCGTACTCTTACCAATACCAGGTTCGCCACCAAGCAGTACGATACTACCTGGTACTAAGCCACCACCTAACACACGGTTAAGTTCACCATCGTGCATATCTATGCGTGGATCATCGTGAGATGAGATATCGCGGAGACGCTGTGGCTTATTTGCTAAAGCCGAAACAGAGCCGCCAGAAGCCGCATTGCGCAATGTTGTTGCGGCATTGCGTGCAGCTTGTGAACCCGTATCAGCAGCGATACGGAACTCCTTAAAAGTGTTCCACTGCCCACAGTTGGGGCATTTACCAATCCATTTTGGACTTTCCTGTCCACAATTACTGCAGACGAAAGCTATCTTGTCCTTTGCCATAAGTAAGACAAAAGTAATAAGATTTTTCTTAGTTACAAAATTTATTCTTAATTTTGCAACTATATGAAACGTATTAATTACCTGCTCATACTGGCTGTGCTTACCTTTGTCAGCTGTGGTAAGAGCGATAAGGAACTGCAGGCTGAACGTCAGGCACAGAAGTTGGCTGAGCGTGAAGCTTATCAGAAAGCTTATAAAATAGCTGTTATGCCTACGATGGATTGCCTTCCGGCGTATCTATTGAAGGATAGCTTGTTATACGATACAGCGAAGGTTGACATTAGACTTTGTAGGTTTAATGCACAGATGGATTGTGATACGGCTATGATTGGGGGGAGTGTACAAGCTGCTTTCAGCGATCTCGTCCGTACAGAAAGACTGAAACATAGAAACAAGGTGCTGATGCACTATCTGACAGATACGAATCTTAATTGGCAACTGATTGCTGACAAGGATTCGAAGTTGAAGCAACTCTCTGACCTAAGTGATAAGATTGTTGCTATGACTCGTTTCTCTGGAACTGACCTTCTGACTGATATGGCGGTGAAGAAGGCTAAGCCTAAGTATCAAGTCTTTCGTGTACAAATTAATGATGTACTGGTGAGACTTGCCATGTTGCAGAACCATGAGATTGATGCTTACTGGTTTGCTGAACCACAGATAACAAAGGCTTTATCAGCAGATAATAATTCTCTATTCAATTCGGCAGATGCTGGTGTACACCTTGGTGTGGTGGCTATAATGGATAAAGTGCGTCGTCAAGATGAAGAAGCAGCCTTTGCTGAGGCTTATGATAAGGCTGTAGAGCAAATCAACAAGAATGGTGTGAAGTATTATTCTGCCTTGATTCAGAAGTATATGAAGGTTGATGAATCTGTTGTACGTGCATTACCTGATATCAAATATACGAAGATTGGACCACCACGTAAGGCAGACTTGCTCATGGCACGTAACTTTCTTAGCAGTGGTAAGGTTAGTAAGTAAGAATTGAATAGTAATCATATAAAGGAGTAGGGAAGTGAATGTAGAGGAGATACTTAGCAAGGCTATAAACTGTTTGATGGACAGAAGGTTGAGTAATGCCATTGAGGTATTAGATCAACTTTATGTTCAGCGTCCATCACTTATGGGTCATAGTGAGTTTGAAGCTATCAAAACTGATTATCAGTTGATGGTAGACTATATGGGAAGGGGCTTCTCAGATAGTCATCGTGAATCACTCTACAGCACATTGTTGCAGCGACTTTACCGTGTTGCTGCCAATCTTGAGATTAGCTGGCGATGCAAGAATGTTAGTGCATATGTTAACTCTTTTAGGGTAATTGACCACCTGAATACCAGCCATGACTTCGTTCGTACGGTGTTAGAATCATTCGTTTCAGACATCGCTATGCTCTCACTTCAACCAGAAGAAACAAGAGAACAGAAGAGTACTGAGTTATATGATCGTCACCAATCGTTTATGAATCGTCTTTTTAGTGCCTTATGGACATCGTGTCAATGGACTGATGATGATTGTAAATTCTATACAGAGTTGCTCCTTTCTCCTACTGTTATGTCAACTGATCAGCAGGTAATTGTAAGTGCAATTAGCCTTGGGACAATGAATCAGTTTGATATTAATAAGTTCAAAACACTTGTCAATGTATATCAACAGGCTACAGACGAGCATGTAAGACAGCGTGCATTGGTGGGCTGGGTGTTGGCAGTTTTCGAAGGAATGGATATCTTCCCAGAGCAGGATGCGTTGATACGTGAACTTTGTGAGAACCCTACTATCACTCGTGAATTACTGACTTTACAGATTCAGTTCTTCTATAGTAAGGATGCTGAGAAGGATAATGACAAGATTCAACGTGATATTATGCCTGATATCATGCGCAACTCTAATCTGACAATCGGGCGTCTTGGCATTATGGAAAAGGAAGAAGATGCGATAGAGAGTATCCTCCACCAAGATGCTGATGAGAAGCGCATGGAGCAGATGGAAGAGAAGGTACGCAAGATGATGGATATGCAGAAGCAAGGTTCTGATATCTATTTTGGCGGTTTCAGTCAGATGAAGCGATTCCCTTTCTTCAATGATATGGTGAATTGGTTTACTCCTTTCTACTTGAATCACCCTGCTTTACGCCCTGTGATAAGTAAATTAGGCGACACGAAGTTCTTAAATACTCTCATGGAAAGAAGTAATTTCTGTGAGTCGGATAGATACTCTTTTGCTTTTGCTTTAGAACAAATCATCAATCAGTTACCATCTGATATTAAGGAGGTAATAGGTTCTGATGCAATGTTAGGACCGTTGGCAGAAAGTGATGATGTGGAAGATGCTATCAGTATTCGTCGTACCTACTTACAAGACCTTTACCGTTTCTTCCGTCTTTATCATACAGCTAATGACTTTATTAATCCATTTGAGGATAATGGTAAGGGTGACTTTGTTGCTGATACCTTCTTCTTTACGTATAAATCCTTCATGGGTACAGGGCTCGATGATGTCAAGTTGCGCTTGGCTTCACACTTGTATAAGCATCAGCAGATGACGGAACTTGCAGAATTGCTCACTACTTTCCAGAGTGCAGACCCACGATATGCCATCTTAATGGGCTATACAAATATCCATATAGGTAAGGCTGAGTTTGCTTATCAGTTCTTCGACTATGCGTTGAAGGCTGAACCTGATAATCAGTGGGCGCTGAAAGGAAAAGCAAGAGCAGCACTTGACGCAGAGGATTATAAAACTGCAGAAGAGGTGTATACTGAGTTGCTGAAATTAGAACCAGGTCATAAGAATTACACAATGAATCGTTGTGTTGCTCTTTTGAAGTTAGGTAGGACAAGCGAGGTGCGTGAAGAGTTATTCCGTCTTGACTATCAATATCCGGAAGACATGAATGTGAAGCGTGTTCTTGCATGGGCAATGCTGTCGGATAATAGTCTTGATAAGGCTTCACTGTTGTATGACACGCTGCTAACATCAACTCCAGCGCATGAGGATTATCTGAATGCAGGCTATTGTCAGTGGGCTATGGGTAATGTTCAACGTGCTGTTGAATTGTTCCGTGAATGGATGGTAAAGAGTGGAAAGAGTACTGAACAATTATTAGAAGAGTTCCGTAGTGATGCTGATACATTGACGATGTATACCATCTCGGAAATTGATTGCTTCTTAATGTTAAGTTTAGTAGGTTAATAGGAACTACTATTAAGTTTTCAAATGCTAAATAATTATACTGTTGTGGTATAAAAAAACTACAATAGAATTTATCAATTTATATAGATTAATAGGATAATGAACGAACAGATACACGAGAAACTGAAAGAGATTAAACAGTCTTTCCGCCTCTTGATGAATGGAGTTGCATCGCACTCTATGCGTCAAAAGGGAGTTACGTATAAGATAAACTGGGGAGTGCCAATCCCTGATTTGCAGAAGATGGCAGCTGAATATGGTAAGGATTATGAACTTGCTATAGAACTATGGAAAGAGGATATTCGTGAGTGTCAGGTACTGGCTACGCTTATTATGCCAGCTGAGAAAATGGATGAAGACCTTGTGGAAGTATGGATGGAACGCCTTCGCACACAGGAAATGGCTGAGTTGTTGGCATTTAATCTTCTTCAGTATCTTGACTTCGCACCAGCTTTGGCATACAAGTGGATAGCTTCAAACCGTGATATGTATCAACTTTGTGGCTATCAACTTCTGGCTCGTTTGTTTGCTCGTGGTATGGAACCTAATGAGCGAGGGATTAATGAGTTCCTTGATCAGGCACACACAACGTTAGCAGGTGAGAGCCTACCATTGAGACATGCTGCATATAATTGTGTTCTAAGTTTCTGCGAATTAGGAGAAGACTTCGATACTATAGCACAGAAAGCGCTTGCTGATCTTAATATCCTTTAGTATAAAATGATAGTAGAAAAACTACTCTTTTATCAACAAGCTAAAATAAGGATGTCTTCTTTTTAAGGCTTTATAATGTTTTGTTAGAAGAACTATTACAGTCTTTTTTCCTATTCTCTACCAACGTATAGCTACTTTTTAAATGGCATATTGCTGCTTAGCACATGTGGTGCGGATGCTTAACACCATGTGTGCGGATGCTTAGCACGACATGTGCGGATGGTTAACACCAATGATATTGAGGGCAAAATACGATAGAATAGGGCGTGGAATTGAGAGAAGATAATCGTTAGATAAGAGTAATATTACCCATAGAAAAAGCCGACACACCATTTGGCGCATCGGCTTTTCTTTTTTATTTGTCTGCTGTTAATCGATTTCAACAGCTTACGATTTAATTTCTGGTCTTTTGGTTACTTGATAATTACTAATCAAGATTAATCTTCTTTGAAACAATCAATGCCTCTGCAATTACTGCTGCAACGATAGTAACAATACCAAATGTCAACATAATGTAATCCTTTCTTCTTTTGTGCGGAACCCCTTTGGTTCTGCGGTTATTACTTATTTTTCTTTGTGAATTCGGTACAAAGGTAGGAAAGATATTTGACATAGCCAACTTTTTTAGTCTTGTTTGCAATATAACACGTGGATGCTTGATGTAAGTCAATAGTATTGACTATGGTCAAAAAGTAACTAAAAAGAGTTCAAAAAAGGTCGTATAAATTTGTTATGATTACTTAGAAAACGTATCTTTGCATACGATTAAGTATTTAAGATAACATACATTTATGGATAGGCTCATTATTAAGAACCAAGAGTTTGACAGCAGTATGGATGCTCGTTTCCTCGAGATTCAGAATGCTCGTCGTCAGGCTTTGGCTAAGAAGGCTAAAAAGCACTAAAACGAACGCCTCGCTTTAGTGGCTATTCGTAGCTCGGTAATGCGAATTAGGTAAGAAAACGTGTACAAGATTAATCTTAGAAAACAAGAAAAGACCCAATCATCATCAAATGATTGGGTCTTTTCTTATAGTGATTTGGTTAATCACTTACTATTTTTATTATGCTTGTTTAGAAGTCGACATCCTCTCCAACCTCATCGGCTTGCATTTCCAAATCCTCTGGGTTAGTGTCGAATGTGGTACGATAGCTTTCTTCAGTGAGCTTGTCATCATCGAAATCCTCATCGTCCTCCTCGTCAGTCTCTCTCTCTTCTTCTGGCATCATGTCGTCTTCATCATCCAAATCCTTCAAGTTTTCTTCTTCTCCAATCTCATCAAATGATGAAAGTTTAGTAGTAGGTACGTTTGAAATTGGCTTTTCTTTAGCAAAGATAGCTTCTGTCCATGAGCCCTTTGAAATCTCAAGAACTTCAAAGCCATCAGCGACTTTCTTCTCATAAAGACCACCTGGTTTCTTCAGTCGAGCGGTCGGAAGCGTAGTTGTACTTATATCAAATCCACTTAAGATAATATCCTGTACGCTCTGTGGAAGGCTCTCCCAACCACCGCCAAAGTTACGCTCAAGTACTTCTATTAGCTTTTGAGCTGATATATGATGGATATTTTCCCAAGTTAAATCAGTAATGCGTTGGATAGGTTTTTTCTTCAAAGCCCATTTCATCGTGGTACCTTCATCAAGTCTAACTTGACCAACTTGGCAGCCACGTTCTTCGTATTTCTTGATAACTTCAGGCTTATCAACCTTAATTTCTTCTATGGTAAAGGCACTTTTGATTACATCAATGTAGTGTCGCTCATTATCCCTTAAATCGGCGTCACGTTCTGCTTGTGCCCAAAGGCGGAAGACATCGTTTTCCTGAATGTCCCACACATTGCTTTTTGTTAGATTCTTTAACGATAGTGCTTGTCCTTGTCGCTTCATATTGTGTTTACTTTTTCATTTTGCTTTATGGTATAGCTTTGTGCAAAGCCATACCCTCAGACCTGCTGCAAAAGTATATACTTAAACGTAAACTTCCAAACTTTTTCGCTGAAAAGTTATCCAAAAGTGAGAAATAAGCACAATTTGAAAACGCTATTTACTAAGGTAGGGTGTGCAGTTCTTGATTTCTATAGGTAAAGCCCTTACTTTACACTTGTCTGCAGTAATGGATAACTCCACTACACAAGCCCGTGAATTCATCGGTTTTCTTTGGTCAAAAATAAAGTTTCCAATACCATAGTAAATCGGTTTCCCTCGATACGTCTCTATTGTTTGGAGCGTATGACTATGGTGTCCAACAATAGCATCAGCCCCTGCATCTATTAGTTTGTGTGCATTCTCACGCTGCTGTGGAGTGGCTCTGAAGTGGTGTTCCCATCCCCAATGTAGTATAAGGAGAATATAACAATTCTTATCTGTGGCTCGTAAGTGTTTAACTCGCATGATAAGACTATCTATACTCTCCTGACTAACACAAGGTTTTTGAGGAAGATAGAGGAAGTTTTCTAAGGGTAAACGTAAGGATGAAACTACCCAAACATGGCGTGGACTTGTAGAAATGAGTACTGGTTCTGCTGCTTCCTCTATATTCTTACCAGCCCCGATAGGTATCATTCCTGCTTTTTTTATCTGTTCTTGTGTGTCTAAAAGTCCTCTTCTTCCTTGATCAATACTATGATTATTGGCTAAGTTGAGGTGCGTTATGCCATGACGACGTAGTGTTGGCAACCATTCGGGTTCGCCTCTAAAGATGAAACGTTTGAACACTCGTTCCCTAATTTTAGTTACAGGGCACTCTAAGTTGGCAATTACATAGTTGGAAGAGTGAAACAATGAGTCGATAGTAGGTGAGAAGAGAGCATCGACTCCCACCATATCAATCTTCTGTCTTACCCCCCTGTCAAGTAGGAGGTCACCTGTAATAACGATACGTAAGGTGTCGTCAGGTCTTTTTTGAGCTGACTTCTTCTGATTGATAAAATCAACTCCTATCCCATTGAAAGATAGTAGGATAGGAGTTAATGAGCATATAATAACCTTAACAGCCCGAACTATAGAATGTCTCTTCATCATCAGCACTCATTCCCTTTACTGGAGCTATAATCTCTTTCATCCATGATGGCGTTCCACCTGTTGGTGACTTCTTTAACTCCTCTTGCCATTCTTCGTCCGTCATGCGTGGGTCTGAAATCAAACGAGTGAACTCACGATAAGAGAGTACAGAACCGCGTGTAAGATAGAGGGAGCCATCAATCTCTACAACAACATATATTTCGTAGGCAGGACCAACTCCTTCATATAGTACACACTTATCATCTATGGCAACATTCTCGCCTCCAGCAGTGAAGACATCAGCAACAACTGCAACCTTCTTGTCGGTACTTACCACATCAGACCATCCCTGCAACATCTGGTTATCTTCGCTGACAAGCTCCAAAGAGATGTTCTCTACGGTCGAACCAATAATCTCAATCTGATTGTATTCCTCATCAGTTATCTTTCCACCATTCAGTTCTTTCTTACTGATATCACGGCAGAATTCAGCCATTTCCTTTATTCGTTCATATACTGCCTTAGCCTTTTCTGTCTGTAAATTGTAAGTTGTGAGGACTTTATCCATTCTTGTTACGAGTGCAATAGCTTTCTCCCAAAACTTTATGTTAGGCTCTACATAACCTTTCACAACAGGTGGTTCTGGACCTCCAGAGCCACACTCTGCCACCATAGGCTGCTTTGCATAGAGGATAGCATCATGCTTTAATTCAGCCCAAGAAGCAAGTGCTGTGTTCAAATTCTTCTTCTGCCACTGTGGTGTCTGCATGAAATAAGGAAGCGACTGTGCTGTGTCACCTAATGATCGGAGGGTGTACATCCATTGATTTGCCACACAAGCCTCCCAAGGAGTATTAGCAACTTTCTTACGAGCAGTGGTTAATGCCTTTGGAAAATCCTTCCATTTCTGTGCTTCTTTCAGCTCGTCCATGAGAATACGTTCGGCACCTGGCAGTCCCATCACAGCCATCCAGTCAAGTCCCTTAGGGCATGGACGGAGGGAAATGGGGCTATCTTGATCCGTAGTAGCTATCAATGCCTCTGCATCAGGTTGATAACGCTGCGGCATAATATCTACAACATATTTGGTTCCATGTGTTTTCTTCAACTCGATACGTGTCTGTTTCTTTGCTATTGCTTCAATGTTTGCTGTCAGTTTACCCATATCTTTATTTGAAGATAATAGCTTTTCTATAGGTAAGTTCATCTTCTTAACAAGTTCCGCAACCTGTATGAGGGTAACATTATCAGGTGTTCCCATAAGATAAGTGATTGGTTCACTTACCTTGTCGTATATGGTTTTGAGCTTTGGTTGTTGGTTGAAGACATTGGCGATAAGTGCAATCTGCTTCATCTTAGCAGGTTTGTCCGTACCAAAATGGGCTGTCTGCAACCACATCATACCACGGAAATATCGACTGCAAACCTTAGAACGAGTATAGTGACCACGTGGACGGAAGAGCGAATAAGCAAACATTCCTGTATGAAAATCATATTCAAGCATCTCAGAATATCCATTTTCAGCTTCGAATGACTTAGTAATTTCTTCCATTACCATCTTCTTGTATGCTTCTGGAGCATTTAGTGTAGCCATTGATTTTGGTGCTTTATCATGACTAAAGAGCCACGATGCCACAGCAAACCATGCTTGACCATATTCTGCTGCAGCCTTTATTTCTGCATTCTGACTGCTTGTAAGTGTCTTCATCTCTGCTTCCATTTTGGAAGAGAAGACAATCATCAGGGAGTCTAAGTGCTTTTCCTCCACATCGCGCAATACACAATCAAAATAGAGGTGGAAAAGTTGTAGATAGAGATCGGTGGTAACGAAGCTTGGAAAATCAGCATAATCGTTCTTCTCATATACGTGGAAAAGCTGATTATGTTCGGCAGGAACGATAGCAAAGCCATTCCGTCCCAACATGCTATATAGCTTTGGGTCAAACTCTTTCAGCTGGAATGGGTTGATAAGATTCTTCATATTTACTACGTCCTTACTGTTTGCTGGTTTGAAGTTCAGCTTGCGTAATTCCGCTTCTCGTGCACGAATACGCTCTGTAAAGGCAAGTTGTTCTTTCGTATAACGTGGTGAGAACTTCTTACCAGTGGTTTCTTCTTTTTCAGAAACATCCCAAAGCGCATTGTTATACCATGTTGTTGTATTATATAATGCACGTAAGGTTGCATCTTTGAAAGGGTATCCCTGCCTTGCAGCAAAGGCGTTTCTGATTGCACGCAGCTCTACAAGATTGAGTTTAGAGATGTCCATCTGCGTATCAATCTTACCCTTCAAATTTTCAATATTGACTTTTCCAGCACCAGGAAGAATAAGAGGAGTCTTCTTCTCCTCTGTACGGTCAATATAGGCATCCCCCGTGTTGGCATCTTTTTTTTCGTTTTGTGCCCGCATGGTGGTGGATAATAACAAGAGTAGCAGTACAATAGCTACAGTTCTAAATGCGTCTTTTCGCAATAGATAGTAATAGGGATTGTGTTTCATCTTGTTTGGGTTTAAATTGTTATATTTTAGTTTTATTTGTTCGAAGTAAATCGTTTTAGGGCTTTTTCGTAGTTAACCGCTTCAGTTAAAAAGCGCACGAAAGAGAGCCCGAAGTCGTCCCAAACATAGTCTGCAACAACATATTTATCATCGGTGGTTGCTTGCAATGTACGCACGTATGGTTCAATAAAACGAAAATCGCATAGTATTCCACCCATACGCGACCCCATCCACATAGGACGTATTTTGTCATTTACCTGCTTAAAAATAAAGAGTCTACGTGCAGGCTGTGGGTAGAAGCGAGTCGGTTTGATAACGCCAACGATTGCTTCGTCCTTTCCATCTCCATTAACATCTCCTGTTACCAGTTGATAAATAGGGTAGGGAAGTTTCCATTTGGCAATAGCTTTTCTGGTCTTCCACTTGTTTTTGTGTCCTTTCTGCTCCGTGTTCACTTGTACCTTAGGGCATAGGCACAGCCATGAAAGCGAATCGTTGACACGTTCTAACTCAAAAATCAAGGGCTGTTGTGCCATAGTTTTCCCTACAAAGAGGATGAAAAGCAGCAGACAGCCAAACCGCTTGTATCTGTTCTTAAACATATATGGTTACAAATTTAGGTACTTTCACGGATAAAACAAAATATTTGAAATAAAAAAATCCTGATTTCACCGACGTGAAATCAGGACTGGCTGAGTGTCTTCGATGTCCTAACAATATGCTGTGTAGGACTCGTGACAATTTTGTTATCCTTCACCTTAAAAAACTAACCTATGTATTTCGTACTCTTATTTGCGTGAATTATCCTTGCGTGGTTAACGCAACTAAGTAACTATATGTTTCTGTTGATGTCTTTAGTAAAATAGTTTTATAACCTCTTTTCATCTCATACAAGTCAAATTAAATCTCAACTTGGCTTGTGAATATCTATAGAGGATTTGTTTCTTTTTATTTTAAATAATCTGCGTTATGTTGTTGTTATCATCCTCTAATTTTATATATGCAAAGATAGGATATATTATTCAAATAAGCAAATTTTTTATTTAGATTGCTCGCGCTTTAACATTAAATTAACTATAATGACCTTTAAACTTGCTTTTTTCGCTTATTTTTCTGCTGTTTTTTGCTTTCTTTGTACCTAAAACGCTTTTTTCTCGATTATCATATTTGCTTTTATGAGAACTATGTGTTTTATTAATTGTAATAAATTTTCTAACCATTAAAAAGTAAGATGTGCCTTTTAGGCTTCGAAAAGACGCCCAATTGACTTGCAAAAGACGCCCTTTTGAGGTCTAACTAACGCCCTTTTGAAGTCCTGTTAAGCATCTTTTAGTTTACTGTCTTGTAATTATTTGATAGTCTTTTGGTTATAAGAGAGGTGAAAAATACTGATTTAGGCTGTTATTAAGTCTCTTTTCCTCCTTGCTTTTGTAATAAAATTTCCCAGCTCTCTTAGTGCTCAAATAAGGCTGTTATTATGTTTAATTTATTTTATTTGTTTTCTGTCACTTTCAGAGGGATTAGTTATAAGTATTAAGGCTTGTAAGTCGATAAAAGTATTATAAAAGTCTCTTTAGAGGTATATTTAAGTAGAAAAACGTTACCGAGAAAGGGGCTTATCTCCTTAGAATTATGTATCTTTGCAGGGATGAAATTCGCAATTATTGCAGCTGGCGATGGTTCACGACTGGCTCAAGAAGGTGTCACCGAACCCAAACCATTGGTGAAGGTAAGGGGAGAACGGCTCATAGACAGATTAATAAGGATTTTCATGGAAAATAATGCCACGGAGATTGTTGTTATCTGTAATGAGCAGATGCTTGATGTGGCAAGTCATTTGAAGATGATACAAGACAAAGGTTTGAATGGTTTGCCCATCCCTCTGCGATTTGTTGTAAAATCAACTCCGAGCTCAATGCATAGTTTTTATGAGTTGCGCAATTTCCTTCGTGATGCCCCTTTTATCCTAACAACAGTCGATACAATCTTTGACGAGAGAGAGTTTCATGATTACGTCTTATCCTTTCAAGATAAGATAGCACAGGGGACAGACGCTTTGATGGGTGTTACAGATTATATTGATGATGAAAAACCACTTTATGTTGGTGTTGACAATGTCATGCGTATTAATGGTTATTATGATACACCTCAAGCCGATTCTCACTTTATTTCTGCAGGTATATATGGTTTGACAGCTCCCTCGCTTAATATTCTTGAAGCTTGTATAGAGAAAGGTGAGAGTCGGATGCGTAATTTTCAGCGTGCATTGGTTGCAGATAGCTTACGAATAGAAGCTTATCCGCTGACAAAGGTGTTTGATATCGACCATATAGATGATATAAGAAAGGCTGATGATGGGGTAAAGAACTTATCTCCTTATTATAAAGGGAAAACCTTATTGATACAACGTGCAGCCTGCTATTCACCTAATTCTGAGGAGAAAGATTTAGCTGTATTGCAAGAGGTTGGTAGTCTTTTAGAAGATGCCACGATAATAAGTGAAGATGATTTTGTCAATCGTTTTAGTACTTATTATCAGTCTGTTTCATCTGAATTAGTAGATTCTGTAAATGTCAATAGCCAAATTATTTCTATGGCGCGCAGCACAAAGACTTTAGAGTGTCTTAAGCAGTTGGAGCAGAGTGGCATACGAGTTCTTAACTCATCGGCTGGTGTTCGGGCTTGTCAAAGGAGTAATGTAGATAAGGTGATGCGTGAAAACCATCTCCCATTGCCACCTGATGAAGGTAATGATGGTTATTGGGTAAAGCGCGCTGATGCATCGGCACAAAGCAAAGAAGACGTCTGTTTCTGTCATGATTGGTCAGAAGTTGAAAAGATAAAATCAACCTTTATGCAGCGTGGTATCACAGATGTTGTGACGCAAGCACACGTAAAAGGTGACGTTGTGAAGTTTTATGGTGTTGAAGGTACTGGCTTTTTCCATTATTATTATTCAGGTACTGATACTGAAACAAAGTTTGGTGATGAAGAAAGGAATGGTAAACCGCGGTATTATTCATTTTCATCTTCTAACTTACAGGCTGATGCGGAGAAGTTAGCTTGTTTACTACAAACACCCGTTTATGGTGGTGATGCGATAATACGGGAAGACGGCAGTTATGTTATCATTGATTTTAATGACTTTCCCAGTTTCTCAAAATGTAGGAAAGAAGCGGCAAAAGCTATCATTGAACGAATGAAACAGAAGGTTGAGGTTTCTCATAAAACCTCCTCGAACGAGAAGTGTAAAGACGATATGAATAGTTGTAGTTGATTGATAGTCAATTATTCCTCAACTCGATTCGTTTATAAATAATCAGAATACAATGATAAAAGAAGAACAAAATAATAGAGTAATAGCTCAGCAAACAAAAGACAACGCTCATTTTGCAGCTCAGTCCTCTTCGCCTTATTTGGGCGAAGGACAAGATGGTAAGATGGGATTTTTTAGTCTTCTTCGTGCCTCTTTCAAGTCTATGGACACGGAAGAATGGCTTGATATCTATTTTACTCGCCCCATAGGTTTGGCATTTGCCTTGTTCTGGCATCGCTTAGGTGTTACACCTAATACTATTACCATTCTTTCTATCTTCCTTGGAATTGGTGCGGGTGTAATGTTTTACTTTACCGATACCTTATATAATATCATCGGAATTTTTCTCTTGATGTTAGCAAACTTTTGTGATTCAACAGACGGACAGCTGGCAAGGCTTACTCGTCAACAGTCTATGAAGGGTCGCTGTTTAGATGGATTTGCAGGTGATGTGTGGTTTTTCTCAATCTATCTTGCTATAGTCTTACGACTCTGGTATCAGCCAATACTCGGTACATCAGAGGTGTGGGGCTTATGGGGATTAGCCTTGGCAGCCATTGCAAGTTTGTTATGTCACTCCCCACAAAGTTCATTGAGCGACTATTATCGACAGATACATCTTTATTTCTTGAAGGGTAAAGAAGGCTCGGAACTTGACTCATACGAACGCGAACACGCTATTGTTGAGAGCTTGAAAGGAAAGAAGGGAGTCTTTTGGGACCGTGCTTTTCATAGTAATTATCAACGTTATTGTAGAAGTCAGGAGCGTAGAACTCCTGCTTTTCAGAAGTTTCATGCAGCATTGATAGAGAAGTACGGAGGAATAGATAAGGTGCCACAGGAACTCAAAGACCGTTTTTTGGCAGGTAGCCGACCGCTGATGCCTTTTACAAACTTTCTTTCGTTCAACAGTCGTGCTATTCTTATCTATGTCACTTGCTTATTGAATTGTCCGTGGATATACTTTGTGTTTGAGGTTAGTTTATATAGTTTGTTGTACATCTATATGCACAAACGGCATGAAGATTTATGTAAAAGCCTCATGCCAAAGGAGTAAATAATATGTTTTTTAGACTATAATTAGGGCTGAATATATGTTGAAGAAATACTTTTAATGCTTATCTTTTGGTGTTGAATAACAGTCTATTACAATCTAATATAGCTTAAACCATTTAGAATGAACAAAGAGTTAAACGATATTTCATTAAGAACAAAGAGAACACACGCTACTCAATGTGATGAGGAGGGAGGGTTAACTCTCCTCTTTGACTTTGGTGGTACGCTTGATACAGCAGGTTGTCACTGGGGAAAGTTCCTTTGGTATGCATACAAAAGAAACGGAATCCCAGTGACAGAAGAGCAGTTTCGTGAAGCCTATGTACATGCAGAACGTACCTTAGGAAAGCAGCCTATTATACAGTCACACGACACATTTCTTTCGATGTTGACGTCTAAATTGAAATTAGAGTTTGAGTACTTGGTAGGTTGTGGCTGCTTAGCGGTAGATAAGGTTGAGGCTGAACGGATGCAAAGAATTCTGTTGAATGATATTTATAACAAGGTAAAAGCCAATATAGCAGTGAGTAGAAAAGTGCTGTCTGACTTAAAGAAGCATTATAGAATAGGCTTGGTAACAAACTTCTATGGCAACATGTCGGTTGTACTTGAGGAGTTTGGCTTATCTTCTTATTTTGAAACCATAACGGAAAGTGCTGTTGTTGGTGTTCGAAAGCCTGATTCACAGATTTTTAATTTAGCTGTGAAATCTATGGAAGTGAGGCCTGAAAACGTTGTTGTGATTGGCGATAGCTATACCAAAGACATACTTCCTGCACATGAACTTGGTTGTCATACCCTATGGTTAAAAGGCGAAGGGTGGACGTCTGAAGAGCCTGCAACGTGTGTAGCAGATTATATTATTAAGAATTTAGTTGAACTACAACCTATATTAAGACAATATACGCCGCTTTAATGCGTTAATTAAATATTGCAGTAATAATTATGAAGCAAACAAATGTAAAGCCTGCAGAAGGCAGATTAGGAATAATGGTCGTTGGTTGCGGCGCAGTTGCTACGACCTTTATGACTGGAGTGTTAATGACACGCAAAGGTCTTACGAAGCCTATCGGCTCCATGACTCAATATGATAAAATCCGTGTAGGACGCGGAGCAGATAAGAAGTACCTTCATTACAAAGATATTGTTTCGTTGGCAAAGTTAGACGATATTGTCTTTGGAACATGGGATGTGTATCCTCAGAATGCTTATCAGGCTGCAGTATATGCAGAAGTGTTGAAGGCAAAGGATATCGAACCGGTACGCGAGGAACTGATGGCTATCAAGCCTTTGAAGGCAGCTTTCGACCGAAATTATGCTAAGCGACTTGACGGAGACAATGTTAAAGATTGCAAGACACGCTGGGATATGGTGCTGGAATTGCAGAAAGACATTCAGAACTTTAAGAAGGAGCATGGCTGTGAACGTGTAGTTGTTATATGGGCGGCTTCAACGGAGATTTATGTACCATACGACGAGGCATATCATAAGACGCTTGAGCAATTGGAATCAGCTATGAAGTCAGATGATAGAGAGCATATTGCTCCATCTATGTGTTATGCTTATGCGGCTTTGACAGAAGGTTGTCCGTTTATCATGGGTGCCCCTAATACAACGGTTGACATACCTGCTATGTGGGAATTGGCTGAGAAGACATGTATGCCTATTGCTGGTAAGGACTTTAAGACAGGACAGACATTGGTAAAGTCGGGCTTTGCTCCTATCATTAAGACACGTAACCTTGGACTTGCTGGTTGGTTCTCAACGAACATCTTGGGTAATCGTGATGGCTTAGTTCTTGATGAACCAGCTAACTTTCATACAAAGGAAGTAAGTAAGTTGTCGACACTTGAGACCATTTGTAGAGCAGATGAGCAGCCTGACCTTTATGGTAATATCTATCATAAAGTGCGTATCAACTATTATCCTCCTCGTAATGACGACAAGGAAGGATGGGATAATATTGACATCTTTGGCTGGATGGGTTATCCAATGCAGATAAAGATTAATTTCCTTTGCCGTGATTCCATCCTTGCTGCACCATTGCTTCTTGACCTTACGTTGCTCTCTGATCTTGCTGCAAGGGCTGGTCGATATGGTATTCAGCGTTTTTTGAGTTTCTTCCTCAAGAGTCCAATGCACGATTTTACCCGTGGTGAGGAAGCTGTCAATAACCTCTTTGAACAGTATACAATGCTGAAGAATGCCATTCGAGAAATGGGTGGATATGAAGCTGATGAGGAGATAGATTAGTAATCTCCTCAATTAACAGAGAAGTCCTCTAAACCCTTTTATGGGATAGGAGAACTCTTGAATGCAAAATGACGATAATAAATTGTCTTGCATGATTCTAACACTAAAGTAAGATATGAACAGATTAATGAGTCTAAACATGCGTAATCATACATCTTCTGTCTTTGATAAGATAAGAGGAGGACGGCGAATGATAAGGTTGAGAGTGATAGTTGCTCTCCTCTTTGTGTTCGTATCATTTTCAGCACATGCATATACATTTAAGTCTTTGTACTTTAATTCAAAGCCTTATGTTATGCACATTGATTCATTGTTGGTGGGTAAAGACTCTTCGTTTGTAGGTAAAGATTCTTTGTTGACAGCAGCTGACTCGATGGGAATAGCAACTGATTCGTTGCTGCAAATGATGGATTCCTTAGCTAAGATAGCCGCTAAGCCAGCAGTGATAGATAGTACTTTGCTCCAATGTTACGTTGTTGACTGGCAGACGGGAGATAGTATTCCTTATGCTAATGCGCTCTATCGGAATTTAAAGTTAGGTGCATCGAGTGATGCTGATGGGCATTTTTCGATAGCTCGAAAGGTGGGTGAACAGCTTACTATTACTGCTGTAGGTTATAAGCCACGTCATATAAAGATTACAGCACATACTTCAAGAGAGTTGAAAGTAACTCTTATTGCAGACTCTAAGCAACTTCAAGGGATTGTTGTGAAGGCTAAACGTCGTCATAAATATTCGCGTAAGGATAATCCTGCGGTAGAGTTGATGAAGCGTGTTATTGCTGCGAAGAAACAAACTCATTTGGAAAACCATGATTACTATCAGTATGATAAGTACCAGAAGGTGACGATTGCTTTTAATAACCTTACACCTGATGATCTCGAAGGCACTATGTTTAAGAAAGCACCGTGGCTTCTTGATCAAGTTGAGACTTGTTCTTATAATAATAAACTCATCCTTCCTATCTCCGTAGATGAAACGCTTACGCAGCATCTTTATCGTAAGAGTCCACGTGATGAGAAGGATATCGTGTTAGGACAGTCTACTAAAGGTATTTCAAAACTTATACAAACAGGTGAGGCTTTGAATACGATAGTGAAGGATCTCTTTAAGGATATCAATCTTTATGATGACCAAATTGATCTCCTTCAGAAGCGTTTCCCTTCTCCAATTGGCTCTACAGCAATTTCATTTTATCATTTTTATATCGACGATACGGTCTATGTAAATCAGGATCAGTGTATTCGTTTGCAGTTTATGCCAGCCAATCAGCAGGACTTTGGATTCCGTGGAGAGTTGTATGTGTTGAATGATAGTTCACTTCATGTGAAGAAGTGTGATATGCAGTTGCCTGCTAATACGGGTGTTAACTTTGTTGATGCAATGAAGTTTCAGCAGGAATTCACGAAGTTAAGTAATGGAGAGTGGGCTTTAACGACTGATAATATGATTGCCGAGTTGAAGCTGACAGACTTCTTGCAACGTGCTATTGTCATTCGCACGACCGGTATAACAAACTATTCTTTTGCCCCTATTGATGACAAACAATTTAAGGGTAAGGCAAAGACAATATACGATACCCATGCTAAGATGCGCGATAATGATTTCTGGGCAGCACATAGAACAACGCAACTGACGAAGAGTGAGGCTGGAATGGATTCATTTATCAAGCGTATGGCAAGCACAAAGCATTTCAAATGGGTGATGTTTGCGTCCAAGGCTTTGATAGAGAACTTCATTGAAACAGGTTCAGAAGACAAGCCAAGTAAGTTTGATATTGGTCCTGTCAATACATTTATCTCAAAGAACTTTGTTGATGGCATTCGTTTACGTGCCTCTGCTCGTACTACAGCTAAGTTTAATCCTCATTGGTTCTTTGAAGGTTATTATGCTTATGGAACAAAGTCACATCGCAATTATTACGATGCAAAGGTAACTTATTCGTTTAATAAACCCGAGTATCAGCCTATTGAGTTCCCTATCCGTACCATATCTTTCGAATCAACAAGTGATGTTGAGTCTCCATCAGACAAGTATCTGAAACACAATAAGGATAATATCTTTATGACTTTCCGCCCTGTAAAGGTCGAGCAGATGTATTTTGTAAATCGTCAGAAGATTAACTTCATGTGGGAGACGGACTATGGTTTGGCTACGAGTTTTGAGTTCCGTACAGAAAGTAACAAGCCAACAGGAAAGCTTGTGTATGAGAAAATGGATGGTACGCTGGTTGACAAACTGCGTGTGAGTGAGGTTAGTCTTGGATTCAATTATCGTCCTGGACAATCTTATATTAACTCAAAACAACAACGTATGGCGGTGAATCTTGATGCTCCAGAGTTTAATATCTCACATAAAATGGGCATTAAGCATTTCTTAGGTAGTGACTTTAATACTAATCTTACGGAGGTCTCTATCTATAAACGTTTCTGGTTAGGTAGCTGGGGACACATTGATACACGTGTACAAGGTGGTGCACAATGGAATAAGGTACCATTCCAATTCCTTATTACTCCTCCTGTTAATACTTCTTATTTTGAGAATCAAGGAACATTCAACCTCATGAAAGGACTTGAATTCCTTAACGACCGATATGCGATGTTTAATTTGGCTTGGGACTTAGAGGGTAAGATTTTCAACCGTATTCCACTCATTAAGAAGCTGAAGTGGCGTGAGTATGTTGCCTTTAAAGGAATGTGGGGACATTTGACAGATAAGAACAACCCATATTTACCACAGAATGCTAATGATACGGAATTATATAAGTTCCCTGTCGATACACGTGTTATGACACGCGATCCTTACATGGAGTTTGTTGTCGGAGTACATAATATCTTCAAGTTTCTGGAGGTAGATTACGTTCGTCGACTAACTTATACGAATGCTCCAGGAATATCAAAGAATGGTATTCGATTTGGTTTTAATATGGTTTTCTAAGCCTTATAGACAAAAATAATTGTTCGTTCAGTATGATAAAGGATGTTCTTTTAGTAGGTATTGGAAGTTTTGTTGGTGGCAGTCTTCGAATGGTTATCTCGAAGTATGTACAACTTGCTGTAGCAGGTTCATTCCCTTTGGGGACAATGGTCGTCAACGTGCTTGGCTGTTTCCTTATAGGTATCTTCTCTTCATTATCCAGTGATAATGGCGGAGTCAGTCCTGCTGTTCGCCTTATGCTCACTACTGGTTTCTGTGGAGGTTTTACAACCTTCTCTACTTTCATGAATGAGCATGCAACGTTATTAAAGGGAGGGGATGGTTTTATTATTTCTTCCCTTTATATCATTGCCTCCCTTGCATTAGGCTTTATCGCTTTATTAGCAGGTCGCCAGCTCGTTATGTCTTTTCAATAATGTAATTATATTGCTCATTTAGCCCATTTGGATGTAAAGGTAATGGTTACTATATGAATAAGTAGGTGTTATATCCTTTCGATAGTACAACTCTTTTCTTTCGTTTTGGTTATGTATGGTAAGCTATCTACCAACAACACGAATGGTGTTTGACGTTCGCACCACACGTGCTAAGCCTTCGCACGGATGGTGCGGATGACTTTCTGAACTTGTTACATCCCTTATAAGAACAGGTAAAGACAAGACTTATATGGTTTTAAAGGGGTAAGTAATGTTTGTCTTAGGGGATGTCGATGGCATTGGAAATGCTGACAAAGTGAATGTTCTTTGGCAATTTATAACCCCAAAGTATTCTTATACAAACCTAATGTATACAATCTTATTGATGCAAAATACATAGTGGAAATAACAATAAATTATTTCTACAAGGTTAGAGTGGTGCAAAGCACATCGTGTTTTTTACTTAGTTTCTTTTCTATCTCCTTTCTTTTCTGTATCTTTGCACTCTGTAAAATATTAATAATTAAACAATTCAATAGTATATGAAAGCATTTGTATTCCCTGGACAGGGATCTCAGTTTGTTGGTATGGGTAAGGACCTCTATGACAACAACCCATTAGCAAAGGAACTTTTCGATAAGGCTGACGAGATTCTTGGCTTCAAGATAACCGAGATTATGTTTGCTGGTACAGACGAGCAGTTGAAGGAGACTAAGGTTACTCAGCCTGCAGTATTCCTCCACAGCGTTATTTCAGCTCTTTGCTTAGGCGATGAGTTCAAGCCAGATATGGTTGCAGGTCACTCTTTGGGTGAGTTCTCAGCACTCGTTGCTGCTGGTGCATTGAGCTTCGAAGATGGTTTGAAGCTTGTTGCTGCACGTGCTAATGCTATGCAGAAGGCTTGTGAGTTGAACCCTGGTACTATGGCAGCTATCATTGGTTTGGCTGATGAGAAGGTTGAGGAGGTATGCGAGCAGGTATCAAAAGAAGGTAAGGTTTGTGTTGCAGCTAACTTCAACTGCCCTGGTCAGTTGGTTATCTCTGGCTCAACAGAGGGTATCAATGAGGCTTGCGAGTTGATGAAGGCGGCTGGTGCTAAGCGTGCATTGCCATTGAAGGTAGGTGGTGCTTTCCACTCTCCATTGATGCAGCCAGCTAAGGATGAGTTGCAGGCAGCTATTGAAGCAACTACATTTAATGCACCAAAGTGCCCTGTTTATCAGAATGTAGACGCATTGCCACACACTGATCCTGCTGAGATTCAGAAGAATCTTATCGCTCAGCTTACATCAAGCGTACGTTGGACCAAGAGCGCACAGAATATGATTGCCGATGGTGCTACAGAGTTTGTTGAGTGCGGACCTGGTGCTGCTTTGCAGGGTATGCTCGGTCGTATCGACAAGACTGTTAATGCACACGGTGTATAAGGCTTACCTTATTATTAAGTGACTGATTCCCTCTTCCGTCCTCTTTCTCAAAAGTGAGGGGACGAAGGAGGGACTTTCTTTTTATTTTGTTTATGAAAACTAAATTAGTTATCTACCAGGTCTTCACCCGTACTTTTGGTAATAAGAATCTGACTAAGAAGGAGTATGGTAGCTTAGCAGAGAACGGAGCAGGAAAGATGAATGACTTCGATGAGGATGTGTTACGTCGCATCCACGACCTCGGTGTCACTCATCTTTGGTACACAGGAGTTATCCGTCATGCTACATGCACTGATTATTCAGCCTTTGGTATTCCTAAACAGAACCCTCGTGTCGTAAAGGGACGTGCTGGTTCGCCTTATGCTATTACCGATTATTATGATATTGACCCAGATATTGCGGTAGATGTTGATGCACGAATTGCAGAGTTTGAGGCCTTAGTTGCTCGTACACATGCTGAAGGTATGAAGGTAATTATCGACTTTGTACCTAATCATGTAGCCCGTCAATACAAGAGTATTGCTAAGCCAAAGGGTGTTGAAGACCTCGGAGAAGGTGATGATACAGGTAAGCACTTTGACCCTCAGAACAATTTCTATTACTGTCCAGGCGAACAACTCGACCTCTCTGGAGTTATTGAGAATACATACGCTCATGATGCTGAGGCTTATGATGAATTCCCTGCAAAGTGTACAGGTAATGATCGTTTCGATTCTCACCCTCAGCAGAACGACTGGTATGAGACCATTAAGCTAAACTATGGTGTAGACTATTGTGATGCTGGTGGCAGAAGCTATCACTTTCATCCTATCCCTTCTACATGGAAGAAGATGACTGATATCCTTCTTTTCTGGGCAGGAAAGGGGGTTGATGGTTTCCGCTGTGACATGGCTGAGATGGTTCCACATGAGTTTTGGGCATACGCAACACAGCAGGTTAAGGAGCGTTATCCTGAGATGATATTCATAGGTGAGGTCTATGATCCTAATCAATATCGTATGTATGTTGAGTCAGGCTTCGATTATCTCTATGACAAGGTGGGAATGTATGATTGTATTCGTGGTGTGATATGTGGTGAACGTTCCGCTTCGTCTATAACACATGAGTGGCAGAAGGTTGACGATATCCGCGATCACATGCTTTACTTCCTTGAGAATCATGATGAGCAACGTATAGCTTCTGATTTCTTCGCGGGTAATCCTTGGAAGGGAGTTCCTGGTATGATTGTGTCTGCTCTGCTTCAAGAGAATCCTGTTATGGTATATGCAGGTCAGGAATTTGGCGAAAGAGGTATGGATAAAGAAGGTTTCTCTGGGCGAGACGGTCGTTCAACAATCTTTGATTATTGGACGAGTGATGCTATTTATAAAGGCTTCTTTAATCGTGATGCTTTGACAAAAGATGAGAAGAAACTCTCACTGGTTTATCAAGGACTCCTTCGTTTCTGTAATCGTGAGAAAGCTGTTCGTGAGGGATTGACCTTCGATTTAATGTATGTCAACCAGCAGAGCCACCAGTTTAATCCTCATAAACAGTTTGTTTTCTTGCGTAAGGCAGACGATGAAGTGTTGTTGGTTGTTGCTAACTTCGACCAAGAACGAGTACAAATCAATGTGACTATTCCTGCTCATGCCTTCGATTTCCTTGGTATTCCAGAGCAGGAGGTTGAGATGACCGACTTGCTTTCTGGTTTTACGAAAGTCGTAGAATTGAAACGTGATGGTCAAATTGCATTGGATATAGCTGCAAACTATGGTAGAATTTACAAGTTTAATATAAAGAGGAAGACAGTGGACTACGTATTAAATGCACACAATAAAGAGGAATTCCCTCCTGCTCATACAGCAGAACATCTGCTAAATCAAGTGATGATGCGTATGTTTGGAGCAGAGCGTAGCAATAATGCTCACATAGAACGAAAGAAGAGTAAAATGACTTTCATTCTCGATCATAAGCCGAGTCGAAAAGAAGAAAAGGCGATAGAGGATGAGATGAATCGTCTGATTGCAGAAGACTTGCCTGTAACTTTTGAAATGGTCGACCGCAATAATATTCCTGAAGGTGTCACTGTTGACAGACTACCTGAAGATGCTTCCGAGATGTTACGACTCGTTCGTATCGGCGATTTTGATGTCTGCCTTTGCATAGGTAAGCACGTCCGTTCAACCGCTCAGATTGGTCGCTTTGAAATGTTGGGTACAAACTGGGATGAGCAGAAACACGCATTCAGAGTACGCTTTAAAGTCATTCCGGCTTAAAACGTTTATTAGGCCATATAGCAAACGCCCACACTTGTCTTTTTTGGACAGGTGAGGGCGTTTTTGTTGATGCGAATTTATTTTACATTGTTGCTAATGTTTCCCACTTAAAATATGCATAAAACCACTCTTTCCTACACCCTTGTAAATATCTTGTAATTAATAAGTTACAAAATGGTTTGCAAGAGGTGCTGAATTGGACTTCAAAAGGGCGTTAGTAAGACCTTAAAAGAGCATCTTTTAGAAGTCAAAAGGGCGTTAATTCGAATGCAATTAAGCCTTAATAAAAATCGAAGAGAGGAAAATTGTTGACAAATAGACTTTCTCTTAGGTTTGAAGTCTAAGTTTTTATGAAATATGAAAAGTAGAGGAAAAAAGAAATCCGCCACCTTATATATTATAGGTTGCGGATTTCTAATGTTGTAAACCTTTCGTTTTATCTAACGACTTAGTTATTAGTTTAGGATTTATCGTTCTGTTCCTTCATATCAATGAACTGCTGATTTACATCATAAAACTCATACTGCAAATAGGCAAGTTTCTGTGAAGGAATGATATTTACACCCCAACCATACTTCATTTGCCACTTACGTTTCAAGGAAATAAGACCCTTGTTAATGTAAGCTGCAACGTAAGGATGAACGTGCAAATAGAATTTCTTTACTCCAACCTTATTAACCAATCGGTCTATCTTACGCTCCAACTGATCGGTAAAAAGAATGCTTGAGCGAATCTTACCACTACCGAAACAAGTAGGGCAGTTCTCATCTACATCTACATCCATTACTGGGCGTACACGCTGACGAGTAATCTGCATCAGTCCGAACTTGCTCAAAGGAAGGATATTGTGACGTGCACGGTCCTTCTGCATGTTCTTACACATACGCTCATACAGCATCTGGCGGTCTTCAGCAAGATTCATGTCGATGAAGTCAACGACAATGATTCCACCCATATCACGCAGTCGAAGCTGGCGAGCTAACTCATCGGCGGCACCAAGGTTGGTGTCAAGAGCATTCTGTTCCTGTGCTTTTTCTTTTGTTCTGTTTCCACTATTCACATCCACAACGTGCATTGCCTCAGTGTGTTCAATGATGAGGTAGCAGCCATGACCATAATTAATGGTCTTACCGAAGCTTGATTTAATTTGCTTCGTAACGTCAAAGTTGTCAAAGATTGGCACCTTACCAGTGTACTTCTTCACTATGCCCGCCTTTTCAGGGGCTATTAGAGAGACGTAGTGTCGAACGGCAGTGCAAATCTCGTCATCGTTGACGTAGATGTTTTCGTAGGTTGGATTGAAGAGGTCACGCAGCATCGCAACAGCACGTCCAGTCTCCTCAAACACAAGTTGAGGGCGTTCCTGCGTTTTCTGCAGTCTTGTGATTGCTTCATTCCAACGGCTCAGTAGGACTTTCATCTCAGCATCAAGCTCGGCTACGCGCTTTCCTTCAGCTACTGTACGGACAATTACACCGAAGTTCTTTGGGGTAATACTCTGTATGAGCTGTTTGAGGCGTGCACGTTCTTCACCGCTTTTGATTTTAGAAGATACGCTAACTTTATGCCCGAATGGTATAAGCACCAGGAATCTGCCAGCGAATGATATTTCGCCTGTAAGGCGAGGTCCTTTGGTGGAAATGGGTTCTTTAACAATCTGTACCATCACCTCTTGTCCTACCTGCAGTGTGTTTTGAACTGTTCCGTCCTTTTGCAAGTCGGGTAGGCGAGTGGCTTTTTGAATGGGATAAAGTTTCTTGCGGTCGCTCTGAACCTGTTTCAGATACTTTGCATAGGAGTTGAATTGGCTCCCTAAGTCAAGATAATGAAGAAAGGCGTCACGCTCATAACCTACATCTACAAAGCAGGCATTCAGCCCTGGCATCAGTTTCTTTACCTTTGCCACGTAGATGTTTCCAACCGAGAAACTCGCCTCTCTTGGCTCACGCTGGTATTCAACCAGACGCTTGTCTTCGAGTAGCGCTATCGAAATCTCTTTCGGTTGGGCATCAATAATTACTTCGCTTGTCATCTTCTTCGTTTGTTATAACTATCATTTAGCGTCTTTTATAGTCTCTACAATGATGCTAAAGGATACTTATAGATAAAATTAAAATGCGGAACCTGTCGTCGCACTTCCAGGGAAGAGAAGTATATTGCGATGACACGCCCCGCCATATTATTGAAAGTCAGTTGTAAAGCCTTTCAGCCTTGGGGCTTACTTGCTCTTATGTCTGTTCTTTCTTAATCTCTTTTTACGCTTGTGCGTAGCCATCTTGTGTCCCTTTTTCTTCTTTCCGTTTGGCATAGCTTTAAATTGTTTTAAATTGTTATTGTATTTATGTTTAATTTATTTCTTCATATCCTCGATGAAGGTCTTTGCTGGCTTGAAGCTTGGGAAATCGTGTGCTGGGATAGTGATAGTCGTGTTTTTTGAGATGTTACGAGCTGTCTTTTCCGCACGGTGCTTAACGATGAAGCTACCGAAACCACGAAGGTATACATTTTCTTTTTTCTCCAACAAACTGTCTTTGATGGTTTCCATAAAAGACTCAACCACAGCTGAAACGTCCTTCTTGGCGATGCCAGTAGACGTTGCAATCTCATTGATGATATCTGCTTTCGTCATTTTGTTTTTGTTCTTTATTGATGTTTATTTCTAATTTCTCATTATAACGGAATGCAAAGATACTCATTTTCAGCTTAATAGAGAAATATTTTTGTGTCTTTTTTGTAAAATATCTCGGTAAATGCTCTAAACTTTAAGGTTTTTCGTACCTTTGCGACATTATAAGTTGTATTTCATGCTTATGTGGAGTATTGGATTTAATGATGTTATAAGGACTTGAACTGTTATCAACACTTGCATAGAGATGATTCTTTATGAGTGGTTACTTGGTGTAAATTCTTATATATTTTGGTTTATTCATTTTCTCTTAGAAAGCAGTTTTTGCAAGACTTCTGTATAATTATATAAGGTGTATGAAGATTTCCATCGGTATAGATGTGGGTATTTCAACAACCAAGATTGTTGGAATCAGAGAGGGAAAGGTTATTAAACCTTTGCGTATCAAGGCTACTGATCCTGTAACGTCCTTGTATGGAGCTTTTGGAAAATATCTATATGACAATAGGATAGACCTATCTGAGGTTGAGCGTGTTATGCTTACGGGTGTAGGCGCTCACTATATTGATAAGCCTGTTTATGGACTTCCAACGGCTAAGGCAGATGAGTTTTTGGCTGATGGCTTAGGTGCTCAGTTTGAGTCAAAGTTGCAACGTATGATTGTTGTTTCTATGGGTACGGGTACCTCACTTGTACTTTGTGATGGCAATGAGGTACGTCATATTGGTGGTATCGGTATTGGTGGAGGTACGTTGAGTGGTCTTTCACGTTTGTTGTTACAGACTGATAATATTAACGAAATCATTGCTTTAGCCAATAAGGGAGATATTTCTCGTATCAATCTTCAGATTAAAGACATCTCAACCAGTCCACTTCCAGGCTTGCCAATGGATGCTACTGCATCTCTCTTTGCCAATGCTCAGGCTAATGCCAGTCGTGAAGATGTTGCTTTAGGCTTGATAGGTCTGGTGTTACAGTCTATCGGTTCGGCAACAATCTTGAGTTCTTTGAATAGCGATATCCGTGACTTTGTACTCATAGGTAATCTTAGCCTGTTGCCACAATGCGAACTTCTTTTTCCTGTTATGGAGAAGATATACGATGTTCGCTTTATTGTTCCGAAGAATTCTGAGTATTGTACGGCAATCGGAGCTGCCTTACAAGCAGATAACATTGAGACAGTTTAATCGCTATATATAAAAGGTACGGGCACTCTGTAGGCTTATCTACATAGTGCCCGTAATGTTATAGTAACCTGTCTGTTGTATAGATAGTTAAAGATAAATAGCTTTATCCTTTCTTTAAGATGATATTTTACTTAAGGAGAGGATTTCTCCTAATTTGGCTAAGACTGTCAACTATCTATCCAATTCTCATCCTCTGACAATGAAAATCATTTCTTTTTAGACTTCTAAATATGCAGATAAAGGCTTGAAAAATCATTACATAATTTCAAGGAAAATATCTATAACTAACGGCGAAAAGACATATAAAAAGCAGCTCTATAATCAAGGAAATCAATCAGTTATAAAGTGGCAAAGTAAAAGGTGCTTAATTGGACTTCAAAAGGGCGTTAGTAAGGGGCTTAAAGGGCACCTTTTGCAAGCCAATTAGGCATCTTTTAGAAGCCAAAAGAGCATCTATTGGTTTTGAATTGCGTGAAAATAGTTTACAAGTTTCAACTAATGAAAGAATAAGTTGTTTGTATAAAACAGATAGATATCGTACCTAATTACATTAAACATGTAGTTTATCCCCCTTTATAAAACCATCTTATTGGAGGAAATCATACCATGTATGTGGATTAACCTTATTATATTAAGAAACTACGCATTTAACAGAAGGACCTTAACTATACCTTCGGAACAGTCCCAAGGTTCTTCTCTATCTCGTCATCAGAGAGTGTATAGTTTCTCAAATCACCATTGATATAAGTGTCATAAGCCGTCATGTCAATGAGTCCATGTCCTGAAAGACAGAAAAGGATAACATCTTGTTTCCCAGTTTCCTTTGCCTTCTTTGCTTCTCGAATGGCAGCTGCAATGGCATGACAGCTCTCTGGTGCGGGAATAATTCCTTCTGTGCGAGAGAAGAGGATACCTGCCTCAAAGCTTTCTAACTGTGGTATGTCCATTCCACACATGTATCCGTCTTTGAGCAATTGACTGACGATGACACCGGCACCATGATAGCGCAAACCACCTGCATGGATATTGGCTGGTTTGAAATCATGGCCAAGTGTGAACATTGGTAGCAAAGGAGTGTAACCCGCTTCATCACCGAAGTCGTATTCGAACTTGCCGCGTGTCAGTTTAGGACAGCTGTTTGGCTCTGCTGCGATAAACTCTGTATTCTTTCCTTCAAGGATATTGTGGCGCATAAATGGGAATGCAATACCACCGAAATTACTACCACCACCAAAGCAGGCAATGACCTTATCTGGATATTCCCCAGCCATTTCCATTTGTTTCTCAGCCTCTAAGCCAATAATGGTTTGGTGCAATGCAACGTGATTGAGTACTGAACCTAAAGTGTACTTACAGTTAGGTGTAGTTCTTGCCAGTTCGATAGCCTCTGAGATAGCTGTTCCCAACGAACCCGGATGTGTTGGATCACGTGTAACAATGTCCTTTCCTGCACGTGTAGACATTGAAGGTGAACCTTCAACCATAGCTCCGAAAGTCCTCATAATCAGCGAACGATAAGGTTTCTGTTGCATAGAAATCTTCACCTGATAAACCGCTGCTTCAAGACCGTATACCTTTGCAGCGTAGGATAGTGCAGCACCCCATTGACCCGCACCAGTTTCTGTCGTGACATTCGTTACACCTTCCTTCTTGCAATAGTAACACTGAGGGATGGCAGAATTAACCTTATGTGAGCCAAGTGGATTTACACTTTCATTCTTGAAATAGATATGTGATGGGGTGTCTAATGCTTTCTCCAAAGCATACGCACGAACAAGAGGTGTGGAGCGATAATACTTATACATCTCCAACACTTCTTCGGGAATATCAATCCAAGCATGCTCACAATCAAGTTCTTGTTTTGCACATTCCTTACTGAAAATTTCCGAAAGATCCTCTGCTGTCATTGGCTTACGTGTAGCCGGATGGAGTGGAGGAAGGGGTTTAGTTGGCATGTCTGCCTGAATATTATACCACTGGGTAGGGATATCTTTCTCGTCAAGTATAAATCTTTTCTGTTGTGCCATACTCTTACTCAATTATACAATGGATGAATGTTTATTGAAAGATGATGTCCCACAAAGTTACAAAATAAGAATTCTTAATTGCATGAAATGATAATATTTTTAGTAATTTTGCTGCCATTATGATAATAATCGCTACTATTCTTGCATACTTTTGCATCTTATTATTAATAAGTAGAATAACGGGACATAAAGCAGACAACGATGCTTTCTTTCGTGCAAACCGTCAGTCTCCTTGGTATCTTGTTGCCTTTGGAATGATTGGTGCCAGTATTTCTGGCGTTACTTTTGTTAGCGTTCCGGGAATGGTAATGTTGAGCGATATGACCTATATGCAGACCTGTTTAGGTTTTGTGCTGGGTTATTTTGCTGTTGCATATCTGTTACTTCCTGTTTATTACCGCCTAAAGTTGACAACTATCTACTCTTATCTACAAACACGTTTAGGCAATTATAGCTATAAGACTGGTGCTTCATTTTTCCTATTGTCTAAGATGACAGGTGCGGCAGTGCGCTTCTATGTTGTTTGTATGATACTTCAACGTTTCGTCTTAGATGCCTACGGCATACCTTTCCCCATTACCGTTGTGGCTCTTGTGGCACTCATTTGGCTCTACACGCGTAGGGGAGGAATTCGTACACTGGTCTTGACAGACACCTTTCAAACTCTTTGTATGCTACTTGCCCTCATTCTTATTATATATAAGGTGGTCGAAACATTAGGCATGTCGCTTCCGGAAGCAGCTCAAGCGATAGCCAATGACAGTCATTCTCGTATTTTTGTATTTGATGATTGGGTATCAAAACAGAACTTTTGGAAACAGTTTCTTAGCGGTATCTTTATTGTTATTGTTATGACAGGACTGGACCAAGACATGATGCAAAAGAATCTTACTTGTAAGACTTTGCGTGAAGCACAGAAGGATATGTGTACCTATGGTTTTGCCTTTGTACCTGCCAATTTACTCTTTTTATCCTTGGGTGTACTGTTAATGATGTATTTCAATAGTATCGGGCAAGCCTTGCCTGACGAGCCAGACAATCTTATGTTGCAGGCTGTTGCAGGTGGACAATTAGGTACAATGGTTGTCATTCTCTTTACAATCGGTATTGTAGCAGCGTGCTTCTCCAGTGCAGACTCTGCCTTAACCGCCTTAACAACAACTTATTGTGTAGACATCTGTGGTCGTCCAAAGGATGAAAAGTTACGCAAACAGGCACATATAGGTGTGTCTATTGTGTTTATTTTGTTTATCCTTATCTTCCGTTATGTTAACTCAACGAGTTTAATAGATGCTATTTACACGATAGCTTCTTATACATACGGACCACTCTTAGGTCTTTTTGCCTTCGGCTTATGTACCAAGCGAACTGTAAATGACAGGTTAACTCCATATATAGCAGTAGCCAGTCCCCTTCTTTGCTTTGCTTTAGACACAATTGTTTCGAAAACTACTGGTTATAAGTTTGGCTATGAATTGTTGATGCTGAATGGATTGATAACATTCTTAGCATGCTTCTTTCTTCCTGCAAGAAAGCAGGGCTCGGATTGCGAAATGAAGTAAGTTTAAAACTTACTTTGCGTATTTAACTTATGTGTTATTGCCCAGCACGCATTGTGTTGTTGGTAAGCACTATTGGTGCGGAGTGCTAATTACCTTGCAATATCTTACGATAGGAAAGGCAAACAGACATTAGGAAATAACATATCTACTACAAGAAATTCCCTAATATGACGTTAGTGTTTTCTGTTTAGAGGACAGCTATAAGTACGATAAATGATAAAAGGCAAAGAGAACTAAACTCTTTGCCTTTTTATCGTTTTGTTATATGTAATTTTACAAATAGCTTTTATCCTTATTAGGAAAGAACTAATTGCAAGTCTTTATCCTACAATAATTCCTCAATCTGCTTTGCGATATTCTCAATCTTCTCTGTTGGCTCAAAGCGAGCAACAACCTGTCCCTTCTTATTAATAAGGAATTTAGTGAAGTTCCACTTAATATCAGAACTTTCCTTGTAGTTAGGATCAGCCTCAGAAAGCATCTTATCGAGGATAGGGTAGAGCTTATGTGACTCATCCCAACCAGCAAAACCCTTCTGTTCCTTAAGGAACTTGAAGAGAGGCTCAGCGTCTTCACCGTTCACCTTTACCTTCTTGAAGCGTGGGAATTTTGTGCCGTATGTAAGTTTGCAGAACTCATGGATACTTTCGTCTGTACCTGGTGCCTGCTGTCCAAACTGGTTGCAAGGGAAATCAAGTACTTCAAAGCCTTGTGCATGGTACTTCTCATAGAGTGCCTCCAACTCCTCGTAAGTTGGTGTGAAGCCACATTTTGTAGCTGTATTTACAATCAGTAGCACCTCATTAGAAAACTCTTTCAGTGAAAATGCCTTACCTTTTCTGTCTTTGACAGAGAATTCATAAACTGTTCTCATTTCTGTTTCTTATCTTCTCTTTATATAGTTTACTTATTTGTGTGTTGCAAATGTACGAATTTTATTTGTTTCTTCCTTCATTGTTTAGGAGTTTTTTAGTAATCGATTTAATTCGTAATAGATTATTGGAGATTCTTTATTCGGGTTGATGATATGGAGTGAAATCTTCTTTAATAGGGATTTCCCTATCTTCAAATAGTGTATTTACTCGATAAACATCTTATAATTTCACTATTTTTGCATCAGTAAATAAACAAAGAATAAGAATTAAATAGGATATGAGTATGAGACGAATTTCAAAGTTTTTCTTGGCACTTGCAATAGTTGCGAGTCCATTGGCATTTACAAGCTGTGACGATGATTCATGGGGAGATAATAACTATTACTATAATGATTTGGTAAATGATGCGGTACGAAACTACCTGCGTGAATACCCAAGTGGCTCAAGTTATTATACAGCTTACAACTGGTTCTATTATTATTACCCAGAAGCAACAACCTCAGAGTTCTATGCCTTTATGGATGCGGTAGGTAATAACAGTAGTTATAATTGGAATAATAACTATCGTCAGGAGGAGAGCGGACAAGTAAATAAATTGGTTGCTGAAGCACAAACACTTACTGGCGAATGGGATGGTAATATGACTGTTGAGTACACGGATGATACAACACATCAGCGCAAGAGCAATAGTTTTAGAGCTAACATGAAGTTCTTCCAGTATAATTCTTCTACTAATTCACTTCAAGGTAATGGTGTTGAGGTAGATACTGATGCACAAGGTAACACACAGACATTGGCATTCTCTTGGAGAGTTTTGGATAATGGAAGTATTGAAATAAAGTACACAAAGAGTGGAACTATCTTCAATCTTGACATCAATGCTACTAATGATGGGTTCCACTTAGGATATGATGAGACAAAGGGTTATGACACCTTCTATGGTGTAGCACGCAGTACAAACACAGCAGATGTTATGCGTTTCGACCTTGCTCGTCAGAGACCAGCAAATGCAAAGGCTCAGAATGCGTTGACAAGAGCTTCAAGCAAGGCTTCCTTCGGTTCTGCTAAGGAGAACGACTATGCGAAGTCTACTGCAGGTGCAGTAAATGGCTTGCGCGAAAGATAACAAAAGCTAATCGCTTTTCTATAGCTTCATATATACTTGAATGGGTCCCACCAACTGCGAAGTTGGTGGGATTTTTTGTTCTTCCGTTAAATGCGTAGATTGTTAATAGAATGAGATTAATCCACATACATGGTATGTTTACCTCCAATAAGATTGTTTTATAAAGGCTCAACACCCAACAACCATCACCCAACACCGGTATAATTACCCCCAATTAGAGGGTTTTAGAACGGGGGATAAACTACACGATAAACGTAATTAGGTGCGATATCTATCTGTCTTATACAAACAACTTATTCCCTCATTAGTTGAAACTTGTAAACTATTTTCATGTAGTTCAAAACCAATACATGCTCTTTTGGCTTCTTAAAGACGCTTAATTGACTTGCAAAAGGTGCCCTTTAAGCCCCTTACTAACGCCCTTTTGAAGTCCAATTAAGCACCTTTTACTTTACTACTTTATAACTAATTGATTTACTGTTGGTTGTGAAACTACTTTCTGTATGTGTTCTTGTCGTTAGTTATAGATGTTTTATTTGAAATTATGTAATGATTTTTCAAATTCTTGTCTATATGTTTTTGAAGTCTTAAATGAAATTGTTTTCAATGAAAGTGGATGATAAAAGGATAGATAGTTGACTGTCGCATCCATATTTTTGTTTAATGAGTTACTTCGTTTCTTACATTAAAGCAATATGAAAAGCGTCCACACATTTAACGGAAGAAGCGGATTTTTTGTCTTTATTCTTTGTCGTTAAATTAATGTGTTCTATAATTGTAAACTCTGAATTTGTCTTAATCATATTTACGATTTTTGAATTATATTGCTGATTTTCAGTCTTTTTTCGTAACTTTGCAGCCCATTCTCTTTCTGAAAAGGGGGAGAAACTGCATGATTTGATGATAAAAGATGAGGAGAATCATACAATTTATAAAGGAGTGGACACTGCCAGTGTCAATAGCTACAGGTAGCTTATTATACCTTATTTTTGCCTTTATACCAGCCTTGGATGACGCAGCAAACTTTTTTGCTCCTATCCTTGACGCAGCTCTTCCATTGTTTATGTTCCTCGTCTTATACGTTACCTTTTGCAAGGTAGACTTCCGTAAGCTAATTCCAGTAGGGTGGCATCTTTGGATAGCACTCTCTCAAGTGTTGATGGTTGCGGTTGTTATAGGGGCAATCTTGTTCTTCCATGTCACAGGTAAGTCGCTCATATTACTTGAAGCTCTACTCACTTGTATCATTTGTCCTTGTGCCTCAGCAGCCGCAGTGGTTACACAGAAGTTAGGTGGAAACCTCGAGGAAATGACAACTTATACCTTCCTCTCCAACTTTCTCTGTGCCTTGTTGATACCAATCTGCTTTCCTTTGCTTGATGCTGAAGCAGATATAACTTTCTGGAGTGCTTTTGTGGCAATTCTTTATAAGGTGTGTCTGGTATTAGTTGTACCAATGATTTTGGCCTATATAACGAAACATTGGCACACTTTATGTAGGTTCTATCAATGGGTAATCAGTGTGAACAACCTTAGTTATTATCTTTGGGGATGTTCATTACTCATCGTTTCAGGCACAACAGTAAAGAATATTGTCCATGCTGAGGTAGCTGTTAGCTTCCTTTTGTTGATTGCAGTATTGGCATTAATACTTTGCTTGATACAATTTGCCATGGGTAGATATATTGGTCATTTCTTCCGCAGTACGATTAATGCGGGACAGGCTTTAGGGCAGAAGAACACTGCTTTTGCTATCTGGATAGCCTACACTTATCTGAATCCATTGTCAACTGTGGGTCCAGGCTGCTACATCTTGTGGCAGAACATTATTAACAGCGTAGAGATATGGCGGTATGACCACGCCATTAAACGCAAAAATAAATAATTGTGAGAACAATAAAGTGTTTTATAGTATTACTATTTCTTTTCCTCTTGTCACCTGCTGTTTCAGCGCAGGATGCTAACGGAATAAACGAACATGATGTCGAACCGGCTAAATCAGTAGAGCCAGATGTAATGCCAGTAGCTGCTAAATCTCAAACAGCTTCAGCCTCGGTAGAAGAGATGGCAATGGAACCATTGCCCACATCGACAACCCGAGTGTCACAGGTGGCAGAAAGTCGTGACCAAGTAGTACTTCTCATTGGTGACTCTATGGCTGATGGTCTTGGCTCTCGATTCAATGATTATGCCGTAAAGAACGGGTTTAAGTTTCATTCAATCGTATGGTATGGTAGCACAACACGCGACTGGGCGATTGCTGCCGACCTTCAATATCAGATTGAAAGAGTGCGTCCTACTTATATAATTATTAGCTTAGGTACCAATGACTTAGGTTATAAGGATTATAGTAGACGTGAAACAGCAATTCAAACGATTCTGAGTCGTGTTGGGAATATTCCATATGTATGGGTTGGTCCTCTCCCTTGGAAGAAGATAAAAGATAGAACAATTGTTGATGTGATACGTGAATGTACGGGTGAAGGTCGATTCTTTGACAGTAGTTCTGTCATTGCTTCTCGAGCGGATGGTATTCATCCAACACGTCAAGGTGCCGCCCTTTGGGTGGATAAGATAGTAGAGTGGATGGGCGAACCAGAGCTGAATGCAAATCCTATAGAGATGGAAAAGCCCGATTTTACTACTCGTTTCAGACATGACGAGAAGCATGGTATGGGTTATCACGGTCGTCGATAGATTTGAAATATTATTACAATCTTAATGGCTTTTATACCATGTTTCTCTTCAAAATACTACTGTTTTGAATGCGTTTGTAAGCTCCTGAAAAACAGGTAGTTATAAAGCTGTAAGGTAATAGGTGCTTAATAGCATCACAAAAGGGCGTTAGTTAGGATGTAACTAACGCCCTTTTGCACGTCAATTAAGCCTTAATTCGAATGCAATTAAGCCTTAGTTGTTTTCTGACACTACGATTTTATTTTACAAATCTGACTGATGTTAAGATGCTATTATGTGACAATGGTACCATAGAGCTTGTCTTTTTGGGACATTCTATAGCTATGGTTTCTTTGCACAAAGTAGCTGTTTAGGTGTCTAACTCTTATTGATAATATATATACCCCCTGCAGCTAAGGCTCCTGCTATCATATATTTGATATAAAAAGTTTCGTCAAGGCATAGGCATGAGGTAACTGCTCCAACAACAGGAATCAGTGAGTTGTAGATAGCTACTTTACCAACAGGATTGCAAGTGAGCAGTTTGTTATAGAGTGTGAAACCCAATGTACTGATTGCGATGAGCAAGAGTAGATAGGTAATGCCTAAAAGGGTAATCTGTGGAAGTTCGCCACCCATAAGTAATCCAGGGATAATCAATAAAGCACCACCTATTGCTAAGCTGTAGCCTGTACCAACAAATACATCTACACGTTTGCCCAATCCACGTGTAAGCAGTGAAGCAGATGCACCACAAAGGGCATTGAGGATAATCATTCCATCACCCAACCAAGTGAACTGTCCACTCTCTGCTCCACCCAAATTCAGCGATAATATACCAGTAAAACCAACAACACAACCAATAATCTTCTTGACTGTCATACGGTCGCTCTTGAAGAAGATACAAGCGAATATAACGACAGAAAAGACGCTAAGCGAGTTGAGAATGGCTGCTCGTGAACCTTCACTATGTGATAATCCAAAGTAGAAGAAAGCATAATGTAAGGTGGTATTCATCATACAGAATAGAAGGATATACCACCAATCTATAGGTTTTCTCACTTTGAAGTCACGCTTCTTTGTACCTGCGATTGCCAATATAATCAGTCCCGAAAGACAGAAACGAATACCAGCAAAAAGCATTTTTGAGCCAGTCATATCTGCTGAGATGGCAAACTCTGAGAAACCTAATTTAATCAAAGGATAAGCCCAGCCCCATGCAATGGCAGCTGTGAGGGCAAAGATAGTCACCCATAGAGGTTGTTGAAATATACTTTTTGTTTGTGTCATTAGTTGTTTGTTGTGATTTGAATTAATATTAAATCATTGAAATTCAATCGTTATTATGAATACTCTCTTTCCTTACTTTAATATGTATAGACTTGCTTTCACAAATTATTTTCATGGAAATAAGTTTTTATTTACGTGATAAAAAACATTTATTTCCATGAAAATAAACTCCTTTTTTCACGTAAATAATTCACGAGAAGATATCACCAACGACCTGCATTCATTGTGCAAAGGTACGTTCTTTCCTCGACATATCTCGTCTTTTAACCGCTTTTTTATCCTTGCTTAATTAGGTTATTTGTTCTTAATTGTTTATCTTTGCGAATAATTTATGCTTTATTAAAAATGATGAAGAAGTTAATATATTTCTTTTTACTGGCTTTGTGCGTAGTTAATGTTCGTGCACAGTCTTTAACTGACACATTACGTCATGAAGTGTTATTAGAAACTGACAGTGGAAACATTCGTATTCAACTTTACAATGAGACACCCCGTCATCGTGATAACTTCTTAAAGTTGGTACGAAGTGGTGCCTATAATGGGGTGTTGTTCCACCGTGTTGTTAAAGATTTTATGATTCAAACAGGTGATATGGGCTCAAAGAAAGCAAAGCCAGGACAGGCTTTAGGTGATACGCCAGAGACCTACTCACTCCCTGCAGAGATAGATTATCCGAAGCTGTTACACCGTCGTGGTGCTGTTGCTGCGGCTCGTGAGGGCGATGATGTCAATCCTAAACGAGAGTCGTCTGCCTCACAATTCTATATAGTATGGGGTATAAAGTTTTCTGATGGGCAGCTTGATTGGGCACAGAAACGCCTTAACGAACATACAGACAGTACGGTGCAGATGACACCAGAGGTGCGTCAAATGTACAAGGAAGTGGGTGGTTCTCCTCATTTGGACGGCCAATATACTGTCTTTGGACAGGTGTTAGATGGATTGGATGTTGTTGAACGTATTCAACGCCAGCCTGTTGACGCCAACGACCGTCCATTAGTTGATGTCCGTATTCGTAAAGCAACCATATTGAAATAGGGTTGTCTTTATTATCTCAAACAGTAAATACAAAGTAAAGTTACTATAAATTTATGTCAATCAACAGAAAAGCAACAGCCTGTCTGTTTGCACTTATGCTCGGAAGTGGGGTAGGTGTAGCAGGTAACAGGTTTGTCTATCGTGCTGTAAAGGATACTATTACACAGCAAAAAGACACCACCAAACAGAGTGTTCAGAAAGGTAAAGCACCTGAAAAGGCACAAGAAAAGCCTTCTGCCTATGAACAACTTGTAAAGAAAAAAGGAAGTGTACAGCAGGGACTCTTCACTGTAAGACATATTGACGACCAATGGTATTTTGAGGTTCCAGACTCAGTTATCGGTCGTTACTTGCTTGCTGTGACTCGTTTTACAGCTGTTCCACAGAACTTTGGTAAGTTTGCTGGAGAGGCAGTAAACCAACAGACGGTTTATTTTGAGCAACGTGATGACAAGACAATGTTGCTTCGTGCCTACGTTCTTTCGCAGGAAGCTGATCCAAAGAGCAGTATTTCGCGTACGTTGAAAGCCTCAACTGCTGATCCTATCGTAGCTTCGTTCAAGGTGATTGGACGTAACAAGGATACTAAGGCACAGCTGATTGATGTCACGCCATTGTTTGTTAAAGACAATGCAGTGCTGAGTGTGTCGTCAGATAACTCCAAACAATTGAAGTTAGGAGGCCTCATGGCTGACCGAACTTTCATCGATACGATGAAGGTTTATCCTATTAATGTGGAGATTGCTACGACACGTACTTATTCAAGTGCACCTTCTGCGGTACCAGCTTCTTACACAGGTGCGATGACAATCGGACTCAATACCAGTGTTGTTCTTCTTCCAAAGGTACCTATGCGTAAGCGAGTGTGGGACAATCGCATAGGTTATTTTACGAATAGATATACTATCTTCAGCGACGATCAGACAAAGACAGACCGCGAGCAGTTTATCTCTCGATTTCGTTTAGAGCCTAAAGATAAGAAGGCATATGCAAAGGGTAAACTCTCAGAGCCTATCAAACCTATCGTATTCTATATTGATCCAGCTACACCAAAGAAGTGGGTTCCTTATTTGATGAAGGGTATCGAGGATTGGAATGTTGCTTTTGAGGCTGCTGGTTTTAAGAATGCAATACAGGCAAAAGAGTGGCCTAATGACCCAACGATGAGTGTTGATGATGCTCGTTTCAATGTTCTTCGTTATCTTCCAGCTGAGATTGAAAACGCATACGGCCCTCGTATCGTTGATCCACGTAGTGGAGAGATTATCGAAAGTCATATTTGTTGGTATCATAATGTGATGAACCTCTTGACAAAGTGGTACTTCACTCAGTGTGCTCCATTAGATAAGCGTGCCCAGACGGCACACATGGACGACAAACTTATGGGTGAATTGATTCGCTTTGTGTCAAGTCATGAGGTGGGACATACACTTGGATTGCGTCATAATATGGGTGCAAGCTATGCTACTCCAGTAGAGAAGCTACGCGATAAGAAGTGGGTAGAGGAACATGGTCACACTGCCAGCATTATGGACTACGCTCGTTTCAATTACGTTGCACAGCCAGAAGACGGCATTTCAGAGCGCGGACTCTTCCCACGTGTGAACGATTACGACAAGTGGGCAATCCGTTGGGGCTATCAGTATCGTCCAGAGTTCAAAGATGAGATGGATGAGAAAGAAAAGTTGATGACTGAGACAACAGCCATTCTTGCTAAGAATCCGCGTCTTTGGTTTGGTGGTGAGGGTAAGAATGAAGACCCACGTGCACAGACGGAAGACCTTGGTGATGACAATGTGAAGGCGAGTGATTATGGTATTAAGAACTTGAAACGTATCGTTGCAAAGCTCCCAGAGTGGACACGTCAGCCTAATGATCAGTACGAAGACCGCATGGAAATGTGGAGAAGTGTTGTTGGTCAGTATGGACGTTATACGAATCATGTACTGAAGAACATTGGTGGTCGTTACATCAACAATATGCCTGGCCAGAAACCTTATGAGGTTGCACCAGCTAAGAAGGGTAGAGATGCTGTCGACTATATCGGTCGTCAGGTTTTTGAAGCACCGCTTTGGCTTTATCCTTCGTCCATGACTGATATTGCAGGTACCGACCTTGTCGACGAAATCAGTACTTATCAGGATCGTATTCTGAAAGTGATGATGAACGGAACTATTATGGATAAGATTTATAAGGACCAGCGTGTGGCAGGTGCTTATCAGTTCAAAGACTATCTTAATGATTTGTTCCACAGTGTTTGGAAGCCACTCACTGGTCTTAATGATATGCAGGTACGCACACGTCGCTTACTCGAGCGCAACTATGTAGACCAACTGAATAGTCTTTTAAATCCTGTTCAGAAAGACAAACCAACCGTTGCTGACCGTGCAAGTAACTCAGATATTATGCTCTACCTCATGCAGCACTTAGATACTGTTGAGCAGTTCTGTAAGGCACAAGCAGCACAGAGTGAAGGTATCAATCTCCTTCATTACAATGATTTGTTACGTCAGATTAAGCTGATTCGTGAGCGTCGTGTGACAGTGAAGTAATTGTTTAAATATACTTCTAACCATATGCAAGAAGTCTTTTCGTGTTTTATGGTTGTAATATACGTCCATAATGGAGTTTGAAGCTCTGCTATGGACGTTTTCTTTAACTGTAGTTTTGGACCAGTCATTGCAGTGTTTTGCAATGTGTTTAGCAGTCAGCACGAATGGTGTTAAGCCTCCGCACCATATGTGCGGAGCGTTAGCACGTTGATAAAAGAAGGAGTTGATAGTCTTTATTTCTTATGCTTACAAGGGCATATAGACTCGTCTTTGCTAAGTTTTTCGTAGTGTTCCTTACGTTTAGGATTCATCGGGAACCATCCTTTTAAGACACGCTTCTCCTGCGAGATGAGCTCACCAATTCCCCAAAGGAATGAAGCTCCAAGGACACCGAGTAGCGCAGACCAAAAGATACTTTGTACAAACAAGGCTGCTACACAGCAAGCAATACCCGCTATGAGCCATAGCCACCAAGGTTTTGTACCGAAATAATACTCTGTTTTTATAACGAGTGGATGACAAAGTCCAATGATTAAAAACGTACATACTGCGAGGAGTATACCTTCAAAATTTAAATCCATTTATGTAAAGTTACAAGGTTAAATATAATTCTTATGTTGAGAAATATGCTATAGAACGTATTATTCTTAGCAAAACCTCGGTTTATATAGCTGCAAAAATACAAAAAAAACTCTATTTGCAAGTGTCTTTCTCAGAATTATTGATTACATTTGCAAATACAAGTTGTAAATAAGAAAATACTTAAATTATGAGCAATAACCAAACACTCATCGCACAATGCGAAGAGAAAGCAAGACAGTGGCTGTCTCCTGCTTTTGATGAAGAAACTCGTTCTGCCGTTGAGGCTATGATTAACAATGACGATAAGGCTGACCTTATTGAGTCTTTTTATAAGGATTTAGAGTTTGGTACAGGTGGACTTCGTGGTATTATGGGCGCAGGCTCTAATCGTATGAATATCTATACCGTCGGTATGGCAACTCAAGGCTTTGCTGATTATCTGAAGATTAACTTCAAGGATAAAGAGCAGATTAGTGTAGTTGTTTGCCACGACTGCCGTAATAATTCACGTCTCTTTGCTGAGACCGTTGCTAATATCTTCTCTGCTAATGGCATAAAGGTTTATCTTTTCGACGATCTTCGTCCTACTCCAGAGTGTTCTTTTGCTATTCGTCATTTGAAGGCACAGGCAGGTGTGAATATTACTGCAAGTCATAACCCACGTGAGTACAATGGTTATAAGGCTTATTGGGATGATGGTGCACAGGTACTTGCACCACATGACAAGGGTATTATCGACGAAGTAAACAAGGTTAAGGTTGAGGATGTTAAGTTCGAAGGTAATAAGGCGTTGATTCAGATTATCGGCGAGGATGTTGATAAGGTTTATCTGGAGCAGGTAAAGACTATCAGCATTGACCCACAGGTAATCAAGAATCAGCATGATCTTAAGATTGTTTATACTCCTTTGCATGGTGCTGGCCGTGTAATGATTCCACGTGCATTGGCTTCTTGGGGCTTTGACAATGTCCATTGTGTGAAGGAGCAGATGGTTAAGGATGGTAACTTCCCAACTGTTGACCGTCCAAACCCAGAGATTGCAGAGGCTTTGACACTTGGCTTGCGTGATGCAAAGGCTCTCGATGCTGATATTTTGATGGCTTCTGACCCAGATGCTGACCGTGTAGGTATGGCTTGTAAGAATAGCGATGGCGAGTGGGTACTGATTAATGGTAACCAAACCTGTCTTATTTTCTTGTGGTATATCATTACAAATCGTCAGGCTGTGGGCAAGATGAAGCCAACAGACTTCATCGTAAAGACTATTGTTACAACAGAGGTTATCCGTAAGATTGCAGAGAAACAGCACGTTGAGATGCGTGATTGCTACACTGGTTTCAAGTGGATTGCACGTGAGATTGCACTCTCTGAGGGTAAGCAGCAGTATATCGGTGGTGGTGAGGAAAGCTACGGTTTCCTTGCAGAAGACTTCGTACGCGATAAGGATGCTGTAAGTGCTTGTGCTTTGTTGGCTGAGATTTGTGCATACGCAAAGGATCATGGCAAGACATTGTATGACATTCTTATGGATATCTATATGGAGTATGGTTACAGTCATGAGTACACAATCAATGTTGAGCGTCCTGGTAAGAGCGGTGCTGACGAGATTCAGCAGATGATGAAGAACTTCCGTTCTAATCCTCCTAAGGAGCTTGGCGGTAGTGTCATCGATGTTTATAAGGACTTCCAGAGTCTTGATATTACAAAGGCTGATGGTTCTAAGGAGAAGATGGATATGCCTGATACAAGCAATGTCCTCCAGTGGTTCTGCACAGATGGTACTAAAGTTAGTGTACGTCCATCAGGTACTGAGCCAAAGATTAAGTTCTATCTTGAGATTAAGGATACAATGAACTCAGCTTCTGATTTCCCTGCTTGCGAGCAGCGTGCAGCTGTAAAGATTGAGGCTATCAAGAAGAGTTTGGGTTTGTAATTGTCTGTTCTTAGCCTTTGATAATATTTGTGAGGGATTGATATTATAAATTAAAACAGGAGTCTCTACAAAGTTTTATTTGTAGAAACTCCTGTTTTTATTGTTTTATGCCTTCTTTATAGATAAGTCTTAGGATAGTCTTCTGTCATTTTTGTAGAACTATTTTATTTGATATCTCAGCTTGTTTATTTATCGATAAGACTATGAAACTTTATTACAAAAATGTCAGGCATTCTACATGTTTTTTCTTAATAAAGAGCCTTTTTTACCGTGTCTGTAACTTTCAGTCAATCAATGTGTTGTAAAACAGCATAAGAAAAGGTGCTTAGTTAGACTCTAACTAAGCACCTTTAAGCCTTCAATTAAGCATCTTTTGAACGTCAATAAAGGCTTAATTCGAATGCAACTAAGCATTAGTTTGTTCTTTAAAGATGACTTTTATATTACAAATTTAGTAAGGGTAGGAGATGTTTATTCCTTCCCTTAGATATTATTCAGCTGATACAACATCAAACTTCAGTTTCTCACTATCTTTCTCTTTTGATACTTTGATAGTGTCACCAGCCTTGATTTCGCCAGAGAGAATCAGTTCGCTCAGTCCATCCTCAATATGATTTTGGATAGCACGCTTCAATGGACGAGCACCAAACTGTACATCATATCCCTTGCTTGCAACAAACTCTTTGGCTTCATCTGTTATCTCCATCTCGTAGCCCAGTTCATACACACGCTTGAAAAGACCCTTGAGTTCAATGTTGATAATCTTCTTGATAGCCTCGAGATCCAGCTGGTCGAAGGTGATAATCTCGTCTAAGCGGTTGAGAAACTCTGGTGCGAACTGCTTGCTGAGACTCTTCTGAATGATAGCACGAGCACGCTCCTTGTCGCCTTCGTTCTGTGAAAGTCCGTTCAGATTGGTTGCTTTGAAGCCAACACCCTGTCCAAATTCTTTTAATTGACGTGTACCCGCATTTGATGTCATGATAATCACCGTGTTTCGGAAGTCTATCAATCGGCCGTTACCATCTGTCAATCGACCTTCATCAAGTACTTGTAAAAGCATATTGAACACATTGCCGTGTGCCTTCTCTATCTCGTCAAGTAAGACAATAGAGTAGGGATGACGACGCACTTTCTCTGTCAGTTGACCACCTTCATCATAGCCAACATATCCTGGAGGGGCACCAACAAGGCGAGAAGTGTTGAAACTTTCAGTGTACTCGCTCATGTCTACTCGAATCAAAGCATCTGAAGAGCCAAACATCATCTCTGCCAGTCGCTTGGCAAGATAAGTCTTACCCACACCCGTAGGACCTAAGAACATAAACGCACCAATAGGGTGGTTAGGATCTTTCAAACCTACACGATTACGCTGGATAGCCTTTACCATCTTGTCGATAGCTGCATCTTGTGCAACAACAACTTGCTTAAGTTCGGCATCCATGTTCTTTAGTCTGACACCTTCTGCCTCCTGCATACGCTGAACAGGTACGCCTGTCATCATAGAAACAACGTCAGCAATGGCTTCTTCATTGATTTCAACCTTGTCTTCGGTATCACCATTTTGCCATTTTTCTTGCTCTTCTTTCAGTGTCTTTTCTAATTCCGTCTGCTTATCACGGAAACTTGCAGCCAACTCAAAGTTCTGATTTTTTACTGCAGTTTGCTTCTTCTCTTGTGCTATCTCAATCTCTTTCTGAATATCGAGAATAGCCTGTGGCACCTTTACATGCTGCAGATGAATACGTGAACCAGCTTCGTCGATGATGTCTATTGCCTTATCTGGGAAGAAACGATCAGTAATATATCTGTCAGCATACTTCACACAAGCTTTTAGAGCATCCTCTGTATAGCTTACGTGATGATGTGCTTCATAACGATCTTTGATATTCTCAAGAATCTGCAGCGTCTCTTCAACTGTTGTTGGTTCCACCTGCACTTTTTGGAAACGACGCTCTAAGGCACCGTCTTTCTCAATAGACTTGCGATATTCGTCAAGTGTTGTTGCACCAATACACTGTATAGTGCCTCTTGCCAAAGCTGGTTTGAGGATATTAGCAGCATCCATTGAGCCTGGAGAAGAACCTGCTCCGATGAGTGTATGAATCTCGTCAATAAAGACGATGATGTCTGGATTCTGTTCGATTTCCTTAATCAATGCACGGATACGCTCCTCAAATTGACCACGATACTTGGTACCTGCTACGACAGCTGTTAGGTCAAGTGTGATAACGCGTTTATCAAAGAGAATCGGAGAGGTGAGGTGCTTCACAATAAGTTGAGCTAAACCTTCAACGATAGCACTCTTACCAACACCCGGTTCGCCAATGAGAATAGGGTTATTCTTCTTTCTTCTACCAAGAATTTCACTGACACGCATAATCTCTTTCTCTCTGCCTACAACTGAATCGAGTTTTCCCGCGGCAGCTGCTTGAGTAAGGTCAGTGCCGAAACTATCGAGCACTGGTGTCTTAGATTTTGTACGAGGAGCCTGTGTTGTCTTGGCATTATTGCTGCTGTCAGACGATGAAGATGACATCATATCATCATCCATTTCCTCTTCGTCAGCCATTCCTATACCATTCTTTGGTTGGTTTGCGCGTTTCTGTAACATCGATATTGCGTTGTTATAATTGAATCCACTTTCTTCCATTACCTTCTTTGCACCATTGTTAGAAGAATCGTGCAATATAGCAAGGAAGAGATGGAGGATATCCACTGTCTGTGCATGCTGAATACGAGCCTCAAGTACAGCTAATTTCAATATGTTATTTGCCTGCTCGTTCAAAAGCATATCAGGCACTGAAGCGCTTGGGGCAATTGTTTCCTCCTGAAGTCTTCTTTCAATTTCTTTCTTTATATTGTCTATATCAACCTTCCATTGGTTGAATAGTTCCCATACTGGTCCTGACTTCTCTCTCAGAATGGCGAGCATGATATGCTCAGGAGCAACCGACGCACTTGTCAGTCGTTCTGCTTCCTCTCTGCTGAATGAAAGTATTTCAGAAACCTTTGGGGAGAATTGATTCATCATATCCTAACCTTTCTTTTCTTTACTTGTATCTGTGGACAATATGTCCTGTATTAGTAGGATAGTATAAACAAAAGGTGTGCCAAAAACAAAGAATCGGACATACAAGGGGGTTGTAAGTCCGATTCTATATTTTATATTCTATTACAGTGCTTCGTCGTCAGGCTTCTGAAGTCTTACCTTGGGCTGTCGGCCTAAGTGCTTTTTCTTGCGAAGCCAAGCCGCTTTGCGCTGCTCATATTCCTCACGATGACGTTCCAAGAAGTTATCTGCCATTGAACTTACCGTATATTATCGAAATCTGAATATTCTTTCCAGTCGATGTGTTTCCCAATAACTTGGTGCTTGAGAGGCCCATGTCGTGGGAAACCTTAGTAATAATCGTTTTCTGAGTGCTGCCTGAACCTTGTGTTACAGTCTGTAATTCAACTGGTACGATTACAACCTTACCCCATGCAGGCATTGATGTGTTGCGTGAGAAGAGGTTGATAATTCCCGAGATATTGTTGAATACATAGCTGTTCGTTGTCTTGTTGTAACTTGCCAAGAACGAAGTCTTGTTGTCAGGTAGACGATTGTTCGCAAAGAACGACTGTAGACTATCTGCAGCTACCATAACGACATTCTGTGGTATTCCAAACTGATAATCGGATGTTGTACTATTGTTTTCTCGGTAGAGTACAACCTTAGCCGAGTTGATAGAATCGTTTGTATGCCCTGCCATAATGTCAGATACAGGGAGCGTTAACTTTGTGAACAAGCCTGCTGGAGTCTTAAGATAGGTATGACCAGACTCACTGGCTAACTGCTGTAACTTTGTGTTGTCGTTAGAGAAGTTTGTCAACTGAAGGACCTCTTCAGTACTTACAAAGTTGGTTGATATCTCTGAAACCTTACCATTCTGCTTGTTCTTGAAGTAGATATTCAACTGTGCAATCTGTATATGTGCCATAGAGCCCGAGCCACCATCTATCTTGAAGTAGAATCCTGGACAGATTTCATGCAAGAAACGATAAGGATTACGGAATGCAGCAGGGTTCTGCTGATACTTGCGGAGCAGGTAGGTTCCGTAGTTATTGTACGTTACTCCATCCTTATCCTTATACTGTTTATTCAGTCGAACAATGATGTTACGGTTATAATTTCTTCCATTTCGGATGCTATCAGATTCTGTATAGTCTGCCAGTGTGAATGAACGTTTCTCTGCAATGCCACCCTGTGCAGCTGGTCGGATATAGCCTTGTGCTTCTGGATCGAAGTTAGAGTAGTAGGTTATTCCTTCCTCAACAGGCTTTGAAAGTTCGTATGCTGTCAGCTTCATTTGGCTCAGAGAATCGCCGTAGTAGGTGCTGTAATACAGTCTTATATCACATGAATCAGCTATAATCTCATTGTTTGCATCGCGACTCATGATAGAGTCCTTTGCTGGCAACTCAAAATTACTAAGCACATGAAACTGAGACATCAGGTTACCTGTAACAGTTGTATTTGTTTCAGGGTCAACCATTCTGCCCAAATATCCAGTTGATGAACGTGCTATAACACTGTCAGCAACCATTGTTTCAGAAGCTACGCTGAAGGTGTCTGCCTTTATAGAAAGTTTGTCGCCATTGTCGATAAGTGAGCCTCCAAGGGTATCTGTAGTATCATCACATGATACCATTCCGATACAAGCTGCAAGCATACAAGCTGCAATAAATTTCCTTCTCATTTAGAATGTCTTAATTGTATGAATCTAAGTGTATCAGAACAATTTATTATAAAATTCTGAATACTTCTCCTTTAATTCAGCATCATCGATTGCATGTTCCAAAAGCTGCTTATCGTGAGTCTTAGCATAGTTGATAAGATCAGCGTGAGCTTTGTCACTGGTACCAATGACACCATCAGAATAATCGATAGCCAATTTACCTAACTCCATGAAATCGAAGTCGTCATTATAGTTCTTCAAATATTTGGCTTTCGCCTCACGGAATTCAAGACAATGCTTAAAGTTAGTACCCAAGCTGTCTTGTGGCTGTTCTGCGAAGAGTGAAGTCACAACCTTTGAATTGGCAAACTGTGGCTCATCTTTGTAGGCAGTCTTTACATAGAATGGGATAACAGAAGACATCCAACCCTGGCAATGAATCACATCAGGAGCCCATCTTAGCTTCTTTACTGTCTCCAATACGCCTCTTGCAAAGAAGATAGCACGCTCGCCGTTGTCAGGATAGTCGTTACCCAATTCGTCCTTTGTCATTGCAGGACGCTTTTGGAAATAATCTTCATTATCAATGAAATAAACCTGTATACGTGTCTGCGGAATACTTGCCACCTTGATAATCAATGGATGGTCAGTATCGTCTATAATCAAGTTCATACCTGAAAGGCGAATAACCTCGTGCAACTGCCCTCTACGTTCGTTTATATTTCCCCATCTTGGCATGAATGTACGGATCTCAAATCCAGCTTCTTGCATGATGTGTGGCATTTCTGAGCCATAGAAAGACATCTCTGTCTCAGGCACATATGGCATGATTTCTTGATTAACAAATAATACTTTTTTTCCCATTCTTTATGTTAGAATTTTTGTTTCTGCAATTACTGCAAGCAAACGCATAGAATGTTAGTCTTTTCTGGGCGCAGCTTATCTTCTGCAAAGGTACGAAAAAAAAATGAGACAACTCCCGCTTTCGGCTGAAAACAAATAAAAAGTAGGGCATGTTGAGATTATTTAATTAAAATCTCGTCTATTTAATTATTTTGTTGTTACTTTGCAGTGATTTAAATTTTAGTGACTGATGAAAGTTATTCAAAAGATTGTAGAACTTCAGAACGAACTATTCTCTTGTCGTAAGGAGAACAAAACTATTGGATTGGTTCCTACAATGGGTGCGTTGCATGATGGTCATGCGTCACTTGTGAAACAAAGCGTCAAGGAGAATGATATAACAGTTGTTTCTGTTTTTCTTAATCCTACCCAGTTTAATGATAAGGGAGATTTAGAACGTTATCCTCGTACATTAGAGGCTGATTGTAAACTTATTGAAGCTTGTGGAGCAGACTATGTTTTTGCTCCATCTGTTGAAGAAGTCTACCCTAAACCAGATCATCGTCAATACGAGTTTCCACCACAATCAACAGTGATGGAGGGTGCAAAACGCCCTGGTCATTTCAATGGTGTTTGCCAAGTTGTCAGCAGATTATTCTATATTGTTCATCCAGATAGAGCCTATTTCGGTGAGAAAGATTGGCAGCAGATAGCTGTTATCAAACGTCTTGTTGACTTTATTGGCATGAAGGACGACATAACAATAGTTGAATGTCCAATTATACGTGATGCGGACGGTTTAGCTATGAGTTCACGCAATATGCTATTGACAGCTGAAGAGCGTGCTATTGCGCCGAAGATATATGAAGTCTTAAGTCAAAGTATTGAGTATTCTAATACTCATAGCGTTGCTGAAACACGTGAGAAAGTTATTGCTGATATCAATGCAGTAGATGGACTTGAGGTAGAATATTTTGAGATTGTTGATGGCAACACACTTCTTGAAGTAAATACTTGGGAAGCGTATGTTGTAGGTTGTATTACTGTTTATTGTGGCCATACGCCAATCCGACTTATTGACCACATAAAATACAGAGGATAATAAGAAAAGATGCAGATAGAAGTATTAAAAAGTAAGTTGCACTGTGCTACTGTCACAGAGGCAAATCTTCATTATATGGGTAGTATTACCATTGATGAAGACTTGTTGGATGCTGCTAATATGATAGCAGGTGAGAAGGTTCAAATTGTGAATAATAACAATGGTGAACGCTTTGAAACCTATATTATTAAGGGAGAAAGAGGCTCTGGCTGTATCTGCCTTAATGGTGCAGCAGCTCGCAAGGTTGTAGTAGGGGATGAGGTAATTATCATCTCTTATGCGTTGATGGATTTTGAAGAAGCAAAAACCTTCAAGCCTTCAATTGTATTTCCAAAGGAAGGCAACAAGTTATAAACAGATAGAAAAGGGTATCAGTCAGAGGATAAACCCTTTGGCTTTGTAAGTGTAGGTCGTATCGTCCTTACTTTTATAAGCACACAATCACATTTCTTCTTTCAAAGTAAGGTAAGGAAGTTATTTATTAATAAGGTGTAACTTAATAATAGATATTCCTCTTTCCTACTTGGAAAATGAAATGTGATTGTGTGTTTTTCTATGTCCTATATTTTGATGTACTATTATCAAAAAAGCGAGGGTATGTCGTAATGACACACCCTCTTAAGAAAATGATAATAGCATCAGTGACGAATGTCAACTGATAGCAGAATTATTCAATAACAACCAATGGGTCGTCCTCAAGCACAGCCTGACCGACCTTCACTGCAATAGCAGTTACCTTGCCATCCTTCTCAGCTTCGATGTTGTTCTGCATCTTCATAGCCTCGAGGACAACAACAGTATCGCCTGCCTTTACCTCCTGACCAACAGTCACCTCAACAGATGTGATTGTTCCTGGAAGCGGAGCCTTAACGGCTGCAGAACTGTTGATAGCAACAGCAGGAGCAGCCTCCTCACTTGCTTCAGCAGCAGCTGGCTTACCAAGCTCAACCTTCTTCTTCTCAGGTTCAGCAGGCTGTTCCATCTGTACTGCATACTGCTCACCGTTGACAGATACTTCTGCAACATTCTCGGCATTAATCTCACCAATCTCGACTTTATATTCCTTGCCGTCGATAGTATATTTGAATTCTTTCATTGTTGTCTATTATGGTTTCTTTGTCATTATCTCGAACTTAGCATCCCACATTGTCTGCTTTGGCAGAATAGTGATAAAGCCAGGCTCGTTATCGTGAACATTGTTTCCGGCAAACTCATAGAGTGCCATTGCAATAGCTGCATATACGTTCTTATCCATAGTCGCGTACCTCCTTATTACATTGGCATACAGCCATGCTTCTTAGCTGGTAAGTCTTGCTTTTTATGAGCCAACTGTGCCAAGCCACGGCAGATGCGGAAACGAGTGTTGCGTGGTTCGATAACATCATCGATGTAGCCGAACTGAGCAGCCTGATATGGATTAGCAAACTTCTCTGAGTACTCCTCTTCCTTTTCAGCGAGGAACTGCTTAACGTCGCCACCCTGCTCCTTAACTTCCTTAGCTTCTCTACCACAGAGAACGGCAACAGCACCAGATGCACCCATAACGGCAATCTCTGCGCTTGGCCATGCAAAGTTGAGATCAGAACGGAGTTGCTTACAACCCATAACGATGTGTGAACCACCATAGCTCTTACGCAATGTGATAGTAATCTTTGGAACTGTAGCCTCACCGTAAGCATAGAGTAACTGTGCACCGTGAAGGATTACAGCGTTATACTCCTGACCAGTACCTGGGAGGAAACCTGGAACATCAACAAGTGAAACGATTGGAATATTGAAAGCATCGCAGAAACGAACGAAGCGCGCACCCTTACGGCTTGCGTTTACGTCCAATACACCAGCGTATGCTGATGGCTGGTTAGCTACGATACCAACGCTCTGACCATTGAAACGTGCGAAACCAGTGATGATGTTCTTAGCAAACTTTGGCTGAACTTCGAAGAACTCTCCGTTGTCAGTTACAGCCTGAATTACCTTGTACATATCGTATGCCTGATTTGGATCGTCTGGGATAATCTCGTTCAAGAGGTCTTCCTTACGGTCGATAGGGTCAGTGCACTCTACACGTGGTGCTTCTTCACGGTTGTTTGAAGGAATGTAAGAAAGGAGCTTCTTGATAAGGTCCATTGCCTCTTCCTCAGTCTTAGCTGTGAAGCTTGTTACACCACTCTTTGAAGCGTGAACGCTTGCGCCACCAAGGTGCTCTGCGTCGATATCTTCACCTGTTACGGTCTTTACAACCTTAGGACCAGTCAAGAACATGTAACTTGTCTGCTCCTTCATAATGATGAAGTCTGTCAATGCTGGAGAGTAAACTGCACCACCAGCACATGGGCCAAGGATACTTGAGATCTGTGGGATAACACCAGAAGCGAGGATGTTACGCTCGAAGATTTCGCCGTAACCTGCCAAAGCAGAGATACCCTCCTGAATACGTGCGCCGCCAGAGTCGTTCATACAGATGACTGGTGCACCATTGGTCATAGCCATATCCATTACCTTGCAGATCTTCTGAGCCATTGTTTCAGAAAGCGAACCACCATTTACGGTGAAGTCCTGTGCATAGAGGTAGACGAGACGACCATCGATGGTTGCTGAACCAGCAACAACGCCATCACCGAGGTACTGTTTCTTCTCCATACCAAAGTTATGACAACGATGGAGTTTGAACATATCATATTCCTCGAAGCTGCCTTTGTCAACCAGCATTTCAATACGCTCACGTGCAGTGTACTTTCCGCGCTCATGCTGCTTGTCGATGGCCTTCTGACCACCACCTAAGCGTGCTAACTCGCGCTTCTCCACGAGTGCCTTGATCTTTTCTGTTTGCTTACTCATAATTTGAATTTATTTTCTTATTTATAGCTTCTTAATAAATTATCTTTTAATCATCTGTTTCTTCCTGCCAATCTATTTTGTAGGAGCAAAAAGGCTCTTATTACAGAATCAAATGCAAAATTACTAAAAAAGGTGGAGATAGTTATCTTCACCTCTTTAAATATTGTTAAGGTTTTAGGTTTAATGGCTTCTATCTGTATCTAATTACATAGCTCCGTGGGAAAAAGATGGTGTTTAATAGGCAAGATGTATCTGTTACATGCTATTCTGACGATGATAAGTGTTTTTTGAGTTATTGATAAAGCGACAGGTTGCTAATCGCTCTGTGTTTATCATTCACACTTCTATTTTGTAATGAAAATTCAAATCCTGAAAAGTAAAAGATGCTCTTTGGGCTTCTACTTAAGGCTTAATTGACTTGTAAAAGATGCCTTTTTGAGGTCTTACTAACGCCCTTTTGAAGTCTAATTAACCCAAATCGGTCATTAGAAAATTTCGCTTTCATTTTGTCAGAAAACACAAGATATATAGCAATTATAATGAGTGAAGTAATATATTTTCTTCAATAACTGATAGTAATTCATAACACTTCGTTCTCCAAAATCTCTAATGACCGATTTGGGATTAAGCTCCTTTTATTGCTTGGTTATGTAACTGTTTGAAAACTAATTGGTTGTAGTTGTGATGAAAAAACTTCTATTTTGATAAATTACTGTGCTTTCTCATCTTCTTTTTGTCGTAATATTTTACCAGTGTATGTTTGTTTTTAGTAGTCCTTTTCTTAGTTGTGTTTAGATTATTGGATGTGCTAAATAATAGAGTAGAAAGCCCTTTTTAATTTCACCTTATCGTTATAAGTTAAAAAAAGGAGCCATGCCTTTTGGGTCATAACTCCTTTTTCATAATTTTATTTTTGTCTGCGACGATGGTTACCAGAAAAGTTTGGATTGAAACTCTTTGGCTGTTTCCCATTTTGCTTAGCAGATTTCCTACGATTCTCTGTTGCTTTTTCCTCTCTTCCTTTTCGTTTCTTGTTTGGAATGTCAGGGGTACTACCGATTGCCTTAGGGTCATAAACCGCACGTGGATGTCGCTTCGGAGCATTGTCGTAGAGCTTTGCTATCAGGTCACTACGACCAATGCGATGAAGCTCTCGTTCAATATCACGACGTGCCTCTGGCTTATACCAGAAGAAGAACTGACGCTGTGCAAGTTTCTCCTTTGGTGTCTTTGCAGAGAAGATTGGTTCGAGTGTATAAGGGTCATAGCCCGTGTACCACGCCTCTGTAGAGACAGTCATTGGGGTAGGGGTGAAGTCCTGCACCTGCTCCAAGTGGAAGTCAAGGTCTTTCGTTAGTACTGCCAACTCTGCCATATCCTCTTCCTGGCAGCCAGGATGAGAAGAAATGAAGTAAGGAATAATCTGCTGTCGCATATTCTCCTCACGGTTGATGCGGTCAAAAATCTTCTTGAATGCATAGAATTGTTGGAACGAAGGTTTACGCATCAGATTTAGAACGCGGTCTGAAGTATGCTCTGGTGCAACCTTCAATCGTCCACTCACATGGCGTGTTATCAACTCACGAGTATATTGTCTGGCAGCTTCATTACTCTTCTCGTCCTTACTCTTGTGCAGAAGTAGGTCATAACGTACACCAGAACCGATGAAACTCTTCTTAATTCCTGGCAACTCGTCGACTGCATGATAGATTTCAAGCAGCTTGGTGTGGTCGGTTTCAAGGTTAGGACATATCTCTGGATTTACACAGCTTGGACGTTTACAATGCTCGCAAGCCTTCTGATTTTTACCAGCCATACCATACATGTTGGCTGACGGACCACCGAGGTCAGAGAGGTAACCTTTGAAATCTGGCATCTGTATAACCTGCTTTACTTCCTTTAAGATACTCTCTTTCGAGCGGCAACTGATAAACTTACCCTGATGTGCAGAAATAGTACAGAATGAACAACCACCAAAACATCCGCGATGGATGTTCACACTGTGTTTAATCATCTCATAGGCAGGGATTGTCTTGCCACGATACTTCGGATGGGGTTCACGCGTATAAGGCAAGTCATAAGCCGCATCTACCTCCTCTGTAGTCATGGTAGGATAGGGTGGATTAACAACGGCATAAACGTTGTCAACAGCCTGCAGAATACGCTGTGCGTGTTTTTTGTTAGACTCTTCCTCTATATGTTTGAAATTCTCAGCCTGATATTTCTTGTTGTGTAAGCAAGATTCGTGAGAATGAAGTACGATGTCATTCTCTCTTATTCCGTCTGGAATCTCTGATTCTTTACAAAGATATACGGTCTGTGGAATATGCTTTAAATCCTTGATATTAGCTCCGTTTTCCAACTCTTGTGCTATGCTTACCACCTGTTTCTCGCCCATACCATAGATAATCATGTCGGCGTGTGCATCACAGAGAATACACTTACGAACACAATCTTTCCAATAGTCGTAATGAGTAAGACGACGCAGTGAAGCTTCGATGCCGCCTAAGACGATAGGAACATCGGGATAGAGCTGTCTGAGGATATTAGAGTAAACAATGCTTGGATATTCTGGACGCAGGTTGGGTCTGCCATCAGGTGAATAGGCATCATCTGAGCGTAGACGACGATTGGCGGTGTATTTGTTCACCATCGAGTCCATTGCACCTGGCGATATACCAAAGTAGAGACGTGGACGGCCTAACTTTTTAAAGTCTCGGAAGTCGCCATGCCAGTCAGGTTGTGGAACGATAGCCACCTTATAGCCAGCTGCTTCAAGTGTTCTACCAATGACAGCAGCACCAAAGGCAGGGTGGTCAATATAGGCGTCACCCGAAAAGAGAATAATGTCTAACTGATCCCAACCACGGAGTTCAACCTCCTTTTTTGTAGTAGGGAGGAAGTCTGTCAGCTGAAATCTCGAAGGTCTTGTGATTTTAGCTTCATGCTTAGCACCACCTTCTCTATCTTGTCGCTGAGTAGGTGTTGTCTTTTTATGCTGCTTTGCAGGTCTTCTATTTTCTTTTTGTGAACTCAAATGTTTTTGTTTTTAAATGAATTTCTTTTTAAGTATGTTACTTGTTTTCAAGAAATTGAACTTTACTATTATTCCTTCTTTATGATTAAAGGACTTCACTGTTCTCTTCTTCAGTGTCTTGGTGTGTTAAGACCCACTCCTTGAAGAGTGCAATAAGGTTTTTAAGACCGATAGCTTTCATGTTTTGATTATAAATAACATCAAGACATAAGTCTAACAAGTCTTTATCTTTACCAGGTTCAGACTCAAGAAGTCCACGAACATTGAATTTCAGTTTGTCGAGGATATCCTCGTCGATAATACCATTGGAATCAACCAGTCCAGAGAGAAGTGAATACTTCTTTATTGTCTCAAGATGGTTGTCTGTAATCTCAATGCTTCGTGTTCCCGAAGCGTTTGCTTGAATTTTATACATAGTCTTTACGCTTTTAGATTATTCCAATTTCTTTGTTGTTATTTCTTCATTAAGAAGTTGACAATACCCTTCATGATACTGTTACGCGTAGGAGCATCCTTGATGCACTCGAATGGGAAGGATAGTGTGAAAACACTGTTGTCAGTTCCTTTATATGCCACAGCTGCTGTTTTGCCATCTGCATAAGTTAAGGTGCTGAAAGCATTGTCAACAGGAAGAATATAGTCTGGTGTATAAGCACCGTAATGCTGCTCGTTGATAGTGCGGTAAACATCGAATGACATTCCCATACCACTTACGATAGAGTTATAATTGTCATAGTTTGCACCATCAAAAGTAATCTTGAGGTTGTTTTTCAACCAATCTTGCTCATCAACACCCTGCATATCGGATGCAAGATAAGAACCACTGACAAAGAGTTTGCCACGATTATTCAGGTACTTCGTTAACTGTTGACGTAGTGCAGGCTTAAAGGTCTTGTAATAATACAAGCTATGTCCGTCATCCTTCTCATTGCCAAGGAGTAAATCAACCATTGCATACTTGGAAAGGTTCACTTCACCATACTCTACAGCCTTACTGTTACAGCTGACGATATTGTATTTTCCAGCATGGCGTAATGCCTCTGCATGGTCTTTGACATAGTTGAAGTCATTACCTGCAATAACCTTACCTACAAGTTCTTCGCCACCATAACCTAAGGCACTTGGACCTTCTTTGCCCATCATAGCCTTGTTGAAATTGGCTTGTCTTCCTGCCCATCCAGCCACAGGACCATAGCTAAGACCAGGGTCTGCTTCAAGGTCGAAGCCCTGTTCTGTGCTTGTATTAACAACAGCAGGAGAAGAAAGACGACTGAAAGCATTAACAATGAGAATTGTCTGAGTTGCACCTTCATTGCGTAAGGCTGAAAGAACTTCTGTTGGGAAACTCTCACCACCACGGTTACAAGCCGTTACCTTAAAGTTGTAGACTACACCAGGTAGTAATTCTATGTCAAAATAAGGATTGCGAACGTTCATACCATTGTCAAAACCTCTTGTTCCCATCGCAACATATACGTTATAGGAAGTAGGGGTTGCGGTAGGTTCACTGGCATCCGTAGTTGGTCTCCATTGCAATCTCACCTTGTTTGCTGATACATATTCTATCTTGAAGTTATTTGGTGCAAGTGGTTGAACAGTATAAGTCTTACCGTGCATGTTAGCTTCATACCTTAAGATAGTCTTATATACGGAACGAGCAAAGGTGAACTTGAAGTTAGGGTCTTGACCTAACTTGATGTCGGGGAAGTTTTGATGAGAGAGTGTCTCAAGGATAGCAGAGGGAACTTCAGGTAATCGCGTTTCGCTATAGTTGCGATCCCACACTGAACGAGTTGTCCAATTGATGTGGAAAGCATTATCTAAATCTCTCTTTACATTGGCTACTAACTGTTCTGCAAAAGTCTTTGAAACCTTACGTGAAAGTCCATCTCCTAATGTTTTATTACCGTCTTGTGTCGTACAGATGCCTAAGGTTCCTACGTAACTATCATCAGCTTTTACTCCAGCATCACTATGTATAGCCAACGTAAGTTCAATAGGTACTTTCTTACCATCTTTCTTTTCAGGCAGATAACAAGAACCTCCAGCGAGCCAATTCGTCATCAAGGAACGGCAGTTGATGTCGTCGTTATAGTCATTAGAGCCATTACTCTTGCTGACTACATTCCAAGGTGCACCAGCCCATTGTACTGAGTATCTTGCACCTTCAAGGGAACGAGGTAAACCACTCACTGTTCCTCCACGAACAATGTTACCCATACCACCACCAAAGCGTACTGCGTCAGTAGTTACAATACCTCTATGCGAACTATGATTAGTCAGTACAACAGAGTTATTGATACTGTTTCCCTTGTCAAACTCAAAAGTGCCAAGATAAACCCAAGTGCCACCACCCATACGTTGGTTTACTCGGAAATGTGTTTCTTGTCCTTTGTGGAAAACAATATACTCTGCCGCTTCCACACTCTTCTTCTGTGTCTGATAGCTTACATATACGGCATAGCGTCCTGTTTCAGGGAAAGTAGGTTGGTAGACAACAGAGCTAATCTTACTGTTGCGCTTTCTTGCCTTTACTTGTCGAGCCGTACCAGCTATAAATGGATTCTCACCATCATTATAACTTCCATAATGTTGTGCGAAACCTTTATCCGAAGTGGTCGCCCACTTCTTCTTCATACTCTCTTCCTTGTAGTTGGTGCGACTATCGTTATCTACTATAATTTCATTCTTCTGCCAGTCTCTTTCACGAGGTGTAAAGACAATTGCTCCTGCGCTCTCAAGCATAGGAATGAGATAAGGAAGAACTATTGTTTGTGTGTATAGGTCCTCGGTAGTACCGAATAGAATTGGTCTTTGCCATCTCCATCCACCCTTCTTAGCATCGTAATATCTTCCATGTGATGCCCATACAGAAAGATGTCTATTCTGTAATCCCTCTGTGATTTCATTAGGGCGAGAAACATTCTTTACCCATGGTGCATCTTCGTAATCAGTTTTTCCCCATGTTGATTTACCCGCTTGTGCAAAGATATTTGTAAATGTCATTGCAAGAAGCGCGGTACACAGCAATTTTATCTTCATTATCCGTTTAATTCTCCTATCGTAAACAATTCAGGATGCTTACCCTTAAAGTCTTTGAAATACAATTTGATTTCCTTCATATCCTGTTCCAAATTGCCCGATGGCGTTATAACCTTTGAACACTCTATTAGCTTCCTTTCATAATCTAATCCGTAGAGGTAGATAGGGAGTTGCGCTTTCAGTGCAATATAATAGAAGCCCTTCTTCCATTCTGCGTTTAAACTTCTGGTTCCTTCGGGAGTAATACAAAGTTGGAACTTATCAGCCTTGATAGCATAATCAGCTAATCGGTCAGTCATACTTGTTTTCTTATCACGCCATACAGGGATTCCTCCGAGTTTGCGAAAGATAGGACCAAGCGGCCAAAAGAACCATTCCTTCTTCATAAGGAAGTTGCTTTTCAGTCGCTCAGCTCTTGCGTAAAGCTGACCAATTAGGAAATCATAATTACTTGTGTGAGGTGCAAGACAAATAATAGCTTTGTCAGGTAATGTAAACCTTACATCCTTCTTCCACCCCATAAAACTATAAAGAAGCCACTTTGATATACCCTGTAACATTATGCAAGGTTATTGAGTTGATCAACAATCTCATTGACTTCTTTACTAAACTTGTCCTTCAAGTCTTTGAAATATACTTTGGCAGGCATACCTGGCTGAACGTGAGATACGCGTCTGATGTAATTGCTGTGCATTACTAAAATAGAAGTGAGGATAGCCTCAGTATTGTCATTATCACGATTCTCACCATAGAGAGATGCTGCGATGCCCTCTGTAAACAAATCACCACAAATGTAATTAATGGTGCGTTTCAAATCTCTTTTGTTGCTCATATTAATCCTAAATAGCTATATTTTATATTTTCGTTCAAAGATAAATAAAAAAAAAGAAAAGCAAGACTTTCTTACATAAAAATAGAGTTAAAATTTTAATTTAGCGTCTTTTCCTTTCTATTATCGGATAAAAAAGGTAAATTTGCAGAGTAGTAAAGACATTAAATAAATCATTATATTCAAATCATTTAAATTAAACACATGGAAATTAGCGCATTGCAGAAGGAAAGAGCAGGCTATCAGCCAAAGTTGCCTAAGGCTCTTCAGGGTGCAGTAAAGGTGCAGGAAGGTGCTCCTACACAGAGTGTTGACAATCAAGAGGATATCAAGAAGTTATTCCCTAACACGTATGGAATGCCTCTCGTAGAGTTTGTTCCAGCTGATTCGGCTAACAATGCTAAGATTAACGTTGGTATCATCCTTTCAGGTGGTCAGGCTCCTGGTGGTCACAACGTTATTTCTGGTCTCTTTGATGAGGTTAAGAAGTTGAACCCAGAGAACCGTCTTTATGGTTTCCTTATGGGACCTGGTGGTCTTGTTGATCACAACTATATTGAGATTACTGCTGAGAATCTTCAGGCTTACCGCAACACTGGTGGTTTCGATATGATAGGTTCAGGTAGGACAAAGCTTGAGAAGGAAGAACAGTTTGAGAAGGGACTTGAGATTCTTCGTAAGTTGGATATCAAGGCTGTTGTAATCATCGGTGGTGACGACTCTAATACTAATGCTTGTGTATTGGCTGAATACTATGCTGCTAAGCAGTATGGTGTACAGGTTATTGGTTGCCCTAAGACTATTGATGGTGACTTGAAGAACGATCAGATTGAGACTTCTTTCGGTTTTGATACAGCAACAAAGACATACTCAGAGCTTATCGGTAACATCGAGCGTGACTGTAACTCTGCTCGTAAGTACTGGCACTTCATCAAGTTGATGGGTCGTTCTGCATCTCACATCGCTCTTGAGTGTGCTTTGCAGACTCAGCCAAACATTTGCTTGGTATCTGAGGAAATTGAATCTAAGGATCAGACTTTGAATGATATCGTTGAGTATATCGCAGGTGTTGTTGCTTACCGTGCAGAGCAGGGTAACAACTTCGGTGTTGTTTTGATTCCAGAAGGTCTTATCGAGTTTATTCCTGCTATCGGTCGTTTGATTCAGGAGTTGAATGATTTGCTCGCTGCTCATGGTGCTGATTATTTGAACCTTGACAAGGATGCACAGCGTAAGTATATCCTTGAACACCTCTCTGCAGAGAACAAGGCTACATTTGAGACACTTCCAGAGGGCGTTGCTCGTCAGCTTTCTCTCGACCGTGACCCACACGGAAACGTACAGGTATCTCTCATCGAGACAGAGAAACTTATCTCTGAGATGGTTGCAGCTAAGCTTGATCAGTGGAAGAAGGAAGGTAAGTATACTGGTAAGTTCTCTCCTTTGCACCACTTCTTTGGTTACGAGGGTCGTTGTGCAGCTCCTTCTAACTTTGATGCAGACTACTGCTATGCACTTGGTTCATCAGCAGCTCAGTTGATAGCTAACGGTAAGACAGGTTATATGGCTATCGTTAAGAATACTACAGCTCCTGCTGATCAGTGGAAGGCAGGAGGTGTGCCAATCACTATGATGATGAACATGGAGAGACGTAACGGTGAGATGAAGCCAGTTATTCGTAAGGCACTCGTTGAACTTGATGGTGCTCCATTTAAGGCTTTTGCTGCTCAGCGTGAGAAGTGGGCTAAGGAAACATGCTATGTTTATCCAGGTCCTATCCAGTACTGGGGTCCTTCTTCAGTATGTGATCAGACTACTAAGACTCTCGGATTAGAGCAGGCTAAGTAATAGTATATTCATAAAGAAGAGATGGGGGATAACTATATCCTCTGTTTCTTCTTTTGTTTTATACAATTTCTTATTTTCTTCTGACCTTTATGCTTTGAGTAGTTGGTAAATGTTTTAAATTATCCCTTTGATATTCAATCTATTATTATAGTATTCATACGAGAATAAAAGCACATGAATACAGCTGTAAGTAGTGCTTAATCGCTTTCATTTTTGTTGTCTATTGATCTAAAGAAACAACATGTTTGAACTCATATTTAAGTAGTGTACTAATTTATTTTCATGAAAATAATTATTTATTTTCACGTAAATAAATCTTTTTCTTCATGAAAAGAAATTCTTTTCTTCATGAAAAAAACTTGAAAGTTCAATATATATATAGATGTAAAGTAGAATATAAAATTATCCAAAAGTAAGAAAATGTTTATCTCTAAAGTGCTTCAATCAATACTAAAGACTTGGATTCAAATGCCAAGTTGGATGCGTTGGGCTGGAGGATTGTGTCTTGCTGTAGGGTATAGTTTTCTGTTTTACTTCTTTTTTGTATCACCTACAGGTTTCAGATGGCGTGCTATTTATGGTGACCCAGATTATCCTGAAGGTTATACGATTTATGGTATTGATGTAAGTCGTTATCAAGGTTCGATTAACTGGAATCGACTTAGAAATGCACTGATAGACCGTTTGCCTATTCGTTTTGTAATTATCAAGTCAACGGAGGGCGATAGTCATATTGATACTAAGTTCCGTGATAACTTCTCCAACGCGAAAGAACATGGTTTTATACGTGGTGTTTATCATTTCTGGAGTAATAAGTCGTCAGCACGTCGGCAGGCTTATTTCTTCCTTGCCATGGTTCATCTGCAACCGGGAGATTTACCACCTGTGCTTGATGTGGAACATAAACCAAAGAATATCAGTACAGAAGAGTTCCAGCAGAATATTCTGACATGGCTACATATAGTAGAAGATAGGTATCATGTGAAACCTATCATCTATACCTATTATAAGTTTAAAGACCAATACCTTTCTGATTCTCGCTTTGATGATTATCCTTATTGGATAGCTCACTATTATGTTAATCAGATGGAGTACCAAGGTGCTTGGAAATTCTGGCAGCATACCGATGCCGGAAGGCTGCCAGGTATTAAGGGATATGTAGACTTAGACATCTACAATGGTAGCTTCTATGACTTACAGCAACTACTTATACAAGAAGATGTTACTGACGTTCAAGTAGTAGGCAACACCAATCGTGATTCAATAAACGTTGACTCTCTTTCAGACCGAGTTCATTAGCTTTTTGAAGGATAGCCTCTGCGTCTTGCTCATAAAATCCACTCAGAATAATCTTTGATTCTGTTGTCATAACGCTGACAAACTCGTCTATATCTTCAAGGATAATATTACGGTTGATATTTGCTAAGATAACATCAAAGACACCACTCACGTGTGACAAGACTCGTTTATCGCCTTCAAGCACATCTAATTCTACACCATTTAGTTCGGCATTATGCTCAGCATTGCGTACACTCCACTCATCAATGTCATAGCTTACAACTTCTTTTGCACCGCACTTGGCGGCAACAATGCCTAAAATACCTGTTCCACAACCACAATCAAGAACTCTCTTTTCTTTGAGGTCTTGGTTCAGTAATAATGAAACAATCATCTGTGTTGTCTCATGTGTACCTGTTCCAAATGCTTGTTGTGCATCGATGACAATCTTCATTGGGATTGTCTCAAGCTGAGGATAGGTAGCAATAGCTTCCTCCTCCAGATTCTTACAGATGATAGCACAGCGGTCATCAATGATGATAGGGTCGAAACCTGCTTTTTCCCATTCCTCATTCCAATTCTTATCCTCAGCTTTAGTAGCTTCGAAAGAAACTTTTACGTCTGGAATTGGAAGACTCTGTATGATTTCAGTAAGTGTTTCTTCATTGAAAAGATCTTCTTGGCAGTAGCCAACGAGTCCGTCTGGTTCGTCTGTGAAGGAATCAAATCCAACTTCAGCTGCAAGAGCTGCAATGATGTCTCTTACATCCTGAGAATCAGGTTCTGCCGTAAATTTTACTTGTATATATTTCATCTTGGTGTTAAATTTCTACTGCAAAATTATAAAAAATAGGGAAAAACCTACCATGGATTAGGGAAAATCCGTATATTTGCAAAGAAAGTTATCTTATTTTTGCACTATAAAGATTGTGTACAAACATTATCTTGGTGTTAAAACAAGTGTAAATTAAAAAAAAGGTATATGAAACGTTCAGTATTACTTTCGGTTTTATTTGGAGCTATGCCATTGCTATCAATGGCGCAAGATGACCTTTATTTTACCCCGTCAAAGGCGGATCAGTCTGCTTATCAACAGAGTAAAGTGGAGGAGGACCGCCCTGTTTATTATAGCGGTATTGGTAAGTCTAATGACGAATACAATCGTCGTGGCAAGTATAATTATAAGAAAATAGGAGTTGATTCTCTTGGAAACGATATCTTTATGTCGCGTATCTCTACGTTGCATGGCGACTCTGTAGTGTTAGATACTATCTATGGAGGTTTCACTCGTCAGTATGAAAGTGATAACGATGACTTTGCTTATAGCCGAAGAATGAGTCGTTTTGATGGATTTTGGGGTGGCTATTATGACCCATGGTTTGCTGGTCGATCTTCGTTCTATGTAGGATGGGGATGGCGTTCACCTTATTATGGTGGCTGGTATGACAGATGGGATGATCCATGGTCATATGGTTATTATGGTGGCTATCCTTATTATAGCTATTATGGTGGTTATCCATATTATGGCTATTACGGCGGTTATCCATACTATTATGGTTATGCTGACTATGGTTGGTACAACCCATGGAGCAGATATTATGGCTATTATGGTGGTTATCCTTACTATGGTTATAGAAGAGGTGGCTACTATGCTTACAATGGTCATACGGGTACAGCTAATCACTGGGGTAACTCTCCAAGAGACTTTGGTTCTCAAGCAAGAAGTGGTTCCTATGACAACGGACGATCTTCTTTCTCAAATCGTCGTGGCAATGTAAACCAGTATGGTAACAATGCATCTCAGAGTAATGATATGAGAAGTTACTATGACCGCTTCGCTGGCGCACGTCAGAATGGTTATGAGAATCAGACACGCTCTTATTCTCAGCCAGAGCGATCTACATTCTCACAGCCTTCACCAAGCTCATTTGGTGGTGCAAGAGGTGGTGGTAGCTTCGGTGGCTCATATTCTGGCGGTGGAGGTAGCAGCTCTGGTGGCTCACGCAGTGCCTTCGGTAGTCATAGATAGTATTTGGGATAATGAATGTTTAATTAATAAAGAATATCAGAAATGAAGAGTAAATATATTTTCTTTGCTGTTTCGTTGTTTGCTGCTTTGTCTGCAAATGCACAGGAGACATACGAGAATGCTAAGTTAGCAGGAGAGGACTTGAATGGTACTGCACGCTATGTTGGTATGGGTGGAGCCATGGAAGCCTTGGGTGCTGATATTTCTACTATCGGTTCTAACCCAGCTGGTATCGGTTTGTTCCGTCACAGCAATGTTAGTCTCAGTGCTGGTCTTCTTATGCAATCAGATGGTAAGGAGTTCTCTAATGGTAAGAAGACTAATCTGAGCTTCGATCAGATTGGTGGTGTCTATACTACTCGTACTGGTCAGAAGTCTTTTCTTAACTTTGGTTTCAACTATCATAAGAGCAAGAACTTTGATTATATCCTTAATGCTGCAGGCTCTTTGAATGGAAGTTCACAGAATAAGCAGTCATATATTAAGGGTATGCTTGGTAATCAGAGTGAAGGTGGTTTCTTTGTTAGGAATAAGGATGGTAAAAATATTGGCTATGTAAATTCAACTCCAACTTCAAAGGATATAGCATACACTTGGAGTCAGATTGATGATCTCTATTGGAATTCATTGATTCCTGGTAGTAATGGACTTTATAACTATGAGAAAGCTACTGGTTATACTTTAGACCGTGCGCATACTGGCTATATTGGTAACTACGACTTTGCTGTGAGTGGAAATCTCAATGACAGGGTTTATCTCGGTTTGACATTCGGTATGAAGGATGTTAATTACAAGGGATATAGTGAGTATCGTGAGAATTTCAATAATGGTGGAGTTGTTGTTCGTGATGAGAGAAAGGTAACGGGTTCAGGTTTTGATATTACAGCTGGTGTAATTGTTCGTCCAGTAGCTGAGTCTCCATTTAGAATTGGTGCATATGTGAAGTCTCCAACATGGTATGACTTGACGACTTCAAATGTTACTCGTCTTGTTTATGCGTCAGGCACATCAAGTCAGGAAAAAGGTGTTGCTAACTCATACGATTTCAAGATGTGGACACCTTGGAAGTTTGGTTTCTCTCTTGGTCACACTGTTGGCAACTACCTTGCCTTGGGTGCAACTTACGAGTATGAGAATTATAGTAATATTAATAGTAGAGTCAATGATGGTGGATACTATGATTATTACTATGGTCAGTACTACGAGTCATCAAGCCCTGATAAAATTATGAATAATCACACTAAGGAGGTTTTGAAGGGCGTTAGCACTTTGAAGTTGGGTGTTGAGTATAAGCCTGTAAGTAATGTTGCTTTGCGTGCGGGTTACAATTATGTAAGTGCAATGTATGTAAATGATGCACAGAAGGATCCAGGTCTTGCTTCTTTAGGAACATCGTATGCTTCAACAACAGACTACACAAACTGGGGTGCAATCAACCGCCTCACATTAGGTGTTGGTTATCAGGTTAAGAAGTTCAATATAGACTTGGCTTATCAGTATAGTGCACAGAAAGGTTCTTTTGCTCCATTCTCTAATGTTAGAGATATTTCAATTCCTTCTGGTGCAACAACAGTACCGGAGTCTAACATTGCTTCAAACACTGATGTTAAGAATAACAGAAGTCAGTTACTCCTTACATTGGGTTATCGTTTCTAAGAAGAAACTTAGTAAATAATAAAAAGGTAAAAGGGTTTATTCTCTTTTACCTTTTTTGTTGTTTTGTCAAAATAAATTTCTATGTGGTGATGTTCGGACTAATAAATGTTAATTATTGGTGTCCGATAAAACTTTTAGGGGTTTATCTGTGTTAGATAAAATAGACTTAAACTTATGATTTCATTAATTTATCTGGTTATTATAGGCTTTCCTTGTCAAAATAAGCACATTTTATAATGCTTACAGTTTGAAACTGAAAACCAAGCCCCTGGATAAGTAAAACGGCTGCAACACCGATGGATAAAGAGATACATAGCTTTCAGTTTATTTTTACTGAACAGCAATAATTTAATATAGTTCTTCGACGAGTTGTACTGAAGTCTGTTTCTTACGCTTTCAACCCTTGTTTTTATAGGCTACGCAATTTTTCTTCAGCGTGTTGTAGATCTTCTGGCGTATCAATACCGATGGTTTCAACATCCGTAAGACCTACCTTTATTTTATATCCGTTCTGTAACCAGCGTAGCTGTTCAAGACTTTCTGCTAACTCAAGTGAGGACTGTGGCAGACGACTTACTTCACGTAGCACTTCAGTGCGGTAAGCATAAAGTCCGATGTGTTTGAGGAATGGAAAATGAGAGAGCCACTCTGCACATTCTTTTCCACGTACAAAAGGAATAACTGAGCGAGAGAAATAAAGTGCATAACCATCATTGTCGAGTACAATCTTAGGTGAATTAGGATTCTCTACTGCCTCCATTGACTCAAAAGGTTTGCCAAGTGTCGCTATCTGTGTGCGTGGATCGTCAAAACACTGCATGACAGTTTCAAGCTGACTTCTCTGTATGAAAGGTTCGTCACCCTGTATGTTGATAACGACATCAAAGTTTCCGCCCACTTTGTCAAGTGCTTCGCAGATTCTGTCTGTGCCACTCTGATGGTCGGGACGAGTCATTATAGCCTTACCGCCAAACGCCTCTACGGCATCGTAGATACGCTGATCGTCTGTGGCAACAAATACATCTTCCATCACACTACTTACCTGTCTGTAAACATGTTCTATTACGGCTTTTCCTCCAAGTATTGCTAAAGGTTTACCAGGAAAGCGTGAAGAACTATAGCGAGCGGGGATAATTCCAATAAATTTCATACGTGTTTCTATCCGTTTAAATTTAATATACTTCTGGTTTAATGTGCCAGTATGCGCAAAAGTAGTAAATCTTTATTAAAAAGGCGATGACTTCCCGACATATTTCCTTTAAAATTATTAAATTTGTTGGCATGATGAAGGTTACATTGATTGGTGCTGGTAATCTTGCCACACAGTTAGGTAAGTCGTTGAAAAAGGCTGGTGTAATTATCAGTCAGGTATATAGTCGTACTGAAGATTCTGCCCGAACGTTAGGTGAATTGCTTGAGGCAGAGTGGCAAACAGATATAAAAGCACTTCGCGATGAGGCTGATATTTACATCTTTTCTGTGAAAGATAGTGTTCTCTGTGAGTTGATTTCAGAGGTCTGTAAGGGTAGGGGAGATAAACTTTTTCTCCATACAGCAGGCTCTATGCCAATGAGTTGTTTTGAAGGAAAAGCACAATATTATGGTGTATTCTATCCTATGCAGACGTTTTCTAAGACTAAGGATGTGGATTTTGAGCGTATTCCAGTGTTTATTGAGGGCAATTCTATTGAGACGGAGGATGTTATTAGGAGTCTTGCTAATAAACTTACTCAGCGTGTGATAAGGCTGTCTTCTGCAGATAGAAAGTATCTACATTTAGCTGCTGTTTGGGCTTGTAACTTTACAAATTACTGCTACACGGTGGCTTTAGACATTCTCGGTGAGCATGGTATTCCGTTCGATGTGATGTTACCATTGATTAATGAAACAACAGAAAAGATACAGAAAATCAGTCCAAAGGAGGCACAGACGGGACCTGCAGTACGTGGAGATAGGAATGTAATGAGCAAGCAGATGGAGTTGATGAATGGCAAAGAGGATTTGCAGGAACTTTATAAGATGCTTTCAAAGGGGATTAATCCGCTGGTGGATAATCTCACTTTAGACAAAAGATAGATTAACAATAAACTCTAACATATAGATGTAACTTGTTATAATATAGTTATTTACAATCTAAATTTATTATACTTACTTATATGATTAACTACGATTTAAAGAAGATAAAGGCTGTTGTCTTTGATGTTGATGGCGTATTGTCTGCTTCTACCATTCAGATGGATGAAAAGGGTGCCCCACTCCGTACGATTAATATTAAGGATGGTTATGCTATTCAGTTGGCTGTAAAGCATGGGCTACAGCTTGCGATTATGACTGGTGGACATAACGAGAATGTTCGTTCACGCTATGAATATCTTGGCGTTAAGGATGTTTATATTAGCTGCTCGATGAAGATACGCACTTGGGAAGAGTTTCTTAAGAAGTATGATTTGCAGGAAGATGAAATCATATATGTAGGTGATGACATTCCTGATTACGAAGTGATGAAGCGTGCTGGTTGTCCTTGCTGCCCAAAGGATGCTTGTGCAGAAATCAAAGAGATATCAACCTACGTTAGTGATTGTAAGGGAGGATATGGTGTTGCACGTGATATTCTTGAGCAGGTGATGAAGGCTCAAGGGAAATGGGTATTGAATGAAAAGGCTTTTGGCTGGTAAACTGTAATATAATGAAACGTATAATACTTGCAAGTAATTCGCCGCGTCGTCGTGAACTTTTAGGTGGTTTGGACTTGGATTTTGAGGTAAAAGTACTGCCTGATATTGATGAGTCTTATCCTGATAATCTACCTGCCACTGAAGTAGCTGGCTATATTTCTCGTGAGAAGGCAGCCCCCTATCGTACATTGATAGGGGAGGGCGACCTTGTCATTACGGCTGACACGGTGGTAATTGTTGGAGATGAGGTGCTTGGAAAGCCTAAGGATGCAGAGGATGCACGTCGTATGCTTCAGCTTATCAGTGGTAGAACGCATCAGGTTATTACGGGTGTTTGTTTGTTGACAACCGATAAGGAACATGCTTTCTCAGTGACTACTGATGTGACATTTAAGCAGCTTTCGGAGGATGAAATCACCTATTACATAGAGCATTATAAGCCTTTCGATAAAGCAGGGGCTTATGGTATTCAAGAATGGATTGGCTATGTTGGAGTTACATCTATTAACGGAAGCTATTTTAATGTTATGGGTTTGCCTGTGCAAAGACTGTGGGAAGAAATAAAGAAGTTTTAATATGAAGACGATACTCATCCTTGTTGGGAAAACGCAGAGTAAGATATTTAAGGTTGGTATAGATGATTATGTCAGTCGTATTGAGCATTATATGCCATTTAGTATTACTACAATCCCAGAATTAAAAAATACGAAAAGCCTTTCTGAAGATCAACAAAAACAAAAGGAAGGTGAATTGATTTTGAAAGAAATTCAGCCTTCTGATACGGTCGTATTGTTAGACGAACATGGTGCAGAATTTCGTTCTGTTGAATATGCTAATTGGCTGAAACAAAAACAAAATACGGCTCGTCGACTTGTTTTTATCATTGGTGGACCCTATGGTTTTTCCCCAGATGTTTATGCACGTGCCAATGAAAAGATCTCATTGTCACGTATGACTTTTTCACATCAGATGGTCAGACTCATCTTTACAGAACAACTTTATCGTGCTTGCACAATTATAAAAGGTGAACCATATCACCATGAATAAATTCAATTTTGCTATCTTTACGCAACGTTTTTATGCCTAACACATATGGTGTTGATGATAAGCACCATATGTGCTGAGCGTTAACACAGAACGTGTTTATTGTTTTTAAGATAATGGTAGTTATGATAAATAGAGTTTATAAAACCCTATTTATCATTCTTTTTTAAGGTCGATTGGAATAAAAAAGAATTGCTATATATAAAGCCTCTATGACTTCATATATAGCAAGTAAGAATAAGCAAAAAGATTATTCACCTAAAATCTCAGATGGTTTATTAACGAATATCGTGCCGCCATGCTGTATTAAAAAATCTTTATCACGAAATCCCCAAAGCACACTGATGCATGGTAATCCGCAGTTTTTGGCTGTCATTATATCTACATCACTGTCACCAATATATACAGCACCTTCCTTTGACGCTCCTAATTGTCGAAGAGCCTCCAATACTGTGTCTGGTGCAGGCTTCTTTCTGATAGTCTCGCGCTCTCCTATTGCCACCTCTATTGTGTCTGGAAAGAAATGCTTTGCGAGGTCTTGTGTTGCTGCATAGAACTTATTGCTTACAATCGCAAGTTTCTTACCACGACGTTTTAATTCGCGTAATAACTCTGGAATGCCATCGTAAGGACTGGTTGTATCAAGATTATGCTCCAAATAATGTTCACGAAACTTGGCGTAAGTCTCCTCAAACTTAGGGTTATTAATACCATTAGGAATGGCACGTTCCATGAGTAATTTTACTCCATTTCCCACAAACATACGTATTTCTTCTATTGTACGTTCAGGCATTCCAGCCCAACGAAGTGCATAGTTTGTACTTGCAGCCAGGTCGTTTAATGTACTCAGCAACGTACCATCTAAATCAAAGATATATGTATCAAATTCTTTCATTATCCTTTTGTTTACCTCGGACAAAAGTACACAATTATACAGACAACAGCTTATCTTTTCTCTTAAATTTCAAAAAAGATATCATCAAAGTCGCATGTCATTGCTCGTTTTGTACTTTAAAATTGTACCTTTGCACTTCAGAATTATAAAGTAAAGACAATGGCAAAATCTAAAGGAAAGAACAAAGGGACAACGTCCCGTTGGATTATTGTTGCAATTTTTGCGATATTAGCAGGTGTAGCATACTTTCTTTTCTTCTCGGGAATGTCCCGTACAGGGAAAGAAAAATATGTTCTTATTGATGAGAACGACAATATAGACTCAGTATATGCTAAGCTTCAACCAATCTCAACTCCTCAAGGTTTTTGGGTATTCAAGCAGCTTGCTGGAATTATGGGATATTCAAATCATATCCGTCCTGGTAGATTTACTGTTGGTTCTTCTGGTTCTCTTCAGACTTCACGTCATATTATTAATGGTCTTCAAGCCCCTGTGAAAGTTACAATTAGGTCAGTAAGAACAATTGAAGATCTTGCCACTGATGTGAGTAAAAAGTTGATGTTTACACGTGCAGAACTTCTGTCACGTCTTAAGTCAAAGGAAGTTTGCAAGAAATATGGTTTCACACCAGAAACCATCCCTGCAATGTTTATTCCTAATACATACGATTTCTATTGGAATACTTCAGTCGATAAGTTTCTCGATAAGATGAGTGAAGAGAACAAGAAGTTCTGGAACTTTGAACGTAAAGAGAAGGCGAAACAGGCTGGCTTTACTGAAAGTGAGATAGTTACGCTTGCAAGTATTGTTGATGAAGAAACCGATAATGAGGCAGAAATGCCAAAGATTGCAGGTATGTATATCAATCGTTTACACATGAATATGCCTTTGCAGGCTGACCCAACAATAAAGTTTGCTACAAAGAATTTTACTGCTCATCGTATCTATCAGAAGTGGCTTACGATTGATAATCCTTATAATACCTATAAATATCGCGGTCTTCCTCCTGGCCCAATACGTATTCCATCTGTGGCAGCTATTGATGCTGTATTGAATTATGTTCATCATGATTATATCTACATGTGTGCTAAGGAGGATTTTAGTGGTACACATAACTTTGCCAAGACATACGAAGAACATCAAGTGAATGCTGCTAAGTATGCTAAAGCATTGAATGAACATGGAATAAATTAAGGAGGAAATATAGTTTATTTGACTATCTTCTCTTGAAGTTTTAATACTTATCTTATTATGTGCGATGCTTCCACACATATTGTGTTGAGGTCTCGCACATATCGTGTTGATGCCCCGCACATGTTGTGCGGAAGGTAATAACCGACGAAAGCTGGGGCTATCAGTCTTACTAAGATTAGGCTTTCTCTATTATAATTTACCTATTGCTTGCCATAAGTTGTCTTTTGGCAGTGGTGATTCTATACAGATCTTCTCCTTTGAAACAGGGTGAATGAATTCAACGCGATGGCTCAACAAACAAATACTGCCATCTGGATTAGAACGCGGAGCACCATATTTCAAATCTCCTTTTATAGGGCAGTCTATGTTAGACAACTGACAACGAATTTGATGATGACGGCCTGTCATTAGATTAATCTCTAATAGTGTGTAACGTTCTGATTGGTTGATTACTTTATAATGTAAGATAGATTTCTTAGAAGTTGGTACTTGGTGATTATAAGCGTAACTCTTATTCTGACGTTCGTTACGTACAAGCCAGTCTGTTAGTGTAGCCTCTGTCTCAAATGGTGGACGCGTAACAATAGCCCAATAAGTCTTATGCACCTCACCATTGCGGAACATATCGTTTAGTCTTGTAAGTGCTTTTGAAGTCTTGGCAAAGACAACCAATCCTGCTACAGGACGGTCCAGTCTATGTACAACACCTAAAAATACATTCCCAGGTTTCTGATATTTCTCCTTTATCCATTGTTTTACAATCTCTGACAAAGGTTCATCACCAGTTTTATCGCCTTGTACAATCTCGCCTGCCTCTTTGTAGACGATGATGATATGATTATCTTCGTAAAGTACTTCCATAGTAAGAAAAGCCTTATAGAGAGCTATAATAAAAGATTATCAGTAGTAACAATTATAGAAAAAGAGCTTATATAAAATCTTCCTTCTTCGCTGTATGTATTAGAAGAAAGGTCTAACCACTTGTCAAATAAGTAAAGAAATTATAGAAACGAACTAAATTCTCCCTCCCTACCCTTTCAGCATTGCTGACAGGAGGGAGGGAAGAAACTTTACATATTCATACCGCCATCAACCTGGATAACCTGACCTGTAACATAGCTTGACAGTTCAGAACCAAGGTAAACAGCTGTGTTTGCTACATCTTCTACTGTACCACCACGGCGGAGAGGAATCTTTGAGGTCCATTCCTTACGGATATCGTCATCCAAAGCCTGTGTCATAGCTGTATCAATGAAGCCTGGAGCAATAGCATTGGCACGAATTCCCTTAGGACCCATCTCCTGTGCTACACTCTTAGCCAAAGCAATCATACCAGCCTTTGAAGCTGAATAGTTAGCCTGACCAGCATTACCATGAACACCAACAACACTTGCCATGTTGATAATGCTACCACCACGCTGACGCATCATTACTGGTACACAAGCGTGAATGAAGTTGAAGGCACTCTTAAGGTTTACTGCAATAACTGCATCCCACTGCTGCTCAGTCATACGAAGCATAAGACCATCTTTCGTAATGCCAGCATTATTGATGAGGATATCAATAGAACCGAATTCCTCCTTAACCTGCTTTACAACCTCTTCTGACTGTGCGAAGTCTGCTGCATTACTTGCATAACCCTTAGCTTTTACGCCAAAAGCAGCAATCTCTGCCTCTGTAGCCTTGCCATTCTCGTCGATAACGAGGTCGGTGAATGCAACGTTTGCACCCTCCTCTGCAAACTTCAATGCGATAGCCTTACCAATACCACGTGCAGCACCTGTAATCAGGGCTGTCTTACCTTCCAATAATTTCATGTTGTTTTGATTTATATTGTTAGTTTATAAGTTTATAATAAGCAAACTGACTGAAATCACATGATAGAATGATGGTTTATTTCAGTCCACTTTTTCCTAATGCACCATACACAACCTTAGCCACAAGCGGACGTGAAGATTCCTCTGTTAGTCCATGACCTAATCGGCCATAGATAAATGGAACTTCAAGTCCTTTGATACAATAGTGTGTGATGTCTGCTACAAGTTCAACGTTTTCAATATCAAAATCTCCGTCTTCCTTGGCATCAGAATAAACCTTACGGAAGAGTTCGATTTCGTCCTCATCAAAATTCTTTCGCGCCTTCTCTACCATCCATATATTCCTAAAGAACTCTGCACGTAAATTACCATTACGCATAACAGTCTCTTTAATCATACTAAGATGAGTATAAATCAGTTCGATGATTTTATCCTGAGGGCTGATATTCTTTGCAGCTACTTCGTCCAACTTATCTGACAAGCGTTCCAGCTCCGACTCAATCACAGCATAATACACATCATCCTTACTCTTAAAGTAAGTGTAGAGTGTGCGTCTACCTTTACCTGAAGCCTTGGCGATGTCGTTCATCGTTGTGTTGGCAATACCATTTTTTGCAAAAAGTTGGCGTGCTACATCAACAAGCTTTTGTCTGGTCTTTGATATTGACATACCCTTGTAATTATCTATTTAGTTACTTGCACATCGCAAATCTTATGTGCAAAATTATAGATTATATCCCATATTCGCAAATTTATACGGATAAAAGTTGTTCTTTTTTAATCTTTTTATCCTTAATGTTGTTCTGTTTTACCTTAAGATAGTTCTTGGGAAGTATAATCAGCCTCAATCGAATAGTAGATAATAGTTCTGTTCTTCTTATTGATTATTATATAAGTTATCCCTCTCCTATCCATGTTTTGTAATGTGATTAACCCTCAACACCAATCGTGCTGAGCATGAGCACCACTTGTGCTGGGCAACAACACATTGCTTGAAAATGAAAAGAGAGATACTTTATAGTAGTTATATATAAGATAGAAAACTAAAAACACTAATGATAGAGTAAATGTTTAGCGTACAGCACTGAGTAATAGTTGGACTGATTTAAGGGCATAAAAATTATCCCTCGATTCACATCGAGGGATAACAACAACACAAACACAAAATAAAGCAGGATACACCTGCAATATTGTTTTTGCTTACTAATCTTGACTATTATTAATCGTAAAAAATGATTTCTACATAACTCCGTCTTCTCTAAGCTTCTCCTGCCATTTCCAAGCAGTTGCGAGAACGTCAGCCAATGGCGTGTCAGCTTTCCAACCCAATACTTTGTTGGCTTTGGTGCAATCGCCCCAAATCTTTTCAATATCGCCTTCACGACGTGGACCATACTTCCAGTTTACCTTAACACCAGTAGCTTTTTCAAAGGTTTCAACAATCTCCTTTGTAGAGTTACCACTACCAGTACCAACGTTGAAGTACTCAATCTTCTCTGTATCCTGGTCAAGTACACGTGCCATAGCTGCTACATGAGCCTTTGCCAAATCAACAACATAGATGTAGTCACGGATACATGTACCATCAGGTGTGTTATAATCATTACCAAAGATGGTCAATTCCTTTCTGATACCCATAGCGGTTTGTGTAACAAAAGGAATCAAGTTATTTGGTACACCATTAGGTAACTCCCCAATCAATGCTGATGGGTGTGCACCAATAGGATTAAAATATCTCAATACGATGCTCTTAATATCGGCACCGCTATTAATATAATCTAAGATGATTTGCTCGTTGATTTCCTTGGTATTACCGTATGGAGAAGTAGCTTTCTGATGTGGAGCATCCTCTGTAACAGGTAGGTTTTCAGGCTTTGGCTGTCCATATACGGTACAAGAACTTGAGAAGATGATTCCCTTTACATTGTACTTTGGCATAAGCTCCAATAGATTCAACAATGAAACAATATTGTTTCTATAATACATCAAAGGAAGCTGTACACTCTCGCCTACTGCCTTAGAAGCTGCGAAATGAATAATACCTTCAATCTTAGGATATTTACGGAAGACATTTTCTGTAGCTTCACGATCACGAAGGTCAACCTGTTCGAAAGCTGGTCTAACGCCCGTTATTTTCTCAATACCATCTAAAACCTCAATTTTAGAGTTAGATAAATCGTCAACAATAACGACTTCATAACCAGCTTCTATCAGCTCTACACTTGTGTGTGAACCAATAAAACCAGTTCCTCCAGTAACAAGAATTGTTTGTTTCATTTTATATTGTTTTCCTTATTTAGGCTGTTTTATTTCAAAGAGTTATGTTGCAAAGATAATGTTTTTTTTATAATCATCAAAAAAAGAGCGTAAAAAAATGTGTTCATATATACAAAATCGAAAACTTTTTGTATATTTGCCGTTGTTATAAAATAAACATATACCAAGGACATGACAGAAACTGAACAGACCCAGCAACAAATTGAGCGCTTTTTGAAGAAAGTAGCACAGAAATTTACTGCTAATGATTGTGATATGCCTATGACAGATATTCATTTGCGTGTATCGCAAGATAGTGGTGATCTTATGGCTTTTGACGATAGCGATGATGAGATTACTCGCTGTGTCATAGGTCAATGGATTGACAATAAGAGTGATAATTTCTATCAAGAAGCAGCTTGCATCTTGCGTTCAGAAATTAATCGTATAAAGGATGTAATTGAGAATATGTCAATCATGAAGCCTTATAGTTTTATCCTTGAAGATGATGATAAGAATAATATTTCTGAGCTTTATCTTGTTGATGACGACATTGTTATTATAGGTGGTGATCTTATGCATGATTTAGATAAAGACCTCGATTGCTTCCTCAATGATTTATTGAATAAAGAAAAATGAGGAGATTAGGCTTTATATTCATCTATTGCTTAGCTTATCTTTTTCCCCTTTCTACCTCTGCTCAGCGACATGAAATCAATGACGAGAATATCCGTTCATTGCAGGTTGTTGCTAATCAGAAGTGGATGGATTTGCCTATTATGGTACTCAATGACGGAAAGATAAGTATAGATTTTGACGATCTTACGCATACTTATCGCCGTTTGACTTATCGTTTAGAGCATTGTGAGGCAGATTGGAAACCTTCTGTTGGACTCTTTGAAAGCTATATCGTAGATGGTTTTATTGCTGGAAACACAATAGATGATGTAAAGGAATCCACACTTACGAATACACTTTATACACATTATCATTTGGATATTCCGAATGATAAGTGTCGTCCTAAATTGTCTGGTAATTATCGTCTTTATGTATATGATGACGATGATAATAGTTCTGACCGCCCTTTACTTACGGCTTGTTTTATGCTTACAGAGCCTGCAGAGAGTTCTATGGGTGTCAGATTGAATATAACTACACAAACAGATCAGTCAATTAATAGTGAGCAGCAGCAGGCTGAGATGCAGATGGATTATGGAAACTATACGGTAAGTAATCCACAACAGCAGATTAAGACAGTAGTATTACAAAACCGTAATTGGCTTGATGCTCGTTGGAATAGTAAACCGCAGTATGTCATGCCAAATGGTTTACGATGGTCGCACAACCAGGATTATATCTTTTGGGCGGGTAATGAATATAGGAAGTTTGAGATTCTCTCTACCAATGTTGCCTCAATGGGCGTAGATAAAATTGGTTGGGACGGTAAAAATTTTCATGCCTATCTCTACCCTACTACTCCTTTTTTGAATTATCTGTATGATGAAGATGCTGATGGTGCATTTTTAATTCGTAACTCTGATAATTTTGAGATAAATACAACGAGCGACTATATGCTGACTCATTTTCAGTTAAATGTACCTTCCCCCTACCCTTACAGAATATTTCTGAATGGTGATTGGACTTATGACCGTCTGCTTCCTGCTTACGAGATGACATATAATTCTGCTGGTGGATATTATGAGGCAGTAGTCCCCTTGAAGTTAGGTTATTATAATTATCAGTTCCTTGCTGTAGATGAGCAAGGTAGACTCTCGTCTTTTAGAGTTGACAATAGCCATTATCAAACCGAAAATAGCTATCAAGCCCTTGTTTATTTTCGTCCACAGGGAGGGCGTACTGATAAACTTGTTGGCTATGCAAATGTTAGATTTATCAAGAAATAAGGGATGATTCAGTTATCAAAGTATCGTGTTTTTATATTCTGAAAGTACCTGATATTTTATATTTTCTTGTTTGAAAATATATGACATAATTTGTTATCTTTGCTCCCTAAAAGCATAAGAAATAATGTCTTAAAATCATTTTTAACTATCTGTAATCCAGATTGTTATAAAGATATATTTTAAAAGGTGCTTAGTAAGGGTTCAAAAGGGCGTTAGTTAGCATCGAAAAGGGCATCTTTTACAAGCCAATTGGGCGTTAATTCAAACGCAATTGAGCATCTTTTAAAAAGTAGGTTGTGAAAAAATAAGACAAAAGAGAGCTTTTGGGCAGTTGGGCGAAATTGTATATATACAGAAAAAGTGTATCAAAAGGAAATAATGCTGTTTCATACTTTTGATACACTTTTTCAATTTTACTAATACTGTAAACTTACTGTTAGAAAAGAACAATAAGTTTCAATAATCCGATTTCATTAATCATTCATCGACAACAGGAACTCCTCATTGTTCTCTGTACGTCTCATACGGTCGTGGATAGAGTTCATTGCCTCAATAGAATTCATATCAGCAATGTACTTACGGAGAATCCACATACGATCAAGTGTTGTACGATCCTGGAGGAGGTCATCACGACGTGTACTTGAAGCAACCAAGTTAACAGCTGGGAAGATACGCTTGTTACTCAAGCTACGATCAAGCTGCAACTCCATGTTACCTGTTCCCTTGAACTCCTCGAAGATAACTTCATCCATCTTAGAACCAGTATCAATCAGGGCTGTTGCTATGATAGTCAAAGAACCACCACCCTCAATATTACGTGCAGCACCGAAGAAACGCTTTGGCTTCTGCAATGCATTGGCATCCACACCACCAG